>NZ_JOMR01000001.1:1502738-1805476 GCF_000711195.1 Thiomicrospira pelophila DSM 1534 | reverse complement strand
ATATCGGTAATTTCGGTGCCTACGGTGCGAATCAATTTAGGGCCATAAAGAGCTAAACCAATTGCAATACCAAGTGCACCAACAAGCATAATCCAAAGTGGAATCGCCGCCTTGCCATGTATCTCTGAACCCAAAAGTGCATCGTTAATAGCCGCTAAGGGGCCAACGGCATTGGCTACATCGTTTGAACCGTGTGCAAAGCTTAGTAGGGCCGCTGCAAAGATAAGTGGAATCGTAAACATCTTGTTTACGCCATCTTTGCTATTGGCATTAACTTTAGAGGCACGGTCAACGATTGGTCGAGTGATAAAGTATACGATTAATGCAACCACAACACCTATTCCAACCGCACCGATAAAGCTTACCGGCATGACTTTTTTTAGGCCTTTCATCATTAAATAAGTACCAAAAGCCCAACCCATTAAAGCTAAAAGCCAAGGAACCATGCGACGCGAGGCATCCATCATGTCGGCCTTGTAGGTAATGGTGCGTTTAATCACATAAAGTAAAATAGCGGCAATCGAACCACCAAGTAATGGTGAGATCACCCAGCTGGCTGCAATTTGGCCAACGGTCTCCCAGTTAACAATCGCCCAACCGGCGGCCGCGATGCCACCGCCCAACACGCCACCAATAATGGAGTGGGTTGTGGAAACGGGTGCACCCAAAGCGGTGGCTAGGTTTAACCATAACGCGGCGGCTAATAGGGCGGCCATCATTAACCATACAAAGGTTTGGGCATCTGCAATATCATCTGGGCTGATAATGCCACCTTTAATGGTCGTTACTACGCTACCACCAGCGATGATTGCACCAGCGGCTTCAAATATCGCCGCGATCGCGATCGCGGTGGTTAAGGTCATGGCCTTCGAACCCACGGCCGGACCGACGTTGTTAGCGACATCGTTTGCACCGATGTTCATCGCCATGTAGCCGCCAATCATCGCAGCAATAACTAAGGTAATGCTAATATGGCCGTAGTTGACATAGGTAAACAGGATGACTCCGACAATAAATAACAGTGCTAATCCAAATCGGAATAACTCACTGCGGCTACGTTTACTGGCTTCTTCTATGGTTTGAATGTTTTTCAGTTCCATGCTTTTGGCTTCCTGTTTATCATCAAATTGCATCAAGTTGGATAAAATTATATGGATCGAATTGCGCGGATTGTAACATTTCTTTTATAGAGCTGTCATAAAACTGTAGGGCTGTGGGGGTGAGCTTTTCGAATAAGTTTCGAGTGCTAGTTTATAATCAAGAAATCATTGATTAATAGGAAGTTAGATTTATTATGTTGAGTTATCGTCATGCGTTCCATGCGGGAAATTTTGCGGATGTATTAAAGCATGTAATTCAGGTGCAATGTTTGGATTACTTACTGCAAAAAGATAAACCTATTTGGTACGCGGATACGCATGCCGGGGCCGGGGGTTATGCGTTGGATTCGAGTGAAGCGCAAAAAAATGCGGAGTTCCAAAACGGCATTGGTCAGCTTTGGAGTAAGCCAAACTTAGCCGCGCCATTACAAGCTTATGTCGATTTGGTAGCTCAATTTAACCAGCAGGCTGGCGCGAATCAAGGACTGAAGTTTTATCCGGGTTCGCCTTGGTTTGCTCAAAACCTATTGCGCGAACATGACCGACTCAGTTTGTTTGAATTACACCCAAAAGAGCAAGCGTTACTTAAACAAAACCTTGGTTCGCATCGACGGTTAAAAATATTTGATACCGACGGTTTTAAAGGCTTAATCGCACAGTTGCCACCGAAAGAGCGTCGAGGTTTGGTATTAATTGATCCGCCTTATGAAATTAAGGAGGACTATGGCACGGTGGTCGAAACCTTGGTGCAAGCGCATAAACGCTTTGCCACAGGCACTTATGCTTTGTGGTATCCAGTGGTGGAGCGCCGTCGCATAAATCGCCTCGAAAAAGCGCTGATTAGCAGTAGAATCCGAAATATTCAACTTTATGAACTGGGCTTAAGTGAAGATACCAACGGACGTGGTATGACCGCGAGTGGCATGATTGTAATTAATCCACCTTGGACATTGTTATCCCAAATGCAAATGCTGTTACCGGATTTGGCTAAACGCTTAGGCGGTCAGGCGGGCTGTTATCGTGTTGAGACGTTATGCGCCGAATAAGACGCGTTATTTAGTTAAACTGTATTTCAACTTGAATGGTTTCTTTTTGTCTTTTTAGCGTGAGCTTTGCAGAAGACTCGGCCGGCGTTTCGCTGAGTTTTAGGATTAAATCTGCATAATGGCTTAGGCGTGTCTCATTGAATTTAATAAGACAATCACCCACCATCAGACCAGTTTTCTCGGCGGCACTATCTGGTTCGATTGATTCGATGCAGGCATTTTGTGTGTTAAGTCGCGCACCAAGTCGGGCGTGGCGGGGTAGTTCAATCGGGTCGGTGAACACAAAATAATCAAATGCACCCGGCTCATAATCTTCAAATGAACCACTACTAATGGTGACCTGCTGTTCTTTAAGCTGGGGGATTTGGCGTGCCATATCTTCCGGAATCGCCGCTTGATAGGCTAGATGAAAGTTGCCAGCAAAGATTACTAATTTATGGTCTGGATTCTGTTTCAGAAAATCCACCGCGTTACGCGCCATGGTTTCGTCCCAAATACGCTGGGCAAAGATAAAATCTTCTATCTCACGATCGGCGGGAATCTTATCTTCAAAAATTCGGCTTAAACGTTGATGTTGTTCCGCGCCGGGTGGATGAATTTTGGGTAGGTTGGCGAGCTGCTCCATGCTCAAACTTTGGCGACCTAAGCTTGAAACCTGGCGGGTTAATTCAGCTGGCGCATTTAGCGCGAGAATGCGCAGTTGGTGTTGGCGAGCGTATTGCAAAATGGGTCGCAATAGCCGAAAGTCGACGCGCCAGCGTTGATAATATTGCGTTTGATGCAGCAGTTCAGCTTCATCAATCCGCCCTAAAATATAAGCATCTAACCAGGGTTGAAAGGGTTGTTGAAACCATTCCACCCCAATCGCAACGTTAGGCGAATGTTGGTGCAGACTTTGTAGCATTGCCAGTTGAATTAAGTGATCACTATATCGGGGATGAATTTCCCCGACATGAATCACGCGTTTTTCTTTTAGTTGGGATTTAAGTTGTGCAAGGGATAGGTCGGAAGAGGAGGTCGCCACTTGTGTTTCAAGTTGACTGACATATTGAAGTGGATCGCTGATCGCCAGCTCAGAACTCTGCGACCAGGCCTGGTGGTTAAGTATTAATAAACTTAGCACAATCCAGCGCATTAGGACTCCGCTTCAATCCAGGCCTGGTTGCTTTTGATTTGTGTTACTTTAATGTGTTGACCGGCGGTTAAGTCGTCATTTGGGTTTGCCACTAGCCAGTGTGTGCCGTGATAAAACACCATCCATTGGCCGTTGTGTTGTGACAATACACCAGTTTCACCTGCCTCGTAAGTAGATAAGGATTCGGTTTGCGCATTCTGCGGTGCGATCAGTTTTCGGCGTAACGCAAATAGCAGTACTGTGCCAATCGCAAACGCAAAGATTAGCTGAATTTCGCCATGACCAAAGTCGACAAAAAAGCTTAATAGGCCTACAAAAATCAAGCCCAAACCAAACCACAGCAAGATATATAACCCAATAAAAATTTCCACACCGATCAAAATCAATCCTACTGAAATTAACATCCAGCTAGGAATTAGCTCTAATAATCCGATACTGGTCATTTGATGTTTCCTGCATTTTGGCCAACAAATAGCGATTGCAATGCGCTTAATGAACCGATTAACTCTGAGGCTTCATACGGAATCACCACCTTGTTTGCCGAGTCACTCGCGGCAATGCCTTCCCAAGCTTTAATTCGGTCTTTAGCCAGCAAGAATTCAGCCGCGTTTGGGTTGGATTGCATGGCCAACGCCAGCATTTCGATGGCTTGTTGCTGACCTTGCGCAAGTTGAATTTGTTCGTAACGTTTTGCATCAGAGGTTCGTTCAATTGCTTCGGCTTCCTTAAAGGCTTTTTGGCGATCACCTTCGGCTTTCGCAATGGTGGCATTTTTTAAGCCTTCCGCTTCCGTTTCAGTGGCTCGGCGTTCACGTTCGGCACGTAACTGTAACTCCATCGCGTGCTGTACGGCTTCGGGCACAGAAATATCCGAAATTTCAACACGTGTCACTTTGGCACCCCAATTAGCCGATGCACCGTCTAACGCCATCAACAAAGTGGCGTTAAGTGTGTCACGAGACGAAAGCGTATCGTCCAAATCCATCTTGCCGATTTCAGAACGTAGCGTGGTTTGCGCTAACTGAGCAATCGCATGTTTAAGATTGAGGATTTCATAGGTAGCTTGTCTAGCATCGCTAATTCTTAAAAACACCAAACCATCGATCACAATGCTGACGTTGTCTTTGGTAATAACCTTTTGCACTGGAATATCAATCACCTGTTCTTGGGTGCCAAATTTGGAGCGCACGCGATCAATCACCGGAATAATAAAGTTTAAACCACCGTGCAAGGTTCGGTGGTAACGTCCAAGGCGTTCAACTACTTGCAATTCAGCCTGCGGCACAATGCGTACTCCTGAGGCCAGGTAGACAAAAATCACACCTAGTAAAATTAATGTAAAAAATGTGAATTCCATAACGGTTTATCTCCATTTAACCTGTGTGGTGTTAATATTCATAGCGCTGTTTAATTAAAATAAAATGTAACACAAAAACCATTCTGGGAGGATGTATGTTAAAGAACTCAATTAAGGCCGGTTTATTAAGTGCAGGTTTGATGGTTGGCTTATTGCCACAAGCTCAAGCCTTGACTGTAGATGTGCCACGTTTAACATCAGAAGTTGCGACAAAAATAGCGGTTGGTGCAGTAAAAGCGTGTGAAGCAAAAGGCATTCCGGTTACGGCTACCGTGGTTGATCGTAATGGTATTGTTCAAACCATTATTCGCGATACGATGGCGCCACCTGTCTCAATTTCTATCAGTCAGAAAAAAGCTTATACTTCGGTAATGTTTAATGCCAAAGGTTCACAGCTAACGAGTCAAGCTGAAGGTGCCTTACCAACTTTGGGTGAAGGGTTAGCCTTTATGGCCGGTTCGGTTACGATTTCAGCCGGTGGGCGTTTGTATGGTGCCGTAGGTGTGAGTGGTGCGCCAGGTGGTGATATTGACGAAGAATGTGCTGTTGCAGGTTTTGAAGCGGTGCAGATGGACTTGGAAATGATGTAATGTAATTTACATTTTTTGTAACGTTCAACCAGGCCTGGTGATATTGTTTAATACCACCAGGCCTGGTTTTTTTATGCCTCAAATAAAGGAGGTGCGTTATGTCACGTTTCATCAAGATGGTCGTATATTTAAGTTTAATGTTGGCTGGTTCAGCTTTGGCCAGTCCGAGTTTGCATCCACAAGTCGCAAATTGGATTGAGACCAATCAAGCACCAGCAGGGGTGGTATTGGAGTTATTAAGTCGAGAAGCCAATTTTGTTGAAAATCGCACGTCCTATATTCAACATCAAGTTACGGCTTTAAAACAGGCGTTTGCAGAGTTGGACGTGGTTATCATTAGTCACGGTCGAGAGCTGGAGGCGTTCAGTAAGAGCTTTAGCCGTCAGCCTTATCAACAGGCTTTTGAGCAAATGCACCAGCAGGGTGTGACGGTTCATGTTTGCGAAGTCGTGGCGGGGCGGGTTAATAAAACCATTGATGATTTCCCGTCTTTTATTGATGTCGCCCCATCAGGGACAGCCCAATTAAATGACTATAAAAAGCTAGGTTATAGCGTGATACGTGTGCCCTAGTTGTTCTGGACACAGATATGAATAGCCTATATAATCCGCACACAATTTGGAGAGCTGTCTGAGCGGTTGAAGGAGCGCGCCTGGAAAGCGCGTATAGGTTAATAGCCTATCGGGGGTTCGAATCCCCCGCTCTCCGCCAAATTACGTATAAGCTGAACAGAAATGTTCAGCTTTTTTTTTAAGTAGTGTTTTTACAGGTATTTGGTCTTTATTTAAAATCGTGTAAATAGGTTTGAGCTGAATGGCATATTGGCAGAACTGTTTTTTAGTTATCTTCTAAAGACTTTATGGTTTAATTTATCTTGAACAAGCCCAATCATTAGACGGATTTAAAACCATGTCGCAAAAATTTCTTATCAAAAAAGCCACCCTAGTTAATGAAGGACAGCAGTTTATAGCTGATGTGCTGATTGTAGATCAGCTCATTCATAAAATCGGTAACCTTAGTGAAGTTCCGGGTGCCACAGTGATCGATGCAACGGGCCTGTATTTATTCCCTGGTGTGATCGATGCCCAGGTGCATTTTCGTGATCCAGGCCTGACTCACAAGGGGGATATGCTGACCGAGAGTCGAGCGGCGGTGGCCGGTGGCGTGACTTCTTATATTGATATGCCTAATACCGTACCGAATGTGCTTTCAATGTCAGTTCTCGAAGAAAAATATGCCCTTGCGGCACAGAAATCCTTAGCAAATTATGGTTTTTTTCTTGGGGTTAATGGCGACAATATAGATGAAGTTATTCAAACGGACACCTCAAAGTTGCTGGGCGTTTCGGATGATGGTTTGTATTTTACTAAGAAGGGTAATTTATTAGCCGATAATCCCGAAATAATGGAAAAACTCTTTGCGAATTGTCGGTCAATTATTGCGATTCATTCCGAAAAAGAACAGATTGTTGAGGAAAATGAAGCGCGTTTTCGCCAAGAATACGGTGATAATGTACCGATTGAATACCATCCCATTATTCGGAGCGAACGTGCTTGTTTTGAGGCAACTGAAAGAGCCATTGCGTTAGCTAATAAACATCATGCCCGCTTGCATATTTTGCACTTAACCACTGCGGCAGAAACCGTTTTGTTCCGTAATGATATTCCGTTAACTGAAAAGAATATTACCACTGAGGTATCAGTGCATCATTTATGGTTTAGTGACAAAGATTATGCACGTTTGGGGACTCGAATTAAATGGAACCCGGCAATTAAAACCGAACAAGATCGTCAGGGCCTTTTAAAGGCGTTGTTAGATGATCATATTGATTTGATTACCACAGACCACGCCCCTCATACAGAAGCAGAAAAGGATCGACCTTACTTTCAGTCGATGTCAGGTGCGCCAATGGTGCAACATTCACTAAATGTGATGTTGGAGTTTTATCAGCAAGGCCAAATCTCGTTGGAAAAAATTATTGAGAAGATGTGTCATAACCCAGCTGTTTTGTATCGCATGACTAAAAGAGGCTTTATTCGCGAAGGTTACTATGCCGATTTAACTTTGGTGGACTTGAATGCGCAATGGACGGTTAATAAAGATAATATTTTGTACAAGTGTGGTTGGTCCCCGCTTGAAGGCACGCAATTTCATTCTCAGGTTACACACACCTGGGTGAATGGTCATTTGGTTTATGACCGTGGAGCGTTTGACGAGTCGGTTAAAGGGCTCGCTATAAGCGTTGAATAGGATCTAGTGGTGGATAATCTATTTGTTACACGACGTTTATTGATTGCAACGCAGCATCATAAAGAACAGGTGATTGCGCCGATACTTGAGCAAGCGTTGTATGTTTGCTGTGAAGTTGTTGCTGACTTGGATACGGATTTGCTTGGAACTTTCTCGGGTGAGGTTGAGCGCAAAGATGATCCTATTACGACCTTGCGCAATAAATGTTTAATGGCCTTAGATCAAACAGGCGGTGATTTGGTTGTTGCCAGTGAAGGGTCGTTTGGGCCTCATCCACAGATGTTTTTTATGAGTGCTGATGATGAGTTGGTGATGTTAATCGATAAAAAACATAACCTTGAAATTTTGGCGCGAGCCTTAAGCGTCGACACCAATTTTAATGGTAAAGAAGTGACCAGTGAGTCTGATTTGCTGGCATTTGCCGAGTCGGTTAAGTTTCCCTCTCATGGGCTTATCTTGCGTAAAGCACAGGGTGAAAATTTGGGAATTATTAAAGGTATTAAAGATCTTGAAGAATTAAAGTATCACTTTAGCAGTTTGTTTGAACAGTATGGTTCGGCCTTTATTGAAACGGATATGCGAGCGATGCACAATCCGAGCCGGATGAAGGTAATTGAAACGGCTACCCATAACTTGGTTAAACAATTATCATCCTGTTGCCCGCAGTGTGAAATGCCGGGTTTTGATATTGTTAAGTCTAACCCAGGCTTGCAATGTGCTGAGTGCGGGCTGCCAACGCAATCAATTCTGAATCATGTATACATTTGTCAGCATTGTCATTATGAACAAATGCAGATGCATCCTGCCAATAAAACGACGGCAGACCCTCAATATTGTGGTTTTTGTAATCCATAAGCCCTAGTCAATTAAACTTTGAATTGGTCAAGGTGTTCCAGCAAAAAATCATAAAAGGTTTGGGCTATGAGTGATAGATTTTTATCCTTATGTTGCACCCAATACCAATAGCGCTGAATCGGAAATCCCTGCACATCGAGTATTGCCAATTCATTCGCTTTTTGTTCATGAATTAGAGTGCTACTCGATAAGATCGATAACCCAAGTCCGCCTGCCACCGCTTGCTTAATAGCCTCATTGCTCCCCATTTCCATCCGAATGTTGAGGGGTAGGTTGAATTCACTGAAAAGCCTTTCAATTTGTACACGTGTGCCTGAACCCGGTTCGCGAATAATAAAAGGTTCTTTGGCGATCTCCTGAATAGGAATAGAGCGCCTTTTAGCTAATGGATGGTCCAGTGGTGCGATCAGCATTAAGCTGTTAGCGAGAAAGGGGTGGGCTAGTATATTGGGATTATCTGGCGGCACGCCCATAATATAGACATCATCTTCATTGCGCTCAAGGCGCTCCATGACCCGTTCTCGATTTAGAATTTCTAAACGGGCATCAACACCTGGATAGGTATGACAAAATTGTCCCATTATTTTTGGTAAAAAATACTTTGTGGTGGTAACAGTCGCAATGCGCAATTGCCCTGTAGTCATGCCTTTCATGTTGGCAATGTTTTGTTCAAATCGATCCCAGGTTTTTACCCAGTCTCCACAAGTCTGATATAAAAGCTTACCCGCATCTGTTAGAAAGAGTTTTTTGCCAAACTGTTCAATTAACGCCAAGCCTACTTCATCTTGTAATAACTTGATTTGCTTAGATACCGTTGGTTGGCTGACATGCATTTCCTGTGCGGCTCGAGAAAAACTGTTGAGCCTAGCCACCGCTTCAAAGGTTTGTAATTGCCGTAAAGTGACTCTCACTACAAAATCCTTATTAATCTATATAGCCAAATGGCTATGGTTATTATCAAAACAATTCATTATTTTATTTTATGGCATTAAATTATGATTGCACAGTAATTTTTTTGATGTGTTTAATTTCATGAGGACGTAACAATGAATTTATCATTGGTTAACAATCTGATCGACCCAGCCATATTATTTTTCTTTTTTGGGTTATTTGCGGCGGCGGTGCGCTCAAACCTTGAGATTCCGGCACCGATTGCGAAGTTTTTTTCCTTGTATCTACTCGTTGCTATCGGTTTTAAAGGAGGGGTAGCTCTCTCGGCGAGTGGTTTTAGTAGTACAGCTTTGATTGCAATAGGGGCCGCGCTTTTTATGGCTTTTTTAGTACCGGCCTACACGTTTTTATTTTTGCGAAATAGGACGAGCCCTTTTAACGCAGCGGCGATTGCGGCTACCTATGGTTCAATTAGCGCGGTAACTTTTATCGCCGCACAGCAATACCTGACTAAAAATGAAATTGATTTTGGTGGCTATATGACGGTGGCAATGGTATTGATGGAATCACCAGCCATTATCATGGCGGTTTTGCTGGCTACGTTGGTTAGAAAGCATCAAAGCCAAACAGAGATGGTAGGAGCTGGCCAGGTTGCTATAAACCAGCCAGGTAATTCTGTTTCGCTGAAAGCCGTTTTGCATGAAGCCTTTACTGATGGCGCCCACTTGCTTTTGATAGGTAGTTTGGTAATCGGGTATATAACCGGTGATGCAGGTAAAGCCATGATGGCTCCTTTTACGAGTGAAATTTTTAAAGGAGTGTTGGCTTTCTTTTTACTTGAAATGGGTTTATTAGTAGCGCGTCAACTTCGTCAAACCAAAGACTTGGATGTTTTTTTGATGAGTTTTGCTGCGTTTATGCCAATAGTGAATGCAAGTTTAGCCATAGGTTTGGCTTATGTATTAGGTATGGGACAAGGTGATGCTCTATTGTTAGCAGTATTGGTTGCGAGTGGTTCTTATATCGTGGTTCCAGCGATTTGTCGTTATGCCATTCCAGAGGCTAAGCCGGGTGTTTATTTTACGATGTCGCTGGGTGTCACATTTCCATTTAATATTGTGATTGGGATTCCTTTGTATTTTGCAGCAATTAGTATGTTGTGGACTTAAAGTTAACCTTAATAAAGAATATTGGAGTTGAAAATGAAACCAGTAAAACGTGTTGAATTTATTGTTGATACCCATGAGGTTGAAGCCTTATTAGAATCACTTGCTAAGATCAATATTAATAGCTACACAGTTATACGTGAAGCTCATGGTAATGGAGAGAGGGGCTTAAGAGGTGGAGATATTTTAAGTGGAATATTCGATAACAGCTATGTGTTAATTGCCTGTTCAGAAGAGGAAGCTTTTGCGATTATTGAAACGGTGCGTCCCGTACTGAAAAAGTTAGGTGGAATGTGTCTGGTTTCAGATGCCATGTGGGTGATTCATTAGAGTTAATGTTAACAAACCCGTTTATCTGTAATTGCGTAACTTAGGAGCTTCTGGTAAAGATAGGATAAAGCTATCTTTGCTTGTACGGCCAAAAAAGCCCGACTTAGTTCGGGCTTTTTTGGATCTAAACGTTATGAAAAGAGCCTAAATGACCGTTTCTTCAAGCTAACCAAAATAAGGCGGATGATAAATCTTTTGTAATAACCGCATTGAATCAGGATTTGTAGTTTAGAATCTGAATCAGAGTTTTTAACTAGCAATACAAATAATATTTAAAGGATTTTAGGTGTACCAAACGATCTATCTTTTGCTGGGTGAGTTGTCTACATCAGAACGCATTGATGAAATTAAATCGCTATTAAGTCAACATGGCGCTATGGCGCTGAATATTGTTGAACCTAATGCAGAGATTATGCAAACAGGTGAAATTTTATTTTTAAGTTATCTGACGGATGCTGAATTAAAAGGTTGGCTGAATAAAGCTAAGTTGTTGGATCAACCGCCTAGTGTGGCGATTTTACCAAACGAACATTGCCCCGCTGCGATGAAAAGCATGGGGATCAGCAAGGATTTAAGCCAAGCACTTGAGGATGCGCTGGACCTTGATCGTCGTCAATTGGTAGATGTATTGATTTGTAATGAAGAACCGGTTTTTCAACACGTTACAGCAGGGGATGTATTTGGCTTAAACAATGCGGTTGAAGCCACTATGTGGGACAAGATTAAAGCATTTTGGCATAACCTGCATGAAATTCATTTTGATAGCTACAGTTTAATTACCGCTAAGGATCAACATATTCAAACGGCCGCCACGGGTATTTTGGTGCTGGAGCATAACAGCCGAAGCCAAGGTGCGAATCATGTGAACGAAAACTTATCCAGCCAAGATGGCAAGTTAAATGCCTTTGTATTGGCGCCTAAAAGCTTGATTAACTATTTGTATTTTATGTTTGTGGTGTTTTTTGTACGCCGCTTTTCGATGGACGATTTATCCAGAATTGTGGGGGTCATTCAAACCAGTAAATTAACTTTGACTTCTAGTGGACGCGAATTTGAATATCGGATTGATGGTTATTCTTATCAAGCAAATCAGCTAGACTTAATGATTTATCCCAAAGCCGTGTGTTTCCACCTAGGACGGGGCATGGGTAACATCGAAGTGAGCGAAGTTGAGGATGAAGATCTTAAAAATCAAAAAGATAAAGTTCGCATTAAAGCTTTGCCACAAGGCGATTTAACCAGTGCGTTATTGACCAAACCCGTGCCTTTTTTCCCACGCGCCAGCGATGAAGATTTTAAAGATCTGTTTGTAACTTTGCGCACTGGAGCGTTATTCAGTGAAAGTTTTATTGTCTTAATGGTGTTGAGTACGCTGTTAGGCGCTACGGGTTTGTTTATGAGTTCAGGTCCGGTCATTATTGGTGCGATGATTCTGGCACCATTAATGGCACCGATTATTTCTCTGTCGATGGGAGTGGTGCGTTATGAGTTAAACATGATGCAAACCGCTTTAAAAACGCTATTCTGGGGTACGTCGGTGGCTTTGTTGGTAGGCACGATTTATGCCTGGTTGATGCCTTTAAGTACCGTCACTCCTGAAATTGCAGCACGCTTGAATCCGAATTTATTAGATTTAATGGTGGCTGTAATTTCCGGCATAGCGGGGGCTTATGCCAGTGCCCGAGCCGAAGTGGCGAAGTCACTGGCGGGTGTGGCGATTGCGGTGGCGTTAATTCCTCCTTTAGCGGTGACCGGTATTGGCCTGGGTTGGGGCGATTGGGCGATTGTTTTAGGTTCGTTCTTATTGTTTTTAACTAACTTAGTCGGTATTACCTTGGCAGCCGCCTTCACCTTCATTGTGCTGGGTTATTCGCCGGTTAAGCGGGCAAAGAAGGGCATCAGCTATACCTTGATTTTAATGGTGCTGATTTCGATTCCATTATTGATGTCCTTTTACGAGCTGGTAGAGAAAAATAACTTGATGCGTCAATTGCATCAAGTTGAGTGGGTGAGTGCGAAACAAAATGATGTTGAGGTAGATGTGACCGATGTGGAGTCGCGCTTTGGCGGCGATGTGCGTGTTTGGGTAGATATTACGTCACGCGAAGATTTGAGTGCGGAAACCTTGCGTGTGATCCAGCGTCAAATGCAGCAGAAAATTGGGCGGGATATAGAGTTGGAAATTACCCGACGAATTTTGTTAATGCCTGATCAGCCACCCAGTTAAATATGGATTCGATTATATTTTAGTCACCACCAGGCCTGGTGGTTGGCGTTTTAAGTGTGCTTTAGAGTGAGAAGTCGCCAAAGTCATCTTTGCTGACTTTGGAATTCACTTGCCCGACTAAGTAGGAGCTGATTTCTGATTCTTGTGGTGCGACCTGTACATTATCGCTCACCAACCAGTTATTCATCCAAGGTAGAGGGTTGCCTTTTTGGGGGAAGATTGGATCTAGACTTAAGGCCTTGAGTCGAACATTGGTAATGTATTCCACATAGCTCTGCAAGATACTGGTGTTCAGACCAATCATTGAGCCGTCTTTGAATAAATAAGCCGCCCACTGTTTTTCTTGTTCCGCCGCATCGCGGAAAATACTGATCACAGCTTCATGTTGCTCTTTAGCAATGTCCGCCATTTCCGGGTCATCCTCACCACTGCGCAATAGATTAATCATATGCTGGGTGCCGGATAAATGCAGGGCTTCGTCGCGCGCAATCAGTTTAATTATTTTAGCGTTACCTTCCATCAAAGAACGTTCCGCAAATGAAAAGCTGCATGCAAAGGAGACGTAAAAACGAATCGCTTCCAATACATTTACCGACACAACCGTTAAATATAACGCGGTTTTGATTTGTTTACGGAACTCAGCATCCTTTTCAATATCAATCGAATTGGCGTACATTTTATTAGTCAGATAAATCAGCTGATCGTAATGTTCGGTCACACTGATGGCGCGTTTAACAATCTCATCATTGGTAACGATGTCATTGAACACCAAGCTCGGATCGGTCACGATGTTGCGAATAATGTGGGTGTAAGAGCGACTGTGAATGGTTTCGGAAAAAGACCAGGTTTCAATCCAAGTTTCTAGTTCTGGAATCGATACTAAGGGCAATAACGCCACATTAGGAGAACGACCTTGCACGGAGTCGAGCAAAGTCTGATATTTTAAGTTACTGATAAATATATGCTTTTCATTCTCGGGAAGATTGGCGTATTCTCCGCGATCAGTCGATAAATCGATTTCCTCTGGGCGCCAGAAAAAACTCAGCTGTTTTTCTATCAGTTTTTCGAAAATGGGGTATTTCTGTTGGTCATAGCGTGCCACATTGACGTTTTGGCCAAAAAACATCGGCTCTTTCATTGCATCGTTTTGATTACGGCAAAAAGTGGAGTAGGTCATTTTTTCTTGGCAACTCATGATCCAGTGTTCCTATAGGTTTTAAATGATAATAATTATCAAAAAATTATACGCGAAGACCACCTGGCCTGGTGGTCTTTTTAAATCAGAGGTTGATCAAACAGCCCTTTAGAGCTTGCAAGCACCGCCTGCACAGTCATCATCTTCTTGCGAGTCGTCTGCGCCATCGCGAGTGTTGTGATAATACAAGGTTTTTAGACCCAGTTTGTAGGCGTAAAGTAAGTCTTGCAGCACCTGTTTGATCGGCACGCGTTCGTCTTCAAATTTAGTTGGGTCGTAGTTGGTGTTGGCCGAAATTGCTTGATCAACAAACTTTTGCATAATCCCCACCAGCTGCAAATAGCCTTTGTTATCTGGGATTTTCCATAACAACTCGTAATTATCTTTGACCTCTTTAAAGCCTGGCACAACCTGCTTTAAAATCCCGTCTTTGGAGGCTTTTACCGAAATATAACCACGCGGCGGTTCAATGCCGTTGGTGGAGTTGGTGATTTGTGATGAAGTTTCACAAGGCATTAACGCGGTTAAGGTTGAATTGCGTAGCCCATGTTTTTTAATCTCGCTACGCAAGGTTTCCCAATCGTAATGCAGTGGTTCGTCGCAGATCGCATCCAATTCTTTTTTATAGGTATCAATCGGCAAGATACCTTGCGCGTAGTGCGTGTCTGAGAACATATCACAGGGTGCAATTTCTTTAGCCAATTGGTTAGAAGCTTTTAATAAATAGTATTGAATAGCTTCAAATGCACGATGCACTAAACCATTAGCCGAGCCATCTGAATAACGTACATTATGTTTGGCTAAATAATAGGCGAGGTTGGTAACACCCACGCCTAAAGTACGGCGTCCGTGGCTTGAAATACGTGCGGCTTCGATTGGGTAATCTTGGTAATCTAACAAACTATCTAAAGCGCGCACGATCAAGTCGGATAAATCTTCCAGCTCATCTAGATTTTCAATCGCGCCTAGGTTAAAGGCTGACAGTGTACACAATGCAATTTCGCCGTTTGGGTCTTCAACCGAGTTTAATGGCTTGGTTGGTAGGGCGATTTCTAAGCATAAGTTTGACTGATGAATTGGTGCTTTTTTCGGGTCAAACGGACTGTGGGTATTACAGTGATCGACGTTTTGAATATAGATGCGACCGGTCTGAGCACGTTCTTGGGCTAATTGAGTAAACAAATCAATCGCTTTGACTTGTTTTTTGCGAATGGTTTCATCCGCTTCATAGATCTTATAAAGACGCTCAAACTCAACCTGATCTTCAAAAAAGGCATCATACAATCCCGGCACATCGGAAGGACTGAATAAACTGATGGTGCCACCTTCAATCATGCGCTGATACATGAGTTTATTGATCTGTACACCATAATCCAAATGACGCACCCGGTTTTCTTCAACGCCTCGGTTGTTTTTCAGCACCAATAAAGATTCGACTTCCAAATGCCAAATTGGGTAGAAAAGGGTGGCTGCACCACCACGTACACCGCCTTGTGAACAAGACTTAACCGCCGTTTGGAAGTGTTTGATAAAGGGAATCATGCCTGTATGGTAGGCTTCACCGCCGCGGATTGGGCTACCTATCGCGCGTAAACGTCCGATATTGACGCCAATACCAGCGCGTTGTGAGACGTATTTAACAATAGATGAAGAGGTCGCGTTGATTGAGTCTAGCGAATCGCCACATTCGATTAGCACGCACGAGCTAAATTGGCGCGTTGGTGTGCGAACACCAGACATGATCGGCGTAGGTAGCGACAGTTTAAATTGCGAAGCGGCATCATAAAAACGCTTGACCACATTCATTCGCAACTCACTTGGATAATGTGCGAATAAAGACATAGGAATCAGCATATAAATAAACTGAGGACTTTCATAAATTTCGCCAGTGACTCGGTTTTGAACGAGATATTTGCCCTCTAGCTGCTTAACCGCCGCGTAGCTGAATTCCATGTCACGTTCGTGACACATGTAATTATCCAATTCATCAATTTCAGCTTTTGTGTATTTTTCAAGCAACTCAGCATCGTAACGCCCGGCCCGAACCATTTTATTAATTTGTTCAAATAGCGCAGGCGGGGTAAAGCGTCCAAATGCTTTTTTACGAAGATGGAAGATCGCTAAACGTGCCGATAAATGCTGGTAATCAGGTGAGGTTTCAGAGATCAGATCGGCGGCGGATTTAATAATGGTTTCATGAATATCGGATGATTTGATCCCATCATAGAACTGAATATGTGAACGCAGCTCAACTTCAGAAACCGATACATCCTCTAAACCTTCTGCGGCCCAAGTGATAACACGGTGAATTTTTTCTAAGTCGATTGGCTCTTTTCGGCCATCACGTTTGGTGACCTGAAGAGTGGTTTTGGGAGCGCTGTCTTGGTTCGTCATGATGTCCTACTTTTTTACCTACGTTTTTAGCTGTGTATAAAATTTTTAACTGCTAATAGTGTGAAATTTTTTTCGCTTGGCTTTTCATTGGCTTAGCGGTACTTCATAAAAACAGAATTTAAATTTTGTCGATAATAAAGTTGTGCCTTATCAAGCATAATTCCACAACATGTAGTGATTTGTTTTTTATGTGTATCAAAATATAGTAAATTTTAGACGCTTGTGCAAGTGCTATTTTTGTAGGGTTTTACACAATTTAGGCAGAATTCTAACCGGTATAAATACAATCAAAACCTTGTTAATCAGCCTTTAAGGTTGTGGATAAGTTTGTGGAATGTGTCGCTGTTTAGCTGTAAATATATTTTTATTGGCTCATCAAAATTTTAAGTGAATTTGTTATGTTTAAGTGAGGGGGTGAAGGTCATACTTTTAGAAAAGAGGGGGGGGTGGTTTGAAATTGGATAACCGCTTTATCAATGATTTGGCGGCTATTTCATTTAATGAGCGAGCTCAAAGCTGGTGTTCTCCGCAGGTCTGATTACGGCCATTTTGTTTTGCTAAATACAGTGCGCGATCAGCTCGATCAAATAATTGATCCGCACTTTCTCTCGCCTTATATTGTGATACACCGAAAGAGCTGGTGAATTTTAATGGTAAGGTATGACCTTTTACGCTTAACACTTTGCTGGCGATGCGATGGCGTATTTTTTCACTGATATTGAGTGCATTCTGATAACTAATATCAGACAGTAAGATCACAAACTCTTCGCCGCCCAGTCTGGCAATGGCATCATGACCTTTTGTTTCTGCATGTAAAGTGCGTGCAATGTAACGCAGTACACTATCGCCAACTAAATGGCCGTAAGTGTCATTTATTTTTTTAAAGTGGTCTAGGTCTAACAGTACCATACACAAGCTTATGCCTTCTGATTGAACCGTTTTGATTTGCTCTTCAATCAGTTCATTAAAACCTCGCCGATTTGGAATGCCTGTTAATGAGTCGGTTTTGGCTAGAGTGGTAACGTGTTCTAGTTCACTCTTTAGCTTTTTTATTATCTGTGTAGAATCATTTATTTGTTGCTGGAGTTTTTGGTTATTGTTGGTTATTTTTTGAATCGGCGGCAATATATTTTGATTTAAACATTGCATGACTTTGTCTTGTGTTTGACAGGCTTGTAAACACGCCATATTCTCAATCAATAATTGATGATAGTGTTCAGACTCTGAAGACCAATTTTCAAGGTGCTCTAGCACCTCATTTATCAGTTGACTAACCTCGTCGGTCGGAAGATGTTGGTTAATAATGCGTTTGAGCAGTTCGCGAAATAGTGGACGAACTGACTCATCGGTATAATCATGGTGTTTGATTAAGTTAGAAAGTTCTTCGGCAAACTCTGGATCAGTTTGACTAACCATTTCATAAAGCAACGTAAAATGAACTGGAGTGGACGGGACGTTCAGCTCGTTTAACCGCTGTAAAACCTGGTTGGTGGTTTGTTTGGCTTGCTGAGTATTGTCAGTATAGCGACAGCTTTTGTTTGACATAGTGTGTCCGCAAAGTTAATAACACTCGTGAATCTAATGCACGAAGTTGATTTTGTTTATATTTGGCATAGGTCAGATTTATCTGCTGATTATCGCAATTAATTCAGAATTTGTCACCTTGGGGTTATTTAAGTAGCTTATAGAATATTAGGAAGTCGGTTTATGCAGAAAAGTAATGTGCAAAAGTTACCTGGTGACGCTTATTCAAAACGCATTCGGGCACGGTTTTGGATAGTAACCGAAGAAGGTGAGGGCTATTTAGGGATTGGGCGAATTACTTTGTTGGAAAATATTGATCGTTTTGGTTCAATTAATCGCGCCGCAAAAGAGATGGGTATGTCTTACAAGAAAGCCTGGAAGCTAGTAGAGGATATGAATAAGTTGACGCATGATCCTTTGGTTCTGAGTGAAAAGGGCGGAAAATCGGGTGGCGGTACTTTTGTTACAGCATTGGGTAAAGCCTATATAAAGCAGTTTCATGAGTTGGATGCACGCTTACGAGTGTTTTTTGAGGCTGAGTCAAGTTGTTTTGACAAGATCAAGGTGCATGAGTGAACCAGATTGGTGCATAAGGAGCGGTGATAAAAATAATATGCTCGTTATTTTTTAATTAACTTATTGTTTTTTATGTAAGTTTTAATGTGTTGGCATTTAATAAGCTTTATGTTTGTTGAGATTTAAAGTCTTTCACAACAAAAAAGGAAAACACAAATGAAACAGACAGCTAAATTAAAAACATTGGTACTTTCAATGGCAATGGCCGGATCTTCGTTAGCCGTTTTAGCCCCAGCTAGCGTACAAGCTGGTGTGACGGGTAATGCCGGTTTAGTTTCCCAGTATATTTTCCGTGGTTTGCCACAATCTGCTGGTGCAGCCGCCGCCCAAGCGGGTGTGGATTATGAAAACGAATCTGGCATATATGCAGGTTTGTGGGCATCTGAAGTTCAAGATGACGAAATTGAATATGATGTATACGGCGGCTGGTCTGGCGAAGTATCTGGTGTTGGCCTTAGTGCTGGCGTTACTTTGTATCGTTATACTGAAGAGGTATGGGATAAGGAATATGATGAAGTCAATTTATCAGCCTCTTATGGTGGTTTTTCACTTGGAATTGATGTTGGTAATCATACTGGACCAGCGGTTGGTGCAGAAGCACATGACTATAGTGTGTTAACGGCTTCATATGAATACGGTAGCGTGTACGGTTTATATGGCATCACGCAAGATTTTCTTGGTGAAGATACAGATTATAGCTGGTTGGAAGTTGGTTACTCAGCTGAACTAGCTCCAGGGGCAGACTTGGGTTTGTCATTGATTAATACAATGGGTGAAGATACAGGTCTGGGTAAAGATGGCGATGGCGATCTAATGATGGTAGTTGGTTTCACTAAATCGTTTGACATTATGTAATTGTTTAGCGCGCTATTTATCCTAAATAGCGCGTCCGACTTCCTCAGTCGGAATTCCTAATTGGTATCCTCGTATCCCTGTTTCGACAGGGTTTCTTCAGGCTCTTTTGGGCCTGCTTTTTTATCTATAATTATTAAGTTAAATCGGCTTGAACTGGTATGGAAGGGTTTGGGTGACTTTGATCTCCACAAAGATTAAGGGTGCCAGAGACCGCCTAATACAGCTGGCCTTGATGCGCCTGTAATCTTGGTTAAATCAATTTCAATATGATCTAAACGTTGTTTTGCGAGCCAGGCACACATCATCGCCTCAATTGCATTGGGATTGAGACCAAGTTGTTCGGTTGATTGGATGTTTAAATTGGGTAGTTTTGACTGTAAACGGTTTAATAAAGTTCGATTATAAGCGCCACCGCCACAAATTAAGCAAGCGGTTTGGCTTGGTAGATCAAGTTTCATCAGTTCTGCGCCAATGCTTTCAACTGTGAGCTGGTTAAGAGTAGCGAGTAGGTCGTTAGGCTCAATATTTCGTGGAAGGTGTTTTAGCAACCAGGCCTGGTTAAATTTATCACGTCCGGTGCTTTTGGGTGTCGGTTGTTCAAAGTAAGGGTCGGACAGCAATGCGTTTAATAATGTATGATTTACTTGGCCCTGCGCCGCTAAATCGCCGTTTTGATCATATTCTAGCTTAAAGGCTTGTTGGCATACTTCATCCATCAACGCGTTACCAGGTCCGGTATCAAATCCGATAACGTCGTTATCCGTATTTATATAGCTAATATTAGCGATGCCACCAATATTTACCACGCAGATTGGCTTGTGGTGCTTGTCAAATAAGGCCTGGTGGAAACAAGGGGCAAGCGGTGCTCCCTGGCCACCAAGAGCCATGTCATCGACTCGAAAATCAGCGACCGTAGCAATGTTTGTTTGCTTGGCTATGATGGCGGGGTGGCCAATTTGCATACTCATGCCCAGCTCTGGAGCATGAAAAATAGTTTGGCCATGGCTGCCAATCGCATTGATGTTAGCGGTTTCGTAGCCATTTTGTTTGATAAGTGTCAGAGCGGCCTGACTAAATTCCTGCGCAATTTTAACCTGTAACTCTGCTAGTTCGGTTAAGCTGATTTTTGTATCTAGATTTAGTTTAGTGAGCTGAGGTTTAAGTTGAGACGGGTAGGTCAAAAAATCGATAAGTTCAATTTTATGACCATTGTTTAAGCGTACTAGTGCAGCATCAATACCGTCTGCACTAGTACCGGACATAAGTCCGATAAAAAGCGACTTATTCAAAGTTTAACGCCAGTTGGGTGAGTTCAGGATCAAAGCGCGTTAGTTGACTATGCATAATAGAGGCATATTGATCAAAGTCATTTCGATATGTTGCTAACACTGGCTCTGCATCAGGGAACTTAACTTTTAAAGGGTCACGATGTACGCCGTTGATGCGGAACTCATAATGCAAATGAGGGCCGGTGGCTAATCCGGTTTTGCCGACATAGCCAATGATATCGCCCTGTTTAACACTTTGGCCTCGCTTGGCTTTTCCATAACGAGATAGGTGCGCATAAACTGTTTCATAGCGTCCGGCATGTTTGATCACGACTTTTTTGCCGTAACCACCATTCCAGCCCTTGTAACTGATAACGCCATCACCCGCAGCATAAATGGGGGTGCCAGTCGGTGCGGCATAGTCTACGCCTCTGTGGTCACGGGTTTCTTGTAATACTGGGTGGTGTCGGCCACGTTGAAAACGAGAGCTTATACGTGTGTAGTTTATGGGGTTACGCATAAACGCTTTACGCAGGTTTTGACCGTTTTCGTCATAATAACCAATCAATTGATTTTCAATTTCTAGGCGAAAAGCACGCACTTTGCGTTGTCCACCAACTGTCAGTTCTGCGGCCAGAATATTACCATCCCCTAAAAATTCATCGTTTAGGTAGCGTTGTTCATAAATGATCTTAAGCTCATCACCACTACGAAGTTCACGCACAAAGTCGACCTCCCAAGCAAACAGGTCAGCTAGGTTCATAATAGTGCGTGGGCTAAGGCCAGCGGTTTCTCCGGCAATGTAAAAGGAATCGTGAATGGTCGCAGACGACATTTTAATTTTGGTATCAACCACTTTATGGTTTTCGTAAATACGAAATTGATCGTCTTTTTTTTCTAAGTGGTAGCTCAGGATGCGGCTACGATCCATGTCAATTTTTTGTAACTGGTTATCTGTGTCTGTCCAGATCACGAGTTTATCACCGACACGAAGATTGGTGAATAATTCAGAATTGTTAGATTGACTAATTTTTAATGCTGTTTGTGCGGTATCGGCTACTTTGTCTAATGCGTGGCTTAGGGTCTGATTTGGGCGAATAATAAATTCGAATTTATTTAAAGAAGTGCTTTGAGCAAGCTGTTCTGTTGAATTTGTAGATTCCTTTAGCTGGGTTGGCAGCTCAAGAATCTGTGTTTTAAATTCGGTTTTAGCGTGCGCTAAGTTGACAGGTAGGGTGATCAAAAATGCCAAGCTAATCCATTGTAAAGCCCGGCAAAACGGGTTTATTTCTTCATATTGCATAGCAATGCCTACTCCTTTCACGTTTTTCTAATCTAGTAGAAAAATCTTATTATGGTGTTTGTGCGTCGATTATAGCTTACAAAAGTTGTGCGAGTGAAGTAGGAAAGTCAAAAAAGTTAAGTTTTTTTATAAAAAACGAATAAATTAGCTTTTTCTGCCATCAATTTGAATGTAAATGAGCAGATGATCTATTTCTGATTTGACGTTTAAGAATGGGTGACGGTTTATTTTGCACCAGCTTCGAATGTCTTTTTCAGCGGCGGGGTCGGTACAAGCGATTTCAATTTGATCTCCAACTGAAAGTTGGCGGACTAATTGTTGAAGCTTGATAACTGGCATTGGGCACTTTAAGCCTTTTGCATTGAGTTGATGCGTGTTCATCAGGATTCCTTTAGGGTATAATCAGGCTAATTTTTTTGTTAGAAATGTACGGTCAATCCTAGTAACCGCGCTTGGTTAGCGTAGGTCATGTGATGGCGTAGATTATTGTCTAGGGGTTCTTTTGTGTCAAACGCTAATAACCGCACAGCGGGTATCCATACTTTTCAGGGCTTAATTCAAAGCCTGCAATCCTTTTGGGCTGAACAGGGCTGTGTCGTGATGCAACCCTATGATAATGAAATGGGTGCAGGTACCTTTCATCCGGCTACTTTCTTACGTTCAATTGGTCCAGAGCCATGGCGAGCGGCTTATGTGCAGCCAAGTCGTCGTCCAACGGATGGTCGTTATGGTGAAAACCCAAACCGTTTACAGCACTATTATCAGTTTCAAGTGATGTTGAAGCCTTCACCGGAAAATATCCAAGAATTGTATTTAGACTCCTTAAAGATGTTGGGCTTGGATCCGTTAGAGCACGACATTCGTTTTGTTGAAGATAACTGGGAATCCCCAACTCTAGGGGCCTGGGGCTTGGGCTGGGAAGTTTGGTTGAACGGAATGGAAGTTACGCAGTTTACCTATTTTCAGCAGGTAGGTGGACTAGAGTGTCGTCCAGTTACCGGCGAGATCACTTATGGTCTTGAACGTATTGCCATGTATTTGCAGGGTGTGAATAGCGTATACGATTTAGTTTGGGTGGATGGCACAAGCGGAAAAGTCACTTATGGGGATGTTTTTCATCAAAATGAAGTCGAAATGTCGACCTATAACTTTGAATATGCCAATACCGACGTATTATTCCGTCAATTTGATGAATGTGAGCAAGCCTTTAAGCAGCTGATTGAAGCCAAGTTGCCTCTACCGGCTTATGAGCAGGTTTTAAAAGCCTCTCATACTTTTAACTTATTAGATGCGCGTCATGCGATAAGTGTTACAGAGCGTGCACGTTTTATCGGGCGAGTGCGTACTATGGCGCGAGCGGTGGCCGAAGCCTATTATACAGGCCGTGAAGCCTTGGGCTTCCCTTTAGTGAAACATGCACAGGAGGCATCAGTATGAGTTCGGTTCGCGAAGATTTTTTAGTTGAAATCGGTACAGAAGAATTGCCTCCAAAAGCGCTTAAGAAATTGTCAGAAGCCTTTGCAAGGGGTTTAACGGAAGGTTTGGAGCAAGCCGATTTAAGTTTTGAAACGGTTACAATTTACGCCGCACCACGCCGTCTAGCGGTGTGGGTTCAAGCACTGGATATGGCACAAGCCGATAAGGTGGTGGAGCGCAAAGGGCCGGCGAAAAAAGCGGCCTTTGATGCGGAAGGAAATCCTACAAAAGCCTTAGAAGGTTTTGCGCGTTCATGCGGTGTAGGTGTCAATGACTTGATGGAAATCGAAACCGATAAAGGCACCTGGATGGTGTATGAGCAGGCGGTCAAAGGTCAAACAACAGGCGACCTATTACCAGGCCTGGTGGAAAGCTCTTTAGCTAAATTACCGATTCCTAAACGTATGCGCTGGGGTGCTTCGGATGTTGAGTTTGTGCGTCCGGTACATTGGGTATTAATGTTATTAGGTGAGCAAGTTGTGCCCGCTACTATTTTAGGTAAAACAGCTTCTAACGTTACGCGCGGCCATCGTTTCCATGCACCACAAGAGATTGTAATTGATACGCCGGCTGATTATTCAACTGTGCTCAAAAAGCAAGGTTATGTTTTAGCCGACTTCGCCGAGCGTCAAGCAGTAATTCGCCAGCAAGTATTGGCTATCGCCAGCCAGTCCGGTGGTGAAGCGGTGATTGATGAAGATTTACTGGAAGAAGTAACGGCGTTAAACGAATGGCCAACGGCCGTAGTGGGCTCATTTGATGAAGACTTTTTGAGCGTGCCTCCAGAATGTTTGATTTCAGCGATGAAAGGCCATCAAAAATTCTTCCATTTATTGGACCCTAAAGGCAAATTGCAAGCTAAGTTTATTACGGTGTGTAATATTGAAAGTACTAATCCGCAGTCTGTTATTTCCGGTAATGAACGTGTGATTCGCCCGCGTTTGTCGGATGCTAAATTTTTCTGGAATCAAGATCGAAAACAACCGCTGGATGACTTACTACCGAGCTTAAAAACCGTGGTTTTTCAACAAAAACTGGGCACCTTGTATGACAAAATTGAGCGTTTAGAAAGTTTGGCCGTCAAAATTGCGCGTCCATTGGGCGTAGCGAGTGAGTTGGCTGAGCGTGCGGCGCGTTTATCAAAATGCGATTTAATGACCTTGATGGTGGGCGAATTTCCAGAGTTGCAGGGCGTGATGGGGCGTTATTATGCGTTAGCTCAAAACGAGCAGGCGGATGTGGCTGACAGTTTAGATCAACAATACAAGCCGCGCTTTGGTGGTGATGGTTTGCCAGACACGGCCTTAGCGCAAACACTAGCCATTGCCGATAAACTAGATACCATTACCGGTATTTATGGCATTGGTGAATTACCTACCGGTGACAAAGATCCGTTTGCCTTGCGTCGTGCCGCATTGGGTTTGATCCGAATTATGATCGAAAAAGAACTGGACCTAGATTTACAGTATTTAATTGAAGCCAGTTTAAACTTGCATCCTAAAGTCGAGTCGTCGCCTGAGTTGGTGAATGCGATCTATGATTTCATTATCAGTCGCCTAAAAGCCTATTATGCCGATCAAGGCATTAGTGCCGAAGCATTTGAAGCTGTGCGTGTATGCCGTCCGGCACATCCGATTGATTTTTCAAAACGTATCGATGCGGTGCGTGCGTTTGCCGCCTTGCCTGAGGCTGAAAGCTTGAGTGCCGCGAACAAACGTATTCAGAATATCCTTCGCAAAATTGAAGGAGAATGGCCGCAAGAGGTGGACTCAAGCTTGTTTGAACAAGCCGTTGAAACTCAACTTTGGCAGGCGATTGAAGCCTTGCGTGAACAAGTTAGCTCGCAAATCGCCGATCGGAACTACACCCAGGCGTTAACCACCTTGGCACAAATTCGCGAGCCGGTCGATCAGTTTTTTGATCAAGTTATGGTGATGGCCGAAGATGAAACCTTAAAGCGTAACCGACTAGCGATGTTGAACCAGATTCATCAGCTATTTTTGGCCGTTGCTGATATATCGCGCTTGTAATTCGATATGAATTATTCAAGTTACTAAGAAACCACCAGGCCTGGTGGTTTTTTATAAGACACAAAAAGACATAATGGGAGCTAACAGACGCTCATGACAAAAATTATTGTGCTGGATCGGGATGGCGTGATAAATGAAGATTCAGATAACTTCATTAAATCGGCTGGTGAGTGGCAACCTATCTCAGGCAGTTTAGAAGCGATTGCGCGTTTAAATAAAGCCGGTTGGACGGTAGCAGTAGCGACCAATCAGTCAGGCATTAAACGCCGTTATTATGATCGGGCCACTCTAAGCCAAATGCATATGAAAATGCAAAAATTACTGCAAGAACATGGTGGTCGGGTAGATTGGTTGAATTATTCGCCTTATTTGAGTGATTGCGGTTCGGTGTGTCGTAAACCTTTAGACGGGATGTTACGCGCGATTGAGCTGCGTTATGACTGTGCCTTAAAAGGTATGCCGATGGTAGGTGATAGCTTAGCCGATATTCAGGCGGCCAAAATGTTGGGTTTACAGCCTTTTTTAGTTCGAACCGGTAAGGGTGAACGTAGTTTAGCCTCGGGTGATAAATGTTTGCAAAATGTCCCTGTTTATGCGAACTTATACGAATTCGTTGAGGAGTGGTTAGCTTGAAAATCATGTTGTTATTACGTTCGTTAGCGTTTGAAATTGGGCGCGGGCTTTTGATTTTTGTTTTTGGCATTCTAGCTCAGCTTTTATGGGTAGCGCCGGTTAGAGTGCGTTATGCTTTTTTGCAAAATTGGACAGGACTCACGCTCTGGTGGTTAAAAGTGACCTGTGGTCTGACTTATCGGGTGCATGGAAAAGAACATATTGATACTAGCACACCCAGTATTATTATGTCGCATCACGAATCCGCTTGGGAGACTATCGCGATTCAGCGCGTGTTTCCACGTCAAAATTATGTCTTGAAAAAAGAAATCCTACAGATTCCTATTTTTGGTTGGACCATGGCGATGCTAAAGCCAATTGCGATTGATCGTAAAGCCGGAAGACAGGCTTTGAAGCAGTTGATTGACCAGGGGCGTACACAATTATTAGAACGGCACGATTGGGTGGTAATTTTCCCCGAAGGCACGCGTGTGCCAAGCGGTACTACCGGAAAAATCAATAAGGGCGCGGCTATGTTAGCTAAGGAAACCGGCGTGCCAGTTTATTTGGTTGCGCATAATGCTGGGCAGTTTTGGCCTAAAAATAGCTTAATACGAACGGCGGGGGTGATTGATCTTTATATCAGCCCGCCATTAGATACAACCAATATGAGTGTAGAAGAAATTAATCAAGCGGCACGAAGTTGGTATCAATCCCATCAAACACCCCATTTAACTGATAAATAAGGTTTCATCATGAGTAAGTCAGCCACTATTCTGGGTTTGTTATTTGGATTAATCATTGTGCTGTTAAGCATGGTGGATAAAGATAGTGGTCAAATTATTGGTTCGTTTTTTAACTGGCAAGGCTTGTTGGTGGTACTGGGTGGAACCCTGGCGGCTGTCTTGGTGAATTACCCATTAAATATGTTGGGCTGTGTGTTTCGTGGTTTTGTTAAGGTGGTGGTGTCGGAACCTAGCAAGGTTGATAATATCATTCATGAAGTTGAACGTTTGAGTCACATTTCTCATAAACAAGGATTGCTCAGCTTAGAGCGTGAGATTGATAATGTGGACGATGATTTTCTGCGTTTCTCGCTGACTGAAATGATGGTTTATCAAGATCAAAGTCAACTTCTCGCGAGTGTGAATAACCGTCAATACAACACCCAGCTTCGGCACATGCAATGCCAAGAGTTATTTAATAACATGGCATCTTATTCGCCCGCCTTCGGTATGATGGGAACCGTGATGGGGTTGATTATTATGATGACTTCCCACGTTGGCGGTGCTGGCGGCGATGTTTACGAAGGCGGCTCTGAAGATATGTTGGCTGGGTTGTTAGCCGGCATGGGTTTGGCCTTGGTCACTACTTTTTATGGCGTATTGTTTGCAAATCTTTTTTATATTCCAATAGCCGGAAAGTTAAAGGTGTTATCCGAAGCCGAAACACTCAAGAATGAAGTTATTATCCGTGGGGTTGTCGGTTTGAAATTGGGACAATCGCCGATGCTGGTCATGGAAAGCATGCTCAGTTTTGTAAATGAGAAAACTAAAGAACGGCTTGAAAATCGTCATTAGTCATGAGCTTTAGGAGGCTGAGATGTCGGTAAAACCTAACTCTGCTCTGATTACTCATGAACAACTTCAAATCAGTTCTTTTAAACGTAACCGCATATGGATGATGACCTTTGCGGACGTGTTTACCGCGTTGTTAACGTTTTTTGTGTTGATTATGACCATCTCAGAAATGGAAACCATCCCGCCCAAACGTGCTTATCAAAAAATAATGACTGGCCTGCATAATGAGGTCCGTGAAATCAAACACCGTGACAGTTTGGCCTGGATGGAGGTAGAAAATACCTATTCAAAGGGTATCCGTATTACGATTGACCCTGAACTGTTTGAGAGTGCCCCTTTATTTGAACCGGCTCGTGCCGATATTAATCCACGTTATTTTCCGTATCTAAATGAACTCTCACGTGTTTTAGATGAGTTGGAATTAGATCACATTAATCAGCGCTATGAACGTTGGATCAAAATGATAGAGCAAGCGGGTTTTGAGGTAACCTTTACGATGAGTGTAGAAGGCCATACGGATGCGATTCCTTTAGCCTCAGGTGCACGCTATCGTGACAATATCGAACTTAGTACCCACCGTGCCTACGAGTTGATGCAATATTTGCAAGCTCGTGTTGACTTAGAGCCGAGTGTTTATTCAATGGCTGGTTACGGCAGTTTTCATCCAATTACAAATAATCCAAACGATGCCGAAAATCGTCGCATCGAACTCTACCTGGTACCCCAAATGGTTGACCCGGTTCCAATCTTGGAGCCTGAGCTGTGAGTGCGGCCTCTCTAAAAGCGCGCAACGGCTGGTTGTTGTCCTTCGCCGATGTGGTGACCTTGTTAATCACTTTTTTTATTATGATGTTGGCACTCAATCATACAGAAATCTCACGCATTCAAAACTGGACAGATGATCAGTTAGATCAAAGTTATCTAAGTTTGTCCCAAGCGGTGCAAAGCTATAATCTGCAATACATTAATGTCAACCGCAATACACAGGGGATTTTTTTGTCAATTTCACATCCTGAAGCGTTTGAGCGGGGTGGCTTTGAAGTGTCACCAGGTTTGGCGGCAGAATTATCTCAAGTGTCTACCTTGCTGTCAGGCATTGCCGTGTTTAATGCGCATGAAACTGAGCTAGGCCAACGTATTATTCAAGAGGCGGATCAAGATGGTATGGATTGGCGTGTTGAGGTGGTGGTAGAAGGGCATACCGATAATGACCCCATTCCAAACGGTTCAATTTTACGAAATAACTGGTTTTTGAGTACCATGCGAGCGCAAAATGTGATGCAGTTGTTACATCGAAACTCCGGCTTACGTAACGACTATTTTTCGGTTGCTGGTTTTGGTGAACACCGTCCAGTGGCGAGTAATGAAACCCTAGAAGGGAAAGGCCAAAATCGACGTGTCAATATCGTGATTAATGCGGGCTTTACCCGCAAATAATCAGCACCTCAATTTATGGCTTATGCGTTAAGCTAGGTTGTGTGCCAGTTGTAAAGCGTTCTGATTCGGTGCGTAAGTTTTGCTCTAAACTCTGTAGATTATTCGCGAGTGAGGTATTGTTCTGTACCATCCTCGCGTTTTGTTGAATCGCTTCGTCCAATTGATTTACCGATTGGTTAACTTGTCCAATGCCTTCTGCTTGCTCTCCTGAGCTTACTGCAATTTCGCTCACTATATCATTCACACTTTGCATGCTTTGAAAAATGGCTTCGAAGGCTTCTTGAGTGGTCTCAAGTTTATTCGCACCTTGATTCACCTGTTGTACTACTTGCTCTATCAAATGACGAATATTGGTAGACGCTTCAGCCGAGCGTTGTGCTAGTTGTCGTACTTCACTGGCGACTACCGCAAATCCGCGACCTTGTTCGCCCGCTCTTGCCGCCTCTACTGATGCATTTAACGCCAATAAATTAGTTTGAAATGCAATGCTATCAATCAAGCTAACAATGTCGTTTATTTTTTTGCTAGAGTCCTGGATTGAATGCATGCTGTCGACGGATTCTTGCATAACATTCCGACCTTGTTCGGTTTGTTCGCGGGCATGCAAGGTTAATTGGTTAGCTTGGCGAGCATGATCGGCCACTTGTTGGATACAAATTGTAATTTGTTCTAGTGTTCGTGCACTGTGTTCAACCGATAAGGCTTGCTGGCGTGTGCGTTCCTCAAGAGATAGATTACTAGACACAATATCGTGTACCGTATTTTCCATTGCTTGAGTGCTACTTTTAACCCCAGTCATGGCTTGGTTAAGCTGTGTCATTGCGGTGTTTAAATGAGTTTTTAAGCGTTCCATTTCGCCACTGAATTGGCCTTGGATTTGATGGGATAAATCGCCCTCTGCTAAAGCATCAATCGCCACAAAAATACCTGATAAGCCTTGTTCAAGTGTATTCATAGCTTGGTTTGTGTGATTGATTAACTTGGCAAGTTGGCCTTTACCGTCTACTTCAATGCGGGCACTTAAGTGGCATTTAGAAACACCTGACATAACTTGGTTAATTTGCTCAACCACCTCGTCCAGGCTTTGCATGGCGTCATCTACTTCCAAGCGTAACTGGCCTTCTACCGACTGATCCATACGCTGGTCAAATTCACCTTGTGATAACGCACCCGCGATTGTTTGGAGTGATTGCATGGTGCGTTCTAGGCTTGAGATGGCATCATTTACATAATTTTTGAATACTAATAAATCGCCACCTACATTCACGCTGAGGCGCTGACTATAATCTCCTTTAGCTACTTTCGACAGGCTGGTATTGGTTTGATCAAATACCGATTTTAGGTTTTGAGTTAAGCCATTAAAAGCGGTAATCACGGCGCCCATTTCATCTTGATAACTGACCGGTAAAGGTTTTGAAAAGTCGTTTGAGTGCGTAATGGCTTCGATGCCTTTTTGCATCGCGGCTAACGGTCGTGCAATCTTACCGACCAGAGTGGCGACCATTAAGGCTAAAAACAATGACATTGTAATCAGGACAGCCAAAATGAAAAAATCTAGACTGTTTAACAAATGTTGAAGAGTGGGATCAATCGCTAGGTCGGGTTCATTGATAAGTTGTTGATCAACCAATTGCTGTAACTGACTTTTTAAGTAGAGAAATACGCTGGTGAAAAAAATACCGGCAAAGACCATTAAAATCAATAATAAACGAATTAAACTCGCTATTTTAAGACGGCTCCAGAACGAAGCGTGAGCAGGTTGTTTCATAATGGTTTTTCCCCAAAAAATACTGTTGCAATCATACTCTTATCGAAAGCAGTATGTAAAGAAGTATAGAGTTTACACTTAGGTGAATTATGGTCGAAAAAAGAACTGGTTACGCCTTGGTAAGCGACCAGTTAATAGGGGTTAGGTTGTGTTGCAAAAGATAGGTGTTCGTTTGTGAAAAAGGTCGGCTACCAAAAAAACCGCGGTGGGCGGATAAAGGCGAGGGGTGAGGGCTACGAATAATTAGGTGTCGACTTTCATCAATGAAGGCGCCTTTTTTTTGAGCATAAGCACCCCATAAAATAAACACAAGGTTGGAACGGTGTTGGTTAAGCTGATGAATAATAGCATCGGTAAATACTTCCCAGCCGTGTTTTTGGTGCGAGTTGGACTGGTTAGCTTCAACCGTTAACACCGCATTTAGCAACAAAACTCCTTGTTTTGCCCAAGGCATTAAATAGCCGCAGCTTGAATTATCAATATTAAGATCGCTGAGTAATTCCTTATTAATGTTAAGCAGCGATTTAGGTAAGGGTTTAACATCCGGCAACACGGAAAAACTTAAGCCATGAGCATGGCCGGGCGTGGGGTAAGGATCTTGACCAAGAATAACCACTTTAACCTGCTCAAATGGCGTGCTATTGAGCGCATTAAACCATTCTGACGACTTTGGTAGAATGGTTTTGCCGAGTTGCTTTTCGCCCACCAGAAAAGCACGAAGTTTGTGCATATAAGCTTTATCAAACTCCGGTTGCAAGTACTTTAACCAACTTGGATCAAGTTGAATGTTAGGCATAAAGTTTATGGCGACAGTCTCACAGATGACCAGGCCTGTGGATCGGTCGGGTGGATCGAGAACTGTAAACGGTCATGTAAACGGTTGGGGCGACCCTGCCAGAACTCAAAACGTTTGGCGACTAAGCGATAACCACCCCAGGTTTGAGGGCGCGGCACGGTTTTACCAGCAAATTCGGCTTTGGCTTTTTCCAGGCGTTGTTCCAGCACTTGGCGATTTTCGACTGTTTGGCTTTGGCGAGAAATATAAGCACTTAATTGACTATCAAGTGGGCGACTGTGAAAGTAGCGGTCCGAATCTTCTGGTTTTATTTTTTCTACCAAACCTTCAATCCGAATCTGGCGTTCTAGCTGTGGCCAGAAAAAATTGATTGCGGCGCGTTTAGAGGTAATGAGTTCACGTCCCTTCGCACTTTCATAATGAGTGTAAAACACAAAGCCATCACGATCAAACGCTTTAAGAAGCACTACACGCGCATGAGGTTGTTGAGTGGCATCCACTGTGGCTAATGTCATGGCGGTAGGTTCAGCGACTTTATTTTCGAACGCTTCATCCATCCATTCTTGAAACAACGCATAAGGGTTGTGGTTTAAAAAATCGTCACTTAATTCACCCATTTGGTAGTTTAACCGATGGTCGTGATAGTCGCGATTAGGCATGGATTCAGTCTCTTATTTATCAATATAAATAGTCATAATAAACGTCATCGTATTTTATTTCTATGGTTTTCAGGCAAAAAATAGGGTTTTTAAATGCGTTATTCAAACGCTTTGTACGGGTAAGGCTTTAACAATGCTTTACTTTAAGTAGAGACTCACCAATAATATGGGTTGTTTAAAAACGAATAAATGGATCACCAGGCCTGGTGGATGGTTGAGTTAAAGGAGAGTTTGTGAGTCAAGCGTACAATTCGGCAGAAATTGAGGTTTTAACAGGACTGGATCCTGTCCGTAAACGCCCTGGTATGTATACCGATACCACTCGCCCCAATCATTTAGCCCAAGAAGTTATCGATAACAGTGTCGATGAAGCCCTAGCTGGCCATGCTTCTGAAATCAATATAACGCATTATGCAGATGGCTCGATCAGTGTGGAAGATAATGGCCGCGGCATGCCAGTTGATATTCATCCAGAAGAAGGTGTTTCTGGCGTTGAAGTAATCTTAACGCGCTTGCACTCTGGTGGTAAGTTTTCCAATAAAGCCTATCAGTTTTCCGGCGGTTTGCATGGCGTAGGTGTATCGGTTGTAAATGCGCTGTCTAAACGTGTCGAAGTTGAAATTAGACGTAACGGTGAGCAGCATGCGATTGCATTTGAAAATGGTGTATTGGTTGAACCTTTAAAGGTCGTCGGTAAAGTAGCAAAAAAAAATAGTGGTACAAAATTGCGTTTTTGGCCAGATGCTTCATTTTTTGACACACCTAAATATGCTTTAAACCGCCTCAAACATTTATTAAGAGCCAAAGCGGTTTTATGTCCGGGTTTAACTGTTAACTTTTTAGATGAAGTCAGTGGGGAGCAAACCAGTTGGTATTACGAGGATGGTTTAAGAGACTATTTGAACCAGTCATTGGAAGGATTGGAGCGTTTGCCGTTAGAGGGTTTTGTAGGAACGGAGTCGTCGGAAAACGAAGCCGCTTCTTGGGCGATTGCTTGGTTAGAACAGCCGCATGAAGCGCTCAACGAAAGTTATGTAAACCTGATTCCAACCCCACAGGGTGGCACACACGTAAACGGTTTACGCCAAGGCACCACCGATGCAGTGCGTGAGTTTTGTGAGTTTCGTAATTTGATTCCACGTGGTGTTAAGTTGTCACCGGATGATGTTTGGCAAAATGTCGCGTTTGTTCTGTCTGCTAAGTTGCGTGATCCCCAGTTTGCTGGCCAAACAAAAGAACGTTTATCATCACGTGAATGCGTACCGTTTATTTCTGGTGTCGTTAAAGATGCTTTAAGCTTATGGCTTAATCAGCATACTGAAGTGGCTGAAAAAATTGCCGAATTGGCAATTAATAATGCTCAAGCTCGTAATAAAAAAGCACGTCAAGTCTCGCGTAAGAAAATTACATCTGGTCCGGCCTTGCCAGGAAAGTTGGCCGATTGTACCGAAACGGATTTGAGTTTAACGGAATTGTTTCTAGTGGAGGGTGATTCAGCTGGTGGCTCGGCCAAGCAAGCCCGCAATAAGCGCTTTCAAGCGATTATGCCGTTAAGAGGTAAAATTTTAAACACCTGGGAAGTGGACTCTAATCAAATTTTAGCATCGCAAGAAGTCCATGATATTAGTGTAGCGATTGGTGTCGATCCTGCGTCAGAAGACCTATCGAGTTTACGCTATGGCAAAATCTGTATTTTGGCGGATGCTGATTCTGATGGTGCACACATTGCAACGCTTATTTGTGCACTATTTGTACGGCACTTCCCAACGTTGGTTGAGAACGGTCATGTGTATGTCGCAATGCCGCCTTTGTATCGTATTGATGTGGGTAAAAATGTATTTTACGCGCTGGATGAGGCTGAGCGTCAGGGGGTATTGGATCGCATTCAGGCCGAGAAACTAGCGGGTAAAGTACAAGTTACACGCTTTAAGGGCTTGGGTGAAATGAACCCAATTCAGTTAAGAGAAACCACTATGTCTCCGGAAACCCGTCGTCTTGTGCAATTAACCCTTGAAGCCGAACATGCTTATCCAATGATGGATATGATGTTGGCTAAAAAACGTGCACCAGATCGTAAAGCTTGGCTAGAGCAGAACGGCGATTTGGCTGAGGTGGTTTAGTGATAGTAATTAGCCGGGCAATTTTGGGCGCTTGTGTGTTGGGTCTAATTGGCTGTAGTCAATTGGAAACCAAGTCGACCTCAGCAGACCATGCCGTTTCATCAAACTCTTCCGTCAATAAAACACCTAAAATCAAGCTTGAACCCTCCACGATGTTTGAAATTATGATGGGGGAAATGTTTGCACAAAAAGGCGATTTACTCAGTGCATATAACCTGATTTATGAAGTGGCTGAAAATACGCGTGACCCTGTCCTAATTGAACGCGCTTTTCAGTTGGCAATGAGTGCATTTTACGCAGAAGGTATTGATAAAAGCGCGCGTTTGTGGCGTGAAATGAACCCGGAAGATGCCACTCCTTGGAGGGTGGGTTACATCATGTCACTAAGACAGGGCAAGTTAACGGAGGCATTAGATTATTGGCAATCTTATCGAACAAGATCCGAGCTTAGCCTAGAAGATGACCTAAAAAATGCCGCCGCCCAAGTGGTGCAATCCACCCCGACTGATACCGGTTTGGATTTCTTTAAAGCGCTTTACGAACTTTACCCTCAAGAATGGGCGGCTGGTTACGCTTACGGTTATGCGGCTGATCAATATGGCCGCGTAGAGTTAGCCGTTGATATGCTCGAAGCGGTTATTGAACGACACCAAGCACCTGCGGAAGTTTATTATGCGTTGGCGAACTTGTATGTAGAAAACGATTTAATCCAGCGCGGGTTAACCAAGTTAGAAAGTTACGTTCAATCCCATTCAAAAGATTGGATGATGCAGGAACGTTATGCACGTTTAGAAGCCAAAGCTTCGCTTTATAGTCAAGCCAAGCAGCGTTATAGTCGGATTGTTGCGGCGAATCCCAAAGCTTATACGTCCAAGCTTTCACTTGCCTTGCTGGAGTTGGAGCAGGGGGATTTAGGTGTTGCAAAAAAACAATTGGAAAAACTATTAAAAGTCGAAGGTTACAGAGATGTCAGTTATTACTATCTCGGTGTAATCGCTAAAAGCCAAGGTGATTATGCTCAAGCGCGTTCACAATTAGAGCGTGTCGTGCACCCTAATTATCAGCTGGATGCGAACTTGCTCATTTCACAAATATTGTTTGAAACGCAAGGTCTTGATGCGGTATTGCAATATTTGGATCAGTTGCAACCGGCGGATGATCAAGAGCAAGTCAAAATATTGCGCGCCCGCGGTATTTTTTATGGGCAGTCTGGCGAATGGGCCAGTGCGGCGGATCAATATCGGTTAGCTTTAGAATTATCGGTTGATCAGCTAACTATGAGCTATTCTTTAGCCATGGCACTCTATGAGCTGGGGGCGTATGATGAATATGAAGACATTATTAAAGGCATTCTAAAGGATCATCCAAACGAGCCAGATGCGTTAAACGCACTAGGTTTTTATTATGTAGAACAAAATCGCCAATTGGGTGAAGCGGAGCGCTTGTTAAACAAAGCTTTAGAGCTTGCCCCCAATAGCTTTCATATTATCGACAGCTTAGCTTGGTTAGCTTATAAAGAGCGACGCTACGTGGAGGCTGAAAAATACATAGAGCAAGCCTGGTCGCTTAATCAAAATGACGAAGTGCTGATACACATGATCAAAATTAAGTGGGCGCTAAAAAAATACGACCAGGCCCAAAACTTATGGCAAAAACATCATAAGCAATTCCCCGATAATCCGGTGCTGCCGAATTTAATGCAAGAACTAAAAACTAAGTGATTGATTTTGAAAGCTTGTCCTTAGCCAGGCCTCATTGTATAGTGAAGCCTAAATAGGACGATCGGATTTATCAACTCGATTAAGTTCTATACCAAGGTGAGAATGAATGAAGATTCAGCGTATAAAATTTCAAAAAAACCTCAACTTTTACTTGATCTTTTCCTTAATCAATGGATAATACGCACCTGTCTTACGACAGAGATCTTTTGGGCCGTAGCCAAGCGGTAAGGCAGCGGGTTTTGATCCCGTCATGCGAAGGTTCGAATCCTTCCGGCCCAGCCATCTCATCCTTATTCCCCAAATTCAGTTTATCCTCGACAGGAGCCGCCATTAATGGCTAACAAAAATGTCATGATATTTGCGGGAAATGCAAATGTCACTCTTGCAGAGAACATCTCCCTCTATTTAGATCAACCCTTGGGTAAAGCAAATGTCGGCCGGTTTAGCGATGGCGAAATCATGGTCGAGATTACCGAATCTGTCCGTGGTAGAGACGTATATGTCTTGCAGCCGACTTGTACGCCAGAACCGGCTGTCAACCTGATGGAAATGTTGGTGATGATTGACGCACTTAAGCGAGCTTCAGCCAAACGCATTACGGCTGTTGTGCCGTATTATGGTTTTGCTCGCCAAGATCGTCGTCCTCATTCTGCACGAGTCCCAATTACCGCACGTTTAGCGGCGGATATGATTACCTTGGCGGGTGCTGACCGTGTTATTACAGTGGATTTGCACTCTGATCAGATTCAAGGTTTCTTTGATATTCCTGTGGATAATATCTACGCTTCGCCCGTCTTGGTTGAAGATATGCTGAAAGAGTTGGACGTGAGTAATGTAACCGTGGTTTCGCCTGATGTTGGCGGTGTGGTGCGTGCTCGAGCAGTGGCGAAAGCCTTAAATGCCGATCTAGCGATTATTGACAAACGTCGTCCTAAAGCCAATGTTTCTCAAGTTATGCATGTGATCGGTGAAGTCAAAGGTCGCGATTGTATCGTAGTTGATGATATGGTCGATACCGCGGGTACTCTATGTAAAGCCGCCGCGGCTTTGATCGAGAACGGTGCGAAAAGTGTAACTGCTTATGCTACTCACGCAGTTTTATCAGGTCCGGCGGTAGAAAATATTCGAAAGTCGGCTTTGAAAGAGTTAGTTGTGACGGATACGATTCCGCGCTCAGCTGAAGCGATGGCTTGTGATAAAATTCGTCAAGTGTCTATTGCCTCAATGTTAGGTGAAACCATTCGCCGTGTGAACAACGAAGAGTCGGTTACGGCTTTAATGCCTGAAATCTAAACGTTAACTAAGTTTGTTTTAAAAGCCGATAAGTACCAGGCCTGGTGCTTATCGGCTTTTTTGTTTGTTAATTTAGATTGGAAAATAGGTGCGAAATCAGTATAATGCACGCTTTCCTTTATCTGGTCGCGGTTAAAGGCTTATTGAATTGGGGTTGAAACCCTGTTAACGGAGTAATCACTATGAGTGAAGTATGGACAGCAGAAGTCCGCTCGACTGAGGGGAAAGGTGCGAGCCGCCGCCTTCGTCATGCGGGCAAAGTACCGGCCATTATTTATGGTTCTGAAAAAGACGCCGTATCGGTCACCTTTGAAGGCAAGTTTGTAAAAAAAGCCTTGGAAAATATTGATGTGTATAACACCGTGCTTACGGTTGATGTACAAGGTGGCAGCAAAGAAAAGGTCATCATCAAAGACATGCAAAGACATCCGGCGCGTGCTGATGTTATGCACTTGGATTTACAGCGTGTAACCGATAAGACTCGTGTGACTAAGCGTGTGCCAATCAAGTTTGCTGGCGCATCAAAAGCACCAGGCGTTAAGCTAGGTGGCTTGATGACTTTCTTCCAGAAGACGGTAGAAATTCGTTGTACGGCTAAAAATCTTCCTAAAGCCATCGAAATCGATGTATCTGGAATGGAAGCGGGTGCTAACCTACGTTTGTCTGACCTTCAATTGCCAAAAGGTGTTGAAGTCGTAGCCTTGTTACATGGCAACACAGACTACGACCAAGCCGTTGTCGGTATTGGTAAAGTTAGAATCAAAGGTTAATTAAACGGTTCACACGAACCTAACCTCTAGGAACCAGCGTTTATGTCCTCTGTTCAACTCATTGTCGGTCTGGGAAATCCGGGCGAACAATATGACCAGACCCGACATAACGCTGGTTTTTGGTTTGTGGAGGAAATAGCCCGTCAACAAAATGTGGTGTTTCGTCCAGAAACCAAATTTCTAGGTGAGGTGGCCAAGATTGATTTAAATGGTCACCAGGCCTGGTTGCTCAAGCCTATGACCTTTATGAACCGTTCAGGTCAGTCTATTCAAGCCCTCGCTAAGTTTTATCGTCTATCTATTGACCAAGTTTTAGTCGCGCATGACGAGCTCGATTTACCGGTTGGCGTCGCAAAACTTAAAACCGCGGGTGGGCATGGTGGTCATAACGGGCTGCGAGATACAATAGCCGCCTTAGGTGGCCCTGGGTTCCATCGCTTACGTTTAGGAATTGATCACCCTGGCGATCGACATCAAGTCGTCAATTATGTATTAAAATCCCCGTCTAAAATTGAGCGCGAAAAAATAGATGACGCTATCTATGATGCCTCAAGGGTGTTGCCCGATATTTTAGCGGGTGATTTTGCCAAAGCGATGAATCAACTTCATACGCGCAGTTAACAAATTTTAAGGAGTGTTCGATGGGAATTAAATGCGGCATTGTAGGTTTACCAAACGTGGGTAAATCCACATTATTTAATGCCTTAACCAATGCAGGTATTGATGCGGCTAACTACCCATTTTGTACTATCGAACCTAACGTTGGCATCGTACCTGTGCCAGATCCACGTCAAGACAAGCTGGCCGACATTGTGAAGCCAGAGCGTGTTTTATCTGCAACCATGGAATTTGTCGATATTGCAGGCCTGGTGGAAGGCGCTTCAAAAGGTGAAGGTTTAGGAAACAAGTTTCTAGCGAACATTCGTGAGACCGACGCCATCACCCAAGTGGTACGTTGTTTTGAAAACGATGATATCGTGCACGTTGCGGGCAAAGTGGATCCGTTATCGGATATCGATATCATCAATACGGAATTAGTCTTGGCCGACATGGAGTCGATTGATAAAGCGATTCAAAAAGTCCAGCGTGTGGCCAAAAGTGGTAACAAAGAGGCTGTAGCACGTTTGGCTGTGTTGGAGAAAGTATCGGCTGAAATCGCGGAAGGTAAATTAGTTCGTAATGTCGATTTAACCAAAGACGAGCAAGCCGAACTTTATGATTTACACCTATTAACCATCAAACCCATGATGTACATTGCCAACGTGAATGAAGACGGATTCGAAAACAACCCTTATTTAGACGCAGTGCGCAAGATAGCCGAAGAGCAAGGTGCGGTAGTGGTGCCGGTATGCGCTGCGATTGAATCTGAAATTGCCGAGCTGGATGACGAAGACAAAATGGACTTCTTGCAAGGCATGGGCTTAGACGAACCTGGTTTGAACCGCGTAATTCGCGCAGGTTACAGCCTATTAGGCCTGCAGACCTACTTTACCGCCGGTGTGAAGGAGGTACGCGCCTGGACGGTTAAAGTTGGCGCAACCGCACCTCAGGCGGCTGGTGTGATCCATACCGATTTCGAAAAAGGTTTTATTCGTGCCGAAGTGACCGCTTATGAAGACTTTGTCAAATACAACGGTGAACAAGGTGCAAAAGAAGCCGGCAAGTTACGCCTAGAAGGCAAAGAATATATCGTGCAAGATGGCGATGTTATGCACTTCCGTTTTAACGTATAACCAAGATCACCAGGCCTGGTGGCAAGCAAACGCTCGTCACCCGCATAAAAGTTTTGACAAAATCTGAAACTTCCTTATAATACGCGCATCTTTCGGCTACATAGCTCAGTTGGTTAGAGCACATCACTCATAATGATGGGGTCCCAGGTTCGAATCCCGGTGTAGCCACCATATATCCAAAAAAGCCCGTCTTGTACGGGCTTTTTTATTGTCTAAAATTTAGTGTTTAAGTTAATCAAAATGGGTAAGAAGTTTTTCTTTATCAGTCTTTGTTAAATCCAAGGGTAAAGACTTTTTTAAAGTTGACTGGGTTAGTGGTAGCAGTGAACTCACTAACTGCTGATGGGTTTGTTTGGGAAAGGCTAAATACCAGCTATCGGGTGATTCAGAGTTAATCAGTTCCTTAATATCCTCACTGATTTTATTTAGGCCGCGTTTGGACATTTCGGTTTCTAGGTTATGGTTTTCACCACTGGCGTTATTAAAGTTTCCGGCTTGGTCACTCAGTAGTTCACTGGTTTTTTGGCGAGCTTCGCTGTAATCGATTTCTTTAATGAGATGCAGTTGAGTGGTTGTTTTAGGTGTGCCCTGGTTTCGGGTGTGACTTGTTTGGTTGGTTTCGTGTCGATCAATGGCGGGTGCCTGTGTAACCCGGTAAGCGGTTAAACGGCTTAAGTTACCAATAACTAGAATGGCTTGATTGAACTTCATGGTGACCTCCTGAACGGAATTCGAATGAAAACTTCACTATTAATCATATACCTATCTATAATTTAATCAACCGACCCAAATTAAGGGTTTTGTTTTATAGTCTCGTTTTGGCCAATGGTGGCGTTAATCAAAAGCTTCTTAGTTTGCTTATAAATTTAAGGTGTCTTGATTGAGTTATGGCATACTGAAGACTTAAAACAGGAGTTTAAAATGATCGTATTTCAAACTAAAAATCATGCCGATGTCAGCATGTTTGATCATGTGGCACTTAAGTTAATTGGCCTAATGGGGCATAGTGGAAGTGTGCCGGGTGCCCTAACCGAAGAAGAAGTTGAGCAAGCGTCAAGTAAGTTAAGTGAGGCCGTGCTTAATCCATCCGCTCAATCTGGGGATAGTTGGGATGACGATTCAGTGAGTTTGGCGCACCGTGCACAACCGTTATTAGACTTATTGGATGCGGCAAAACGCGGCCATAATCATGTCATCTGGGAAAAATCGTTACGTTAATATAGAATGACCTTACTAAAAATAATATATTGAACTTTCTATGCTTAAATATCGATTAATCACCTTAAGTCTTTCTGTTGCAATTCTACCTTTCCAGCTTCATGCAAACGATTCTGATGAACAAGCCTACCAAGAGTTAATGGCGTTATTGAATGCGCAAACCGAATTGGTGACACGCACCAAAGTGAATGCGGACTATGTACCGGGTTCAATTAGCGTGTTACGTGGCACGGAGTTAATGCGTTATGGGGTGCGAACGGTAAAAGACGCCTTGTCTATGACGACCTCGATTGAGGTTCAGCCCAATCACTTGGGCCAGTCGGTTTTGGTTATGCGGGGGTTAGGCACGCCTTATTCTGGTGGCACGGTTAAGTTGATGCTAGACAATGTCAACATGGTCAACAGTTCGGCCGGTTATAGCGAAGGCATTTTGCATATGCCGATCGAGCAGGTCGAGCGTATTGAGGTCATTCGCGGCGCGGCTTCGGTCTTGCATGGTGACTTTGCTTATTCGGGTGTGGTGAATGTTATTTCAAAAAAGGATCGCCATTTTTCAGTTGGTGTTGGCAGCCGTGCTTACAATCATGTTAGTGCGAGCGAACAGTTTGAGTCTGGGTCAAAACAAAGTCAGCTTTCATTAAGCTTTTCGCAATGGCAGCAAGACAAAAGTGGTCGTAGAGTAGAAGGGGATGTGTTAACCGAGGCTGACCCTCTGATAGCTGGTGGAGCTCTTGATTTAGCAAGCTACTCACAAGCACCAGGCCTGGTGAACGACCGCAAAGCTTTTCGTAACCTGTTAGTGAACCTTTCTCATAACGACACTGAATTTTATTGGCAAACGCAGGAATATCAAACCGGTGATTACTTTGGTTTTATTGAGTTTTTACCTAAAGAAACTCAAGATTACAACCAGCGTTATCGCGATATGTTGCTGGGCGTACGTCAATCCAGCGATCTGACTCCTGGTTGGAATTATGAATGGCATCTAGGTGCGCAGCAAAAAAATTATCAGCTTAAAACACTTTATACTTCTGAAGATATCAGTTTTATGCAACCAGACCCTGACGTTGGTTTTTTAGCCCATCAAAGCCCGATTGAAAGCTATTTAACCGAGCGTGTGCTGAATTTATCGGGTCATTTGGTATACGATGCAAATTCGCAGCATCGTGCCTTATTGGGCGCGGATGTTGAGCGAGTCGAAATCATTAAGTTAACTTCAGACTCGATTCTTGGTAATGAGAATCCTGACGATGACATACAAAAAGATCTAGAACAAGGTTCAGAGGGTGATTTACGCCTGGTGTTTGCTGTTTATGTGCAGGACGAATGGCGTCCGAATGATCAGTTTACTTTGACCACTGGTGTTCGTGCCCAAAAAGCGTTTATAGGCTACCAGGATCGCACAGAAGCTGATCCTCAAACCAACCCATTTGAAAAGCTTGAAGAGCTAAATATCACTCCTAAAATTGCAGGCGTTTGGCGTTTAACCGATCAACACATCATTAAAGCCCAGTTCAGCCGCTCATTGATTACACCGCCAATTGGTCAAGTGACGGATGTAGGGGGAGCGCCTAATCCCAAACCTTATGTTAGCGAAACCGACCATTATGAACTAGGCTATATTTTTCAAGGCTTAAAGCAAACGCATAGATTTACAGGATTTTATTCTGACTATAACAACATGCCAAGAGGTAGTGTTTACTTCGGTTATTTCGATGGAGACTATAGTGCTGAACCTTTCAAAAATGTGATCTCAAAAGGCGTCGAATGGGATACCGAATTTAATTTGGCACAAGACTTAATTGGTTTTGCGAACGCGAGTTGGCTAGATACCAAAGATGTTGATAATGACGTGCGTTTAGTCGGTTCGACGGATCGAATGGCGGCACTCGGTTTAAATTATGAGCTTAACTCGCAATGGAGAATGACGGTTTGGTCGAAATATATCGGCGAACGTTTCCGTGAACCCTATGATGGTCGGGAAAACCTGAAACCCTATAGTGTGACGAATTTGACGGCTTCTTATGCTAGTGAGACGTTTAAGGGCTTAATTTTTAGATTGGGCGTGGAGAATTTAGCCGATACCGATCAGCGCTACGCTTCGCCAATAAACGGCACTCTATCTGACTTAGCCGGTGCAGATAAATACCTCGCCGCCTATCAGGCCGACTACCCGGGTACTGGCCGTCAGTTTTGGGCTAAGATGCAGTATGAATTTTAAACAGTTTGGTGTGCTGGCGGGCTTAAGTTTGATGAGCCACCAGGCCTGGTCAGCTTGTGAGTTAGTGGCGCAGTTAGCCGGTAAAGGCTATGTGACCAGTCCGCAATATGCCGCGAGTATGCAGTATCAAGCGGCACTCAACCCACTCACACAAGTCGGTATTTGGCATGTGTATGACTACCCACAACAATCATTAAGTGACCCAAAGTCATTTCAAACCTGCGCACCCATTCAGCGAGCCGGTGTTGAGTTCTTTCCGGTGCTGCAAGTTCAAAACCGATTTGCGGTTATCAATGGCTTGTTTATGATCATAACCCATCGAGAACCCGATATTCATCGCATGGCGCAACGTTATGGCTTTAAGTTAATTTCGGGCTTACCGAATCGTTTTACGGCGGTGTTTGATGTGAATGCCCAAGTCGGTTCGACGCTGGATTATGATGCGATATTGCGTAAATTAGATCGGGATAAAGATATTAAAACTGTGATGCCGGTTTTAATCGAAGCCGACACCCGTTAATGCAATCTTAAAAAACAGGCGTTATTTCTTAACGATCAAATAAGCCGCAATCGCTACCAAACCGGCTTGCACCCAAATCGCCCAATCCCATCCCCAGGTTTGAAACTCTAAATATAACGCCCCGCCAATTAAAGCGAGCGCAATGCCACGTTGGCGTTGCTGATTGGCTTGGTTTTCTAAAGCTTTCTCTAAGCGAGATAACTGGCCGGAATGTAACTCCAACTGACCATGCGCGGCTTTGTTTAATACCGAATGCACCAGGCCTGGTATTTGCGGTGCATTTTCAATCCAGAAAGGCAGGTTGCGTTTGGTGTTTTTAATTAAGCTTTTCAGGCCTACGCGCTCTTGCATCCAATCCTCTAAAAAGGGTTTAGCCGTGTCCCATAAATCTAACTCGTCATCTAGCTGACGCCCTAGGCCTTCAATATTGAGCAGCGTTTTTTGTAACAACACCAATTGCGGCTGCACTTCCATGCCAAAACGACGCGCGGTTTGGAATAAACGCATTAAGAACAAACCAAACGAAATGTCTTTTAACGGGCGATCCCAAATCGGTTCACATACCGCGCGTATGGCCGACTCCAACTCGTTAACACGTGTATCGCGTGGCACCCAAGCCGATTCAATATGCAGTTCCGACACACGCAAATAGTCGCGATTAAAAAACGCCAAAAAGTTTTCGGCTAAATAGCGCTGATCTTCCGGCGTAAGCGTACCCATAATGCCAAAGTCGATCGCGGCATAACGCCCGTCGGGCAATACAAAAATGTTGCCCGGATGCATGTCGGCATGGAAAAAGTTATGTTTAAACACCTGAGTGAAAAAGATGGTGACACCCTTAGCCGATAAATCAGTTAAGTCGATACCAGCCTCGATTAGCTTTTCGGTTTCAGAAATTCGAATACCGTAAATGCGCTCCATCGTCATGACGTTTTCGTTGGTATGCGACCAATAAATCTCGGGGACATACAGCAAATCCGAGTTTTCGAAGTTACGTTTTAATTGCGCGGCATTGGCGGCTTCGCGCATCATATCCATTTCATCTAAAATGGTTTTTTCAAACTCACCGACCACTTCGACTGGATGCAAACGTCGGCTTTCTTTAACCGCTAACTCTAATAGGCGCGCCAAGCTATACATAATCGACACGTCTTGCTGAATCACGGGTTTGATATTCGGGCGCACCACTTTAATTACGACATCTTCACCGGTTGGCAGCGTCGCGCCATGCACTTGCGCCATCGAAGCGGAGGCCATAGGCGTGGCCTCAAATTGAGAGAAGGCTTCGTTAATAGGACGCTTTAAAGCTTTTTCAATAATACGGCGTGAGTGATCTTCATCAAATGGTGGGCAATCATCTTGCAGTTTAGTCAGTTCAACCGATAAGTCTTCTGGCAGCAAATCTTTACGTGTTGATAAAGCTTGTCCAAGCTTGATAAAAATCGGTCCGAGTTCTTCTAAAGCTAAACGCAAACGTACCCCGCGATCCGCTTTGTTGGTTGGTCGCCAGTTCCACGGAAACAGTAAACGGTTAACCCAAATCAGTGCGCGATATTTACTGTTCGCCAACACCATATGATCCAAACGATAGTGAGTGATGACACGGTTGATTTTGATGAGGCGAAACAGTTGTTTAAATGGATTCATAAGGGTCTTTTGCTGTTGAATTTAGGATTGGATAAGCTTATTCAGCCGCGTTTCTAGATCGGCCAAACGGCTATCGAGCAGATCAACATGTTGGTTAAACGTGTTAACTTGCGAAGAAGAGGGCAGTAAATCTAATTCGTATTGCAGGTATTCGCTTAACATTTGTTGGGCATCAAGCTTGATATGACGGGTTTGATCTTTGAATTCACGCACCCGGTAACCCACTTGAAAGGCCAACGGATCGCCAATCAACTGGGCTAAATCTTCTTCCCAATCACGAGAAGCCATTAGAACTTCCAACCTCGGTGGAGCGCGACAATACCTTCGTTCATATTGATGTATTCCGCCTTATCAAATCCGGCTTCCAGCATCATGCCCTTTAAGGTTTCTTGATCCGGGTGCATGCGAATCGACTCGGCCAAATATTGATAACTGGCTTCATCGTTGGCAATCAATTTGCCCATTTTGGGCAGAATATTAAACGAGTAGAAATCGTAAACTTTAGATAACAAAGGTTGATGTACTTTAGAGAACTCTAAGATCATCGCCTGACCGCCGGGTTTTAACACGCGCGCGATTTCGGCTAACGCCTTGTCTTTATGCGTCACGTTACGCAAACCAAACGCCATCGTCACCACATCAAACGTGTTGTCCGGGAAGGCCAAGGCTTCGGCATTTGCGATGGTATAGTCCACCTGCGCGCCAATGCCTTCGTCTAACAAACGATCACGCCCTACGCGCACCATGCTTTCGTTAATGTCCGCCAAAATAACTTTGCCATTTGCACCCACGCGTTTAGCAAAAGCCTTGGTTAAATCGCCGGTACCGCCTGCTAAATCTAACACTTTCATGCCGGCACGCACACCACTGAGTTCAATAGTTTGACGTTTCCACAAACGGTGAATGCCTAAAGACATCACATCGTTCATTACATCGTATTTCTGCGCGACGGAATCAAATACGCCTTTTACTTTTTTAACCTTCTCATTGAGTGGCACTTCGCTAAAGCCGAAATCGATGGTTTGATCCTGTTTGGATGACTTCATTTGCCGGACTCCTGTTTGAGTTTGGTCAGCTCGGGATGGTCGTGACCCGCCCGCATTAATTGGCGTAAATAAGCGACCCAGTAAGATTGGTAATGTTCGCCCAGGTCGTATAAACGCTCCCAGGTGTATAAACCGCTGTCGTGGCCATCGCTAAAATGCAATCTTACGGCGTAGTTGCCTACCGGGCTAATCGCCTTAATATTCACATCCTGTTTCCCAACCTGCAGCACTTCCTGGCCGGGTGCATGGCCGGTCACTTCGGCAGACTGAGAATACACACGCAGAAATTCGCAAGTGTATTCAAACGCTTTGCCATCATCAAAACTCACGGCCAGTTTGCGTGATTTTTGATGCAGCTTAATATCGGTCGGGTTAGGCATAAAGGCGTTCAAACTTTTAAATTATGGGCGAGGGAAATGTATTCACTCGCCGGATTTTATAAAATATATTGCGACAAATCCTGGTCTTTCGCCAGCTCGCCTAAGCGCTCGTCTACAAAAGCGCCATCCACGAGCACGGTCTGACCCGCTTGATCGGGTGCGTTATAAGACACCTCTTCTAACAAACGCTCCATTACGGTGTGTAAACGACGTGCACCAATGTTTTCTGTACTTTCATTCACCTGATAGGCAATTTCCGCCAAGCGTTGAATACCATCTTCGGTGAATTTCACTTCCACACCCTCGGTTTGCATTAAAGCCGTCGCTTGGGTGGTTAAAGCCGCTTTAGGTTCAGTCAGAATTCGCTTAAAGTCCTCAACGCGTAAAGACTTGAGCTCAACACGAATTGGCAAACGCCCCTGAAGCTCGGCAATTAAATCCGACGGCTTGGTAACGTGGAACGCGCCCGAGGCGATAAACAAGATATGATCGGTTTTGATCATGCCGTATTTGGTCGAGATGGTGCTGCCTTCGATCAATGGCAACAAATCACGCTGTACGCCTTCGCGCGACACATCGCCACCACTCGAATCAGAACGTTTCGCCACCTTGTCGATTTCATCCAAAAACACAATGCCGTTTTGCTCAACGTTTTCGACCGCTTGGCTTTTGAGGTCGTCGTCATTAATCAACTTGTGAGCTTCTTCTTCGGTTAACAGTTTGAAAGCTTTTTTAATCGGCAATTTGCGTTTCTGTTTTTTGCTTGAACCCAAAGATTCAAACATATCTTGCAATTGTGACGTCATGTCTTCCATGCCGGGCGGCGTCATAATCTCGACATGCGCAGGCGCCATCAAAATATCAATTTCAATTTCTTTATCGTCCAAATCGCCTTCGCGTAATTTTTTACGGAACTTCTGACGCGTTTCCGACATAGCTTCGTGACTATCTTCCTCGCGACCACGAGCCGGCGGCAATAGAATGTCTAAAATTCGGTTTTCAGCCGCATCTTCAGCGCGGTTCTTCACATTTTTAATCGCTAAATCACGCTGGATTTTGACCGCGTTATCCACCAAGTCACGAATAATCGAATCAACATCGCGCCCAACATAACCCACCTCAGTAAATTTAGTGGCTTCGATTTTGATAAACGGCGCGTTCGCCAATTTAGCCAAACGGCGCGCAATTTCAGTTTTACCCACACCGGTTGGACCAATCATTAAAATATTTTTTGGAGTGACTTCCGGGCGCAAATCGCTACTTAACTGCATTCTGCGCCAACGGTTACGCAAGGCTACCGCGACCGCACGCTTAGCGTCAGCCTGGCCAATAATGTGTTTGTCGAGTTCGTGAACGATTTCTTTTGGCGTCATCATGCTAATCGCATTCCTTAAATCAATAACAAGTAAAGCCTAGCATTATAAAGCAAAAGCACGCAGCCTGCTAAACCAGCCATAGTGAAAATAATGTGTTCAAATTTGCAGAATAGGCGTGTAAGAATGGGAAAGGATTGGAAGATTTTTTATCTAAACAGCTCATCGAACAATACATTTTTTAATTTAGCCATATCCTCTGGACGATCTTTTCCAATGGCAAATATCTTATCCAGCTCATTGCGAGAGACTCGTAAGAAAATATTTCTTGATGATTGGTTACCAATACGAATATGAAATGACAACACAAAGGTATTAATTGAAACTTTAGATTCATGCAATCGCTTTGCAAGGGCGTGTGCATACTCTAATACATTGCTTCGAACTTGCTCGGGGGTGACATTAGAAACATTCACATTTACATTAAAATGTGCTTCGTCATTATCTTGTTTATCCAGAAAGTTCACAGAAATATCGCCATCAATAAAATGACGCGGGGTTGCGACATTCAGCTCACTAACACCATGATTAGTTAGAAATTTACTTAACGCTTGTTTTTCTATGATATTTTGCCGCTTTTGTTCATCGGATTGTTCTTCTGAATAATTTTGTGATCTTGCAGACATCTCCATTCCTGTATAAACAAAGAACTCTGGGATAAATTTTGTGATTTTATAAAGAGTGTAAAGTAGTGGTATGAGGCAACTATAAAAGATGGCGGTCTTTGTAAGGTATAGCGAACCAGTTTCAATGATAGATATAGCGTAGGGATATACAAGAAACAAAATGACTGGAAGCAAAAACAAGGTGTTCTTCAGTGCGCCACGATTGGCTATATACCTGAAATAGGTGCGTATTGGTCCATAATGTCCGGGCACAGGCTTATTGGAATGTATGGTTAATATATACCCCTCTTGTTTGGCATAATCCAATGTGGCCCTCAAGAAATATAAAAAGAACAAAGCGTATAGCCAGGAAATCATCGCAAAACTATCTGAAAAGAATAATACTAAAAAAGGTGCGGCTGTCAGATACGCTAAAGAGTAGAGCAATTGGCGTCCAAAGTGTAAATATAGTTCCAAAAACATTCTTCGTGAGAATTTGAACGACGAAAACCCGCTTTGCAAAACGAATAGCATAGCAGCAAAAGCGATACCGAACAGAACTCCAGATACGGAGAGCAATAACGTATAAAACTCTTCAAGGGCTATCGGTAATGGAGGGTTGAGAATTGTTTCCAAACTTGTTTTTCCATTTAACATTTCAAAGAAAGGAAGCGAACTCCCCAATTAGATTTAGATAGCTTCTATGATTTTTAAAAATTTACGGTCATAGTTAAACTTGCTTTTAAGGATAGTACATTAATAAAACGGACGTTACTAGATGAATTACGGATGATAGGATATTGAAAATCTTGTTTTCAGTATTGAACTATTGTTGATATAAGTTGGTCGTTTATTTAACTGGGCGGGTTAACTTAGTAAGTCCACTTGATTGCTGGTAAGTGGTTTATAATTTGTCTGTCTCTTTTAATATATTCATTAGGCTTTGGGGTGGTTCAAGCACCTAGCCTGGTGGTTTTAGGAATATTGCATGGGTTTACGTTTTACAAAAATGCATGGTTTAGGTAACGATTTTATGGTGATTGATGCCATTTCGCAGCCTATGACTTTTAGCGCGAAACAAGTTAAAGCTTGGGCGAATCGCCATACGGGTGTGGGCTTTGATCAGTTGTTGGTGGTGGAAAAGTCCAGCAATGATCAGGCTGATTTCCGTTATCGGATTTTTAATGCGGACGGGTCAGAAGTTCAGCAGTGCGGCAATGGTGCGCGTTGTTTTGCGCGTTTTGTGTTTGATAAAGGCTTAACCCAAAAACGCGAAATTCCGGTCGAAACCGCGTCGGGTTTAATTGTGTTGTATTTGGAGGACGATGGCCAAGTGCGTGTGAATATGGGCGTGCCTAAGTTTGCACCCCAAGCCTTACCGTTTGATGCGCCAGCGCAAGCCGAGCAATACGAAATCGAAGCCCTCAACCAGGCCTGGTGCATTGGTGCGGTGTCGATGGGTAATCCGCATGCGGTGTTGGCGGTAGAGAATATTACGACTGCGCCAGTTGAGTCTTTGGGCGCGGCATTAGAATCGCATGCGCGTTTTGCTGAACGGGTGAATGTGGGATTTGCTCAAGTCATCTCGCCTCAACAAATAAAATTGCGTGTGTTTGAACGCGGCGCGGGCGAAACCCAAGCTTGTGGCACGGGCGCGTGTGCAGCGATGGCGGTGATGCGCTTATGGGGCAAGGTAGACGATTCGGTTACCGTTAGTTTGCCTGGTGGCGATTTGTTGATTCACTGGACAGGCGAAGCACAAGCTCCTTTATGGATGACTGGCCCGGTGGCCACGGTATTTGAAGCGGAATTAACAGGCGAGGTGGTCGGTGATTGATCGCGATGAAATTCACGCTGAACACGTAGCTGACTATTTGGCACACAACCCTGAATTCTTTCATGTGTTTCCGAATTTACTGGATAAATTAAGCATTCCGCATCCGGCATCTGGCAAAGCGGTGTCTTTGCTGGAACGTCAGGTTTGGCAGTTGCGCGAACAGAAAGAAAAGCTGCAAGACGAAGTGGATTCTTTAGTTGATATCGCGGGTGACAACGGGCGTTTATTGCAAAAAGTGCAACAGCTTACACGCCTGATGATGGCGGCGGAAACCGAACAGCAAGCTGTGGATGCACTTTACGAGCAAATGCGTGATGTCTTTAAGGTGGACTATATGACCCTGGTTTCTTGGGAAGTGCCCAATCAGGGAATCCATGGCTTAAGCCAATTAGGTGTGCGTCAAGACTGGGTTAAGACCCTGCGCGAAACGCTGCAGCCCGGCAAGCCAGTGTGCGGCTTGATTGAAGAGAAATGGAAAACCGGCTTATTTCATGGGGCGTCGGATGTGCATTCGGTGTGCTGTTTACCGCTAGGCTGGGATCGGGTTTGGGGTGTGTTGGCTCTCGGTAGTCCAACCGATCGCTTTCAACCAGATTTGGGGACCTATTTTTTAAAGGTCATGGCGGAGCTGATTACCGCGAGGTTGAATCGGTTGTTTTAATTTTTGAACCACGAAGGCACGAAGTGTGCGAAGGTGCAAAAACAAAAAGGCATGTATGCAGCAGATTAAACGTTTTTTAGATCAGATGCAGGCGCATAATAAATCAGCGCATACGCGCAGCAATTATCAGCGTGATTTGCTGACGTTTGTTTCGTTTTATTTGAGCGTCCAAGCGCAAAGTGCGACTGATAAATCTGATGAGCACCAGGCCTGGTCGTTTGACGAATTATGGCAACAAATGCCAACAATGAACTGGAACGAACTCACCTCGAAAGATATCAAACGTTTTGTGATGCAACGCGTTAAAATCGGCATCAGCGCCAGTAGCGTGGCACGTCAGTTGTCGGCTTTACGCAGTTTCTTTCAGTTTTTACTGACCGAAGGCTTGATGCAACATAATCCCGCCAAAACCGTTAAAGCGCCCAAACAACCCAAACCCTTGCCAAAAAGTTTGGATGTAGACCAAACTCGTCAACTGCTCGAACAACCTATCGAAGGCTGGCAAGCGATTCGTGACCAAGCGATGTTTGAATTGCTTTATTCGGCCGGGCTGCGTGTGGCCGAGCTGGTGAGTTTAGATTTATCACCCGGCCTGGATGGTTTAAGTGCGGGCACGATTAAGGTGTTAGGTAAAGGCAATAAACAACGCGTCGCTTTAGTGGGTCAACAAGCGCAAAGCGCTATGCAGGCCTGGTTGTTAGCGCGTGCCGAATGGGCTAAATCGGATGAACCAGCGGTGTTTATTAACCAAAAAGGTCAACGTTTAAGCACGCGTTCGGTGCAATTAAGATTAGACAAACGCACACGTGAAGCGGGGCTGGCCACTAAAATGTCGCCGCATCGCTTGCGTCACGCCTGCGCCACGCATGTGTTAGAATCCAGCGGTGATTTGCGCGCAGTGCAGGAGTTATTAGGGCACGCCAATTTATCCACCACTCAGATTTATACCAAATTAGATATGCAACACCTCGCACAGGTGTATGACCAAGCGCATCCTAGAGCGCGCAAGACGGGCAAGAAATAGAAGGATTTAGGCATGAAACATCATCCAGAAACAATTTACGGTACCACGATTTTATGCGTTAAACGCGGCGGTAAAATGGTGATCGGCGGCGACGGCCAAGTGACGTTGGGCCATATCGTGATGAAAGGCAATGCACGCAAAGTTCGACGCTTATACGATGGCAAAGTGTTGGCGGGTTTTGCTGGCGCCACCGCCGATGCGTTTACCTTATTTGAACGTTTCGAAGGCCGTTTGCAAACGCATAATGGCCAATTGATGCGCTCTGCGGTAGAAATGGCGAAAGATTGGCGCACCGATCGCGCACTGCGTAAATTGGAAGCCATGATGATTGTGGCGGATGCCGATACCATGTTGTTAATTTCCGGTACTGGTGATGTGATCGAACCGCAAGACAACTTTATTGCCATTGGTTCAGGCGGCAGTTACGCACACGCAGCGGCCCAAGCTTTGATGCGTCATAGCGACATTGGTGCGGAAGACATGGTTAAAAACGCTTTAACCATAGCGGCGGATTTATGTATTTACACTAATCACAATTTTACGATTGAAACATTAGGGGATGAAAAATGAGCGACAAAATAAATGAAACATTTGGTGCTTGTGAAACCAAAAGTTCAGGGGTTAAAGGCTTTGAAGCGGTATTGTGGCATAGTCGCCTGGTGGTTTTGTCTGCGGTTATTGCCAGCTTGGTGATCGCGTTTGTGATGTTTTATATTACCTCTGTTGAAGTCTTTCATTTACTGGCTTATTTAGGCGAGTATCACAGCTTGGAATATGCTGAGCGTGCCGCGGTTAAATCCAAGGTGATCGGTACGGTGATTGGCGCAGTAGATGGCTTTTTGATTGGCGCGATTATGTTGATTTTTTCATTGGGTTTATATGAGTTGTTTATTTCTAAACTGACCATTGCCAAAAAAGCCTATGGCGCGAGTCAAATTCTGGTGATTAACAGCTTGGACGACTTAAAAGATAAGTTGGCGAAAGTGATTTTGCTGGTGTTGGTGGTGATGTTTTTTGAAGCCGCGATTTATTTAAAACCGAGCACGCCAATTGATTTATTGTATTACGCCATCGGTATTGCTTTGGTTGGTTTAACCTTGTACTTTTCGCACATTGCTTTTGCCAAGAACAAAAAAGACAAAACGCAAAGTTCGCTTCTGTCGGAAGAGTCAGACAGCTAAGCGATGATTTAAGCTCGGCTTGGTCGAGCGAAATAAAAAAAAGCAGGCCTGGCGCCTGCTTTTTTTATACTTGAAAATAACCACCAGGCCTGGTGGTAAGCCTAATTATGCTATTTGCAAACCTTGTAACATCGGCAAATCTCGGCGCAAGAAGTCTTCGGCGCGTTCGTTTAAATCGGCCTGTTTTTCTTCGTCGGTCTGTAGAGCGCGACCGTATTTGATCATGTCTTCGCCTAGGGGTTCTAAAATTGACCAAGCAAATTCAGCCAAAGCCGGGGCTTGTTTGTGGCCCTGTTGCAAACCTAATAAAAATAACTGTTGGTAACGATTGACTTCAATGCCACCGCCGGTGACCGGGCTGGCAAGATATTGCACATCACTGCTACCACGTGCGCGCTCAATTAATGTGTTGTTAAGTTTTTGGGTGCGCTGAAACACTTGGCTAATTACCGAGCCGTCTTGGGCGGCCTGAATTTCGCCTCGATGGGTGAAGATAAACATGGCTTGCACAATTTCTTGTAAACCGATTTTTGGGTGTGAGGCCATCGCTTGTTCAATTTCGCCTAGACTATGAGGTTGGTAATCGGCGAGGAAATCCAAAATAGGATCATAGACATCGGCGGCTAAGTCCGCTACACCAAACGCGCCTTCCAATACCAACGAAATCACACCACGCGGTTTGGTCATCACCACGCGTTCGGCGCGTAAACCGTCCACCACCTGTACCGGATTTAAATTACGCGCACCACGCACCCAGTAGTCTTTACGGAACTTTTTGTCGACACAAAAATCGCGCGTATTTTCTCGCAAGGCGACATCACCAATTTGCGCTAATAAGGCTTGTTGTTCAGCACTTAAGTTGACCGCTTCAATTAAATCCAAATAGGTCGCCGAGCTGGCATATTCGAGCTTAGCTAATTCCATGTATTCGGCCATATCGGCAAAATCCATTGGCTGCCAATCACGATTGAAATATTCGTGGGCTAAATAATGCGGGTCTTGGCTCATCAATTCTTGTAACTTAGGGGCGACCTGCGCGTTATTTTGTGCGTGGAAAGGTTGGGTTTTCATCACCTGATCGGCAAACTGCAAGGCTTGGCGAATACGTTGGGCCGTGCCTTCTCCGGGGGCGCCCATGCGTTGGGTGTGCTGAACCAATAAACGACGCAGCGGCATCATTTGTGCCCAGCCAATTTGGGTGTTGTAGCTCACATAAACGACACCGCCGACGGCTAAGTTTTTGCGAATAAAGTCCATGATCAGTTGACGATTATCCTCCGAAACCCAGGTCCAAACCCCATGCAGACTAATAAAATCGAACTTTGGTAAATCGTCACGCGCTAAAAATTCGGCAAAGGATTCATCACTAAATTGTGCATCCGAACCTGATGCTTCAACCAAAGATTGAGCAAATGCGGCTTGCGCTGGTAAAAAGTCATTACCAAACCATTGGGTATCGCTAGCCGCTGCGTGAATCGCCGCACTCAAGCCTTGTCCAAATCCTAGTTCGCAGGCTTTAGCTTGTTTGGGTGGTGCGATGCCAGCATTTAAAAACGCCAAGCGCATACGCAATGGATTTAGTTCTTTATAGTAGCCATAGGTATAACCAATGTCGGCGACATAACCGGCTGTCCAATCGCTCATGTTGTGATCCTTTTATTGCGAGTTTGGCCGGGCAAAGTCACCAGGCCTGGTGGTTGGGCTAATCGAATCTTATTAGTTCAAAAGATTGTTTAATTGTTGACGGTAACGTTTTGCCAAAGCCGGATCAGTCGCCGTGATCAAATTGCACAAGGTGATAATGGTCTCTTTGGGCGCGCCGTTCTGAAAATCCGGTTGGCTAGTTTGCAGTTCGAATAGGTGCGTCATCGCTTCATCAAAGTTTAAATTAGAGATGTGGCAAATCGCGAGGTTAAAACGCCCCTCGTGATCTTGTGGATTGGCTTCTATTTGTTCGCTTAAAGCCACCAGGCCTGGTGTGTTAGCCGCCATTTTTTTGAAGGTCATTTGGCTGGTGATATTGCGTCCGACTTGGCTCTGCTTGGCTTCATCAGGCAACTTATTAAACAGGCTGGTCGCACCTTCGATTTGATCTAGGTCGAGCATGATTTGCACCATGTCTAACGCGACCAAGGTGCGGCTTGGGTCAAGTTGAATTGCTTGGGTTAATAAAGCCACCGCGCCCGCCGGATCGCCCGCCATGTATTTATCGTGCGCTTCCAAACGCATCTCTTCAACGGGATCATAAACCCCAATCTGACGCAACATTAAAGCGATGTCTTCGGGGCTGATGGCGCCTTGCTTTGCGTTTTGAATTTCGCCGTTGATAAAGATCACCGTGGTCGGGGTTTGTTCGAGTTCAAAGGCGCCGGCCAGCTCGGTTTGTTCGTCAACATTCACTTTAGCGAAAACAAATTGTTGCGCAAAGGTTTGTGCAAAATGGCTCAGATCTTGGGCGAGGGTCTGTGATTCGGTGTCCGCGTTTAAAAACGCGACCACCACCGGAATTTGAGCTGAGTTTTCCACGACCAGTGTGTCGAAGTTGTCTTCTGTTACATCAAAAATATAAGCCTGTTTCGCCATGTTGAATCCTAGTCTTTAAAAATTATGTGCCCCATTATAACGGGGAATCGGGGTGAAGGGGCATAGGTGCAGGTAACCAAGCACTGGTTTTACCTGTCCAATAATATACGCTCAGACCAATCCATTCGCGCCAGCCCGATTCCAGCGCTTTTAAATGGTCAAACAAGTCAAAATCCAGATGCCGATAATCGGCATGATTACTGCGATAATCCACCGGATAAGGAGTGACATTCAGGCCAAATTGGCGTGCAATGCCAACCGAACGCGGCATGTGAAACGCTGAGGTGACCAATAAATATTGACCATCAGGCCTGGTGATGGGTTGCAGATTACGGAAGTTTTCATAGGTATTGCGTGAGTTAGATTCCAAAATCAAACGTTGCGAATCCAAACCCATCTGCTGGAAAAGGTCGGCGGAAATACTGGCTTCGCGCCCGCTATCTTGCAAATAAATCGAACCGCTACCACCGCTAAAAATAACAGGCGCATCGGGGTATAAATCGGCTAGGTATTTGGTCGCAATATAACGATCACCGCCTAAACCGAGTTCGGCCACGCCCCAGCTTAGTGAACGTTTAAGGTCCTCGCCACCGCCCAATATAATGATGCCATCAACTTTTTCAGGCATAACATAAGGTTTGGCAAAGCGTTTTTCGAGTGGTTGAATCAGCCAGTCACCTACTGGATAAACCAGTACCAAAGCCGCCGCGAGTGAGGTCGGAATTAAAATCCATTTTGAAGCGGAATAAGCCTTGAAATATACCAGTAGCGTGCCTAATATAAAGCTAATAACTAACAAATTTCCTGGGCTTAAAATCATCCAGCCCAGTTTTGATAACACAAAGAAAACTGTATCCATAATTCTTTTATTTTCAACTAATTAAAAATTAATTTAAGCGCGCTACTTGAAAACCTCTCGCTAAGTCCTATAAAACCACCAATAGAAACTGAGGTGACGCACTATGATGGACAAGTTTACTACACAATTCCAATCCGTTCTGGGCCAGGCACAGTCGCTGGCTGTGACGAACGACAATCAATTTATTGAACCTTTACATATTCTGGCCGCGTTAGTTCCAGAGCAAGGTCACTTGCTGCGTTTAGCCGGTGTGGACGTAAATGCGCTGAACCAAGCGGTTGAGACTAAACTAAGCGCTTTGCCGCAAGTATCGGGTACAGGGGGCGAGGTTCAATTATCGCGACAATCCGGTGCGATTTTAAACCTAATGGAAAAGCAAGCGCAGAAAAACGGCGATGCCTATATTTCGAGCGAATTGTTTTTACAAGCGGCGTTAGATTCGAAAGATCAAGTCGCCGACCTACTAAAACAAGCCGGTGCACAGCCCAATAAGCTGGCCGATGCGATTCAACAAGTACGTGGAGGGGAAAGCGTGCAAGATCAAAATGCAGAATCAACGCGCCAAGCGTTAGAAAAATATACCATCGACTTAACCGCGCGTGCCGAGTCTGGCAAGCTTGATCCGGTGATTGGTCGTGATGACGAAATCCGCCGTGCGATCCAAGTATTGCAACGTCGTACTAAAAACAATCCGGTGTTAATCGGTGAGCCTGGTGTCGGTAAAACCGCGATAGTGGAAGGTTTAGCCCAGCGCATTATTAATGGCGAAGTACCAGAGGGATTGCGTAACAAGCGCGTGTTGTCTTTGGACCTGGGTTCGTTATTGGCCGGTGCGAAATATCGCGGTGAATTCGAAGAACGTCTTAAAGCGGTATTGAAAGACCTGTCGAAAAATGAAGGTCAGGTGATTTTGTTTATTGACGAAATCCACACCATGGTGGGTGCGGGTAAAGCCGAAGGTGCAATGGATGCCGGTAATATGCTGAAGCCAGCCTTAGCGCGTGGCGAGTTGCATTGCATCGGCGCGACCACGCTTAATGAATACCGCGACAATATCGAAAAAGACGCGGCGTTAGAACGTCGTTTCCAAAAAGTGTTGGTGGACGAGCCAACTGAAGAAGACACGATTGCGATTTTACGTGGCTTAAAAGAACGTTACGAAGTGCATCACGGTGTCGCGATTACGGACCCCGCGATTGTGGCGGCGGCGCGTTTGTCGCAGCGTTATATCACTGACCGTCAGTTGCCGGATAAAGCCATTGACTTGATAGACGAAGCGGCTTCAAGAATTCGTATGGAAATTGATTCCAAACCGGAAGAAATGGACAAGCTTGATCGCCGTTTAATCCAGCTCAAAATGGAGCAGGTAGCGCTCAAAAAAGAAAAAGATGAGGCGTCGAAAAAACGCCTAGAAATCTTAAAAGACCAAATCAAAGAACTGGAAAAACAATATTCCGACTTTGAAGAAGTCTGGAAAAAAGACAAAGCCGCCTTGCAAGGCGCGCAACAATATAAAGAAGCCCTCGACAAAGCGCGTACCGAAATGGAAGCCGCGCGTCGCGAAGGTAATCTGGGGCGCATGTCTGAGTTGCAATATGGCGTGATTCCCGACTTAGAAGCCAAGATCAAAGCGGCCGATGAGCTGGAAGTCAACGCAGAAGACAAGGGCGAAATGCACCTGTTGCGCAATAAGGTATCCGAAGAAGAAATCGCCGAAGTGGTCTCGCGTTGGACGGGGATTCCAGTCTCGCGCATGATGGAGGGTGAACGCGATAAGTTATTACGCATGGAAGATAGCCTAAGTGCCAAAGTGGTGGGTCAAGACGAAGCGGTGAAAGCCGTATCGGATGCGATTCGTCGTTCGCGCGCTGGTCTGTCTGATCCAAACAAACCCAATGGTTCGTTCCTATTCCTTGGCCCAACTGGGGTGGGTAAAACCGAGTTAACCAAATCTTTGGCGGATTTCTTATTCGACAGTCAGGATGCGATTGTGCGTTTGGATATGTCTGAATTTATGGAAAAACACTCGGTTGCGCGTTTAATCGGTGCGCCACCCGGCTATGTGGGTTACGAACAAGGTGGTTACTTAACCGAAGCCGTGCGCCGCAAACCCTATTCGGTAATTTTGCTGGACGAGGTCGAAAAGGCGCACCCGGATGTGTTTAATATCCTGTTACAAGTGCTGGACGACGGGCGTTTAACCGATGGTCAAGGCCGCACAGTTGATTTCCGTAACACGGTGATTGTGATGACTTCGAACCTCGGTTCGCAGATCATTCAAGAACTGGCCGGCGAAGGCAATTACGATGCGATGAAGTCGGCGGTAATGGAAGTGGTGGGTGGACATTTCCGTCCCGAATTCGTTAACCGAATTGACGACATCGTGGTATTCCGCCCACTTGGTCAAAGTCAGATTCGTGCGATTACCGATATTCAGTTAGAAAGCCTACGCAAACGCTTGGCCGACATCGACCTGAAAATTGACGTCTCGATTCCGGCACTGGATGTATTGGGCGAAGCCGGGTTCGATCCGGTTTATGGTGCGCGTCCGCTAAAACGAGTGATCCAGCAACGTCTGGAAAACCCGCTCGCGCAACGCATCCTAAAAGGCGAGTTTCAACCCGGTTCGACCATCCACGTCGAATTGGAAGACGGCGAACTCAACTTCCACTAGCTGTAGCACTCTCCAACCTAACCCCGCGAAAGCGGGGTTTTTTTTATGCCTGAAATTCAGTAATCACCAGGCCTAGCGATTTTATTTTTAATGTATGATGTTTTACCTGGGTACTTAGGAGGGTAGTGGATTGTAGGTCAAGCGCGTGTTTAAAATATCCATAGCGCCCATTTACAACCAGGTTTGTTTATGAAATCAATTCATTTTCTTATCTTTGCGATTCTAGGTTTGGCTGTTGCCAAAATTGTGCCTGGTTTTCATCTCGATTTTGGGGTTTATTATCTGGATGTTGAGCGCGCGGTTTTTCTGGTTGGCGTGATTGCGGCGTTCTATTTTTATACTCATACTTTTTCTGAGTTTGGTCGTGTTGCGGCTTTATTTGTTGCGTTAGTTGGTCTGTCATTATTGGCGGGTTGGGTTTTGCAGTTAGATCCAATTCGGGTGGCGGTGGCGTTTGTGATGACGGCTTTGGTGGAGGAGATACTGCTTCGTGCCGTGTTGTTTGAGCTCTTGATTAAACGCGGTATTAAGAGCTGGAAAATCGTTTTAGGCACGGCCTTGTTTTTCACCTTGGTGCATCCGGCGATTTACTCTGATTACCTGTATGGCGTTATAGTGTTGGCAACTGGGATTCTACTCGGCGCGATATATCTAAATGTGCGCCAGAAATATGGCATCGTTTATGGTGTGCTTTGGGCAAGCGAGGCTCATACCTTGATTATTTTATTGGGTTGGAAACTCAACCTAATCTGACCACCAGGCCTGGTGGTTGTCCTCACCAAACAGTTAATCGTTAGGAGATGCAGATGAGTGTAAAAATTGAGATAGCCGAGACGACGGAGCAGTTTGAGGCAGGTGGTCAATTGTTTCGCGCTTATGCTGAGTTTTTGGGGTACGACTTGTCGTTTCAGGGTTTTGCCGATGAGTTGGAGACATTGCCTAAAATGTACGCCCCGCCCAAAGGCTCATTATTGTTGGCAAACCTAGGCGGTGTTTATGTGGGGGCCGTAGGGCTTAGGGAATTTGAACCCTATGTAGCCGAAATGAAACGTATGTTTGTACTGGCTGATTATCACGGCATGGGTATTGGTCGGGCTTTAACAGAGGCTTTTTTGGCTAAGGCTAGTGAAATGAGGTATAAGTCGGTGCGGCTGGACAGTATCCTTGAGCTGGATAAAGCATTGAAACTGTACCAAGCTTTTGGTTTCAAGGAAATTGCGCCTTACCGTTTTAACCCTCATCCAGAAGCCGTTTTTATGGAGTATATAATCGGCTAATTATAATACCCATTGCCAGATAAACCCTGCAAAATCGTTAGCAGCCTGAAGGAGATACTTCGCTTTGTTCAGTATGACGAGGTGTTTGCACCAGGCCTGGTTGGTTTTAGTTCGGCTAGAATAAGACTCTCTTTTATTATTCTGGGGGCGGTTATGAATGTTTGGGTATTGTTGGGTTTGGCGATTGCAGCGGAAGTGATTGGCACGACGGCGTTAAAAATGAGTGATGGCTTTAGCAAACTTTGGCCGTCACTGGTGGTGGTTGTCGGTTATGCGATTGCGTTTTATTTGTTGTCGATGACCTTAAAGTACATTCCAGTCGGTGTGGCCTATGCGGTTTGGTCGGGTGTGGGGATTGCGTTGATTACATTGATCGGCTGGGTTATGTTTTCGCAAACCTTAGATTGGGCGGCCTGGTTGGGTATCGGCTTGATTATTAGCGGCGTTTTAGTCTTACAACTCTTTTCGAATTCGACCGCGCATTAGCTAAGCACCAGGCCTGGTGGACGCTCATAAAACATAATAAAACCAGCGGTTAGGCCGTTGGGTTGACGCTTGAATCGGGTCGGTCTATAGTTAAGTAGTTGTTAACCCAACGAAAGGAGATCGACATGTATTACATAGGAAACTCCCACAGCAAAGAGTTGCACTACAATTATTGCCCTTGGGTGCGGCTCATGAGCTCAGAACACAAGGAACGCTATGAGACTTTAGAGGAGGCTCTGGCGGCAAAAGACTACGATCCTTGTGGACACTGTGAACCTTTTGAACGACAGACTCGTGCTGTTGCTTATGAATCTGAATTCGAACTCGTTTACCAGGGTGGCAGTGCCGATTGGAGTACTAATATTCCGCGTGGCCAACCGCTTGAATTAAAAGCAGACATTGAGTACAAGGGTACGGAAACCTCAGCCTTGGCTGGAAAGGAAGTTAAGTTTGCCATTGTCTATCATGCAGGTAGGGAATACCCCCTAGGATCAGCTATTACAGACGAAAAAGGTGAGGCGCGCCTTGTTCACACCTTTGAAGATAAAATTAGCACTTGTTCCGTCAATCTCATTGCCTATTTTCCTAACAACGTAACACCTCAATCTGTGACACGCCATACCAATGTCGCCGACCTGGTCACAGAAGCCAGTTTCAGTCCTAAGAATAAAACCTCTGGCACCACTCAGTTTCAATTCACACTAGATACTCAAGCGAGTGGTCGTATTCAGATCTATCGGCGTATGTTTTGGTTTTTCTGGAAACGACGCAAAACTCTGGACTGGCACTTTGATGAGGGGGGTACGAAGCGGGTGAACTGGAACGGCACCGATGACAGCGGAAAGAAAATGTGGGGTGTGTTTAAGGCTGAGATACGTGCAGACACATGGCCTATTCCTGGTTTTGATGTCATTGAATTGCGAGACATCAAACGTAAGCGTTAGAAAGGTTAATTTTCATCTTTTTCTAAAACGTAAAACAATTACGGTCGTGTTCATTATTATTTGTCATTAATTTGCCTTGTCAAAGTTGGATTAATGGCAAACTTTCTTTGATCAAGTCGTGTTAACTTTATTAAAACATTAGTTTCAAGGGGTGATGCTGGATATAGGGATACGTGGAGCCCGTGCTTGGTAAGCATTATGCGTCCTTATCTTAAAGCTTTTATGTGCCGCTTTTTATTAATGTCAGTTTTCAATAAAAATTTTTAAACCACCAGGCCTGGTGGTTGTCCCTTAGATATCCTCTAGTTATAAAAAACCTACTTAATTACATGGTTATTTCTATCCGCTAAACTATCTGGTATGATCTAAATATTAATGAGTGTTATAACTAGATTTTACTGTGTTTTACATGGGCTCAGTTACTAGTTTTTATGAGTGTTTTGTCATGTCTTTTTAGCCGGTGACAAATGATAACAATCATTGGTGTTTATATGCTTAATCGCTCTAAATCAGGCAGTTGGCTCGGCCGTTTATTGCATCATGCCTTACAGCTTCAACATTAGGTCAAGATAGGAGACTGAGATTGAAACGCACTGAGCAAACGCTTCTTGAACAAATGAAAATGAGTGATGTTGAAATATCACATCGCATGAACCTTCTGAGTCTAACCAGTGAAGAATTAAGTTTACTGCACGGCCATAAAAGCATCATCGAAGATAATATTGATGTGATTGTGGATGAGTTCTATGAGAAACAAACGGAAATTGATGAAATATCACTTTTAATAGGTGATGCGGATACTTTAATGCGTTTACGCGCGGCTCAGCGTAAATATGTTATGGATTTGTTTTCAGGTAGTTATGACAGTGAGTATGTTAATAATCGCTTGCGTATTGGTATGGTGCATAAACGTATTGGCGTTGAACCAAAACTCTATCTTTCTGCGGTTAGAACACTGAAAGAGATGATCATCAAAACTTTAAAAAGAATCATTTCTGATAAGGATCTATATGATCGGACAATCGATGCGCTTGAAAAATTGCTATATTTTGACACAACCTTGGTATTTGATACCTACATTGATAGCTTGGTCGGTGAAATAGAAAACGCTAAAAATAGAACGGAAATTTATGCAAAAAGCTTAGAAGAAAAAGTAGCTGAACGCACCTTGCAACTAGAGGAACAGGCTCAGCTCGATCCGTTAACTAATCTTTATAACCAAAGAGTCATGCAGGAGCTTCTTAGCCGGGATCTTGCAACGTCAAAAAGGCGACAGGTGAAGTTGTCTTTGGTCTACTTTGATATTGATCAATTTAAAAACATTAATGATACACATGGTCATCTTAAAGGGGATGATGTGCTCAAAAGCATCGGTAAGGCCATGCTTAATAATGTGAGATCAACGGATATAGCCTGTCGATATGGCGGCGATGAGTTTTGTATCATCCTGCCGGATTGTGGGGCAGATGAAGCTAAGGTTATCTGTAAAAAAATTATGAACGAATTTAATGAAAAATATCCTGACTATAGCTTTAGTGTAGGCATTGCCGAAACAGGGCTAGATGAATATATTGATGGTGACCAACTCATTAAAATAGCCGATGATAAAATGTACCAAGCTAAAAAAGATGGCGGGTTTCAAGTACGCACTTGAGTGGCTCTTGTTGCAACCCGTTCAAAGTGTTGTTTTACTACCTAATGCGAAGTGTTTATCCTCCATATAGGATATACAGACCACTTCATCGTTAGTCCTTTGGGCGACTCTAGCCATTACGGATTTCTGCACCATTTCTCCAATACTGAATAAGTTGGACACTAAAATATAATTTATTTTTTGTCTATTAGCTAATTCCCATTGATTGAAGTTTTATAATTACCACACAGTTGACATGGTTTAAAGTAATATCAGGTGTGTAAATCTGAAAATCAATAGAGGATACCAACCATGCACCGTCACCTGAAATCCTTTTTGGATGAATTGCTGTTTTATTCCGGTCAGTTTGCGCTGTTTTATATTGTCATGCGCATGTCGGAAAATGGGTTAGGGTTTCTTCTAGAGACGGATCATTTGTTGCTTTTGATTGCGTTGATTGTGCAATCCGCATGGCTGGCTATTCAGGGTCACCGACTTTGGGTTCGCTTGTTAGGTACCTTTCTTGTTCCTGTAATTTATAGTCTTTCTGAAATAAGCGAAGGGTTGAGTTATCTTTTTAATGCGGCCCACATGGGCTTCTGGATTTATGCGTTGCTAACGGCGTTGCTACAATTACATATTATGCACTTAAAAGAACAAGGCAAAAACCAACAGCTCACAGAGCTGGCGTTAGTTGCTATGACCATCAGTATTTTTCTGTTTCTGTATTTTTATTTTGATGTGACTAAAGAAGGGGTGCCTGAAGCTGAGTTAACCATTTTTGGAATATTTACTTATCTTCCGGAGTTTTTAGATGATCGGACTCATCTTTATATCATCTTTGGTGGATTGGTTCTGGCTTTGATTCTTGGGTTGGGGCGAATGGAAATAACCCGCTTAAAAGATCGGTTGAATCTACTTTTTGGCTTATATGTTGATGACCGTATTCGTGATCGTATTCTTTCTGGACAGGCAGCTCAAGCCGAAAAGGCGGAGCTTTGTGTATTGTTTGCGGATATACGAAATTTCACCGGACTGACCGAAACCCATGAAGCCGAACAAATCACACGTATGCTCAATGAATATTTTGAATTCTGGGATAGCGCCGTACGTAAAAACGGCGGTGTAATTGACAAGTTTATTGGTGATGCGGTGATGATGATTTTCGGCTTGCGACAGAAGGAGTTTGCATGTGAAGCGGCGGTGCGAACCGCGCGTGAACTTTTAGAAACCTGGCCTGACTTTCAAGCTAAGTTGCGCGAACAAGGGCTGCCGATTCCAGAGCGCTTTGGTTGTGGTTGCCATTTTGGTCGTGTCATCATTGGGAATGTGGGCAGCCTTGCCCGACGTAGTTATACCGTAATCGGTGATGATGTAAACTTGGCCGCTCGTTTAGAGTCTGCCTGTAAAACCCATCAACAATCGTTGATAATTTCAGATCGCGTTTACCAGCAACTGACACTGGAGACTCAAGAGGTTTTTCAGTCGTTAGGGCCAATTCCTGTGAAAGGCAAAAAGCAAAGCATCGAAGCTTGGGCGCTAATGCCGTAACCAGCAATGGCGTCTATCAAGACCACCAGGCCTGGTGGTTTAGGCTTGGATTGCCCATGTTAGATAATCATTCAGGTGCTTCGCATCCAGATCATTCAGATGTTTGAATTTTAGATGACGGCGATATTTACCGCAGCCTTCCAACGCTCGGTATGGATCATTAAGTTGCGCACCCTGGCTGAACTCTAACGTGACATGCCCTTTGTAAACAAACACACCACAAATAGTTGAAGATTCAGCTTTCGTTCGAGAGAACAAGATCCCACCATACTTTGGCGTTTCAATAAGTTCCGGCGCTTGTTGCCTGATGCGCTGAAAAATCGCCGCCGCTATCGGATAAAGCTCAGGCTTAGTGCTTTGCCAGTCTTCAAGAAGTTTAATAACATTTGGATGGCTCATGTTTATCTACTCTTGGTTTTGGCTGATTCAAAGCTCGATTTTACATTATTTATATACAAGCTATTTTTAAACAAATTGTGTAGCGGGCATTACAATTTGTTAGAATCGATTTTTTGAGCGGTGTTGTTTTTATGTCTCCCAGTGCCTTATCTCCCAAGTTTTTGATTGTTGTGGTGGCGCTTATCGGTATGATGGCGCCGTTTACTATTGATACCTATTTGCCTTCTTTTCCCAGTATTGAAGCGGAACTGGCCATTGATCGTGGGTTATTAACTCAGACGTTGTCGGTTTATTTAATTAGTTTTGCGCTAGCGACCTTGATTTGGGGGCCAATGGCGGATAAATGGGGGCGTAAGCCCATTATTCTGCTGAGTCTGACGGGGTATTTAGCGGCTTCTGTTTTGAGTGCATGGGCGCAAAGCATTGAAGTTTTACTGCTTGGTCGGGCACTGCAAGGCATTATGGTTGCCGGCAGCTTAGTGGCGAGTCGAGCGATGATTCGTGATTACTTTCAAGGTGATGAAGCGCAAAAAGCCATGGCGCTGATGATGATGCTGTTTGCCGCCGCCCCAGCCATGGCACCGATTATCGGCGGTTGGCTTGAAGTGCATCTCGGTTGGCGTTCGGTGTTTTATTTTCTTGCTGCATATGCCTTGCTGATTATTGTGATGTTTGCCGCGCGTGTGCCGGAAACTCAAGACCCAGAGCATATCCAATCGATTCATCCCATTAATATTGTTAAATCCTATTGGCAAAGTATCGTTCACCCACAGTTTTTGCGTTTGGTGGCGGCGCAAGGTTTTATTATCGGTGGTTTCTTTGTTTACGTGGCTGGGTCGGCGAGTATTATTTTTGATCACCTTAAATTAGGAGAACAGGATTTTTGGGTGTTGTTCGTGCCGGTGGTGTCCGGGATTTTGGTGGGGTCGATCTTGATTCACAGACTGACATATTTGTATAAACCGACTCGCTTAATTAATGTCGCATTCGGATTGGCAGCGATGGCGGTGATTATCAATATGGGGTTTGAAACCTATTTGCCAATTCAGGGCTGGTCGGTGGTCGCCCCTTTGGTGTTATATGCGGTCGCGTTTGCAATGGTGAATCCGGGTTTGAGTATTGTGTCTTTGGATTGCTTGCCGACCAAGCGTGGGTTGGCGAGCTCGGTGCAAAGTCTATTTCAAATGGGGATGGCTGGTTTAGTCGCTGCGCTGGTGGTGCCGCATGTGCACCATAGTTTGCAAGCGATGGCGGTAGCTCAAGCTTCATTGTTCGCGGTGGCACTTTTGCTGTGGTTAAGTGTTCGCAAAACCCTCAGCAGGCCTGGTGGCTAAAACCACCATTTTTCAGAGTCTAAGATAATACGAGCTATTTTGTTATAGCCGGTCGATTTTGGATGTGCGCCGTCATTTTTCGCGATTTCAGCCAGGTAAGCGCTATCTTGAATCAAATGATCGAACAGTGGAATAAAGGGCAACCCAGCCGTTTCAGCTTCGATCTGCATGGCATTGGAGAGGGTTTGGATACGTTGATTTTGTGGGGCGTCACCAACGGGCGGCGGGCCAACCACCAGGCCTGGTGATGATTCCATACGTTTAAATAATTCACGCATGTTATCTATCGTCGTTTCGAAATCGACACGCAAGGCACCGTTTTCCATCATGGTGTCGTTCACACCGCATGACAGTACAATGCGGTTATCGCTATCTGGATGCTGGCGTAGGGCAAGCTCAGGCCAGCGTTGCAGAATGTCGGTCGAGGTATGACGACGAATGCCCAAGTTGTAATAGGTGATGTCGTGACCTTGTTGTCGAGCTTCGGCGCAAAGACGACCGGCCCAACCCAGCATCATTTCGTCGCCCGTGCCATTCACGAACGAATCACCGATAAAACAAATACGTGTGTCTTGCATCGTTGAAGTCGTCTTAGGGAGAGGTTTTGAGTTCTTGACGGCGGCGTTCATATTCTTCATAACTCATATTGTTACTTTCAATGCAACGCTGGTAGTCTTCATCATTGGGAAGGTATTTTTGGCATTGATTTTTCTGGCTAAATTGCACCCCATAATAAGCTTGTTCTGCGCTACATGCGGCTAGGCTCGTAATGGCTAATAAAAAGCTTAATCGTATTAATAGGGTCATCATGCTATTCCTGTGTTTGCGTTGTAAGATGAAAAATAACCGAACAAGGTTTTCGGGTATCTGGGTGTGAGTTAATCTGGTGCCTTAATAGCAATAGATTCGCATATTTAAAGGTGTTTATCCAGGCCTGGTGATTACGCTTATACCAAGGTGCTGGGTCGGTAAATTGTTTAGAAAAGCCTTGCCAGGAGCCGGCTTGCCAGCCGGTTTGTTCATCTTCAACATATAAAGTCTGAATTAAAATCCGGCCGTTTTCGTTTAGCAAGCCTTTAAGCTTTAGCAATAAATCATCAACCGATTCATTACCGAATAGCGAGAAGTTGCAGACAATCAAATCAAACTTGCGTTGTAAACTGCCGATGTTTAACGCCTGGTAAGTCAGGTTAAGGTAGCTATGCTCCTGGTCAAGTTCCTGTGCCAGGCGAATCAAATCCTCACTGCCATCGATACCCATATAATCACCAGGCCTGGTGTTTGCGATTTCGCGTATCAGCCAGCCTTCACCACAGCCGACATCCAGCATGGATTGAAAGTCTTGTGCCAGGATTGCCTCGACAATCGCTTGATTGGTTACCTGATTTCGGCTTTCGATTTCTTGATTGCGCACCGCCTGCGTCCAGGCTTTGGCATTGGTGTCCCAGGACTTTAAAATAGCTTGTTCTTCCTTGACTGTCATGACGTTTTTCCGATCAAGTGGTGAGGGCGCAGCTCGCATAATGAGCTTAAGGTTACGTCGGCTAAATGTTTTAACGGTTCGTAATAATGGTGTTCAGAAGGAATGCCGATGACCTTTAGGCCTGCTGACTTCGCGGCTTTTGCCCCGGTTATAGAATCTTCTAAAGCCAGTGTCAGCTCGGCGGAGGCGTTTAATGTTTTGAGTGCATGTAAATACACGTCCGGCGCGGGTTTTCCTGCTTTAACCTGCTCGGACGACAAAATACAGTCGAACGCCGCGGCACAATTTAGGCTTTGCGTTATGGCACGACATAAGCGCAAAGGCGCGTTGGAGGCAAGTCCGACTTTTAAATCATGTTGACGGCAAAGGTCTAATGCCTGGTAGAAACCCAATTTGGCTTGGCATTGGGTTTTTAGCAAGGCTTCGACTTCCTCAATCACCGCCTGCTCGGCATGGTGTTTGGGTTGCTGCCAAGGTGATTTTGCAAACCAATACTCTGTCACTGCTTGAGTGGTTAAGTTGGCCGTGTGTTGTTGATCTTGTGGGGTGACTTCGCAACCCAGCGCTGAAAATACCTTATACTCGGCTTTTTTCCAGTAGGGTTCTGAATCCACAATTAAACCATCCATATCAAAAATCACGGCTTGCAAGGGTGGAGTCAACATCAGATATTTTTCTCAACAATATGCGTCGGCAAGCCGTCTAAACTGGTTTGGTTTTTCTGTTCCCAATATTGTTCGATGCCATCATCACCTTTTTTGACCGCCCATTCGTTCAACAGTTCACGTTCCTCGACATAGTCAAAAAACGGCACCGCCATGCCGCAAGAGGTTTGCACTAAATCAATGTCCAATACAAAAATCTGGCGTGCGCCTGGAAGGGGATGGAATTGACGATAGAGCTCATTCCATTGCGGGTCTTGGCGATGCACCAATTTCGCCGTGCCGTATAAACGCAAAATCAATGGCGCGCCTTCAAACGCGCAAAACATCAGTGTCATTCTGGGCTGCTGCTGCACATGGGCGGCGGTTTCATTGCCGCTGCCGGTGACATTCAACCAAGCCACTTGATTCGGCGAAAGCACTCGCAGAGAATCCATGCCTTTAGGCGACACATTTACGCGACTGTCTTTGGTGGCGGTGCCAACAAAGTAGATTTTCTGCTGCTCAATAAAATCGATTAACTTATCCGTTAATACGTCGAGTTTCTGACCCATACTGTTTCCTTAGCCCGTCTAAAACGGGAAATATCAGTGTCACTGAAATCATACCCAACTGACCAATCAGCGTCGTAACCTGACCGCGATGATGGGTTTGATGCAAGAAAAGATGCATCAAAATTTGATCAAGCCTAAACGCATTTTCAGTCTTGTTGGCAATGCTGGTATAGCGAATGGTGCCCGACAAATCGGCCTCGGATAAAGATTCGAAAAACGCCAGAATCCGCTGATCCGTGCGTTCACGTTCGACGCGCATTTGGCGAAAAACTGTCGGTTCATGGTCTGGTTGTATTGCGCTTGCCAAACCAAATTTTGCAATAAGTTCATGCCATCTCCTGAGTTTTTTCGATAAAGGCCTGCTTGAGTTGGCTAAACACCAGGCCTGGTGTTTAGCGCAAACGGTAACCATCCAGTTCGGCAATCGGAATCAACTCCGCACCACTGCCAGTTAAAACCCCCTCATCCGCATTATAAACATCATAAATTACATCGAAGTTTTGATACTGTAAGGTATTTTTACTCCAACATTAGTATCTAGTTAGATTGGAGTCCGCACTATAATTCGATGTGATAATGTAATCATGTGGGAAAGATAAAGTACGATTTTATATTTAAAAGCTTCGCATTATTTTAAAGGTAGGTTGAAAATTGTGGAAACATTAATATCGAGCCTTATTTAAGCAGGGCTTTCTGGTTTAGCTTTTCTAGCCTACAAGCATCCAGAAGCATTTAACCGGATTTACATACCGCTCATTATTTTAGGGGCAGCTGTAGTGATGTGTATAACACTATGGAATATAGCCGTTAGTTATACATATATTGAATTATACCCTTATATAAGTAAGGAAAGTGGTGTGCTTGAATCTTCAGAAGTGGCGGTAGAAGTACTAAAAATTCCATTTGGGTTAACAATATTAGTTTATTTTTCTGTAACATTTTTTCTTGTCTTTCTTTTAGCAATTCCATTTTTGATAAAGAAAGATAAGAAAAATGAAGAGTCATAAGTAACTTTATATATATATCAATTATCAAGTCGTACTTGAGCGGCACTTCCAAAGCTCTGGCACGGTTATTCGCAAAATGGTGTTTTTACACTCTGACTGGAGGTGTTATGTCGGTTTTAGTGGTGGGGGCGAGTGGTGCGACCGGGCGGTTGTTGGTTGAGAATCTGCTTAATCATGGTGTGGCAGTTAAGGCGGTGGTGCGTTCGGCGGAACGGTTACCGGAGTCTGTGCTGTCGAATCCTTTATTGACGGTGATTGAGGGCAGTGTTCTCGATTTTAACGACACTCAATTGGCGGATTTGGTGAATGGCTGTTCGGCCATCGCGTCGTGTCTCGGGCACAATTTGACGTTTCGCGGTATGTATGGCGCGCCGCGTAAATTGGTGACCGATTCGGTGAAACGTTTGTGTGAAGCGGTTAAGGTGAATCAGCCCGAGCAAGCGGTGCGCTTTGTGTTGATGAACACGTCGGGCAACCGGAATCGTGATTTGAACGAGCCTATTTCGTTTGGTGAACGTTTGGTTGTGGGGTTGATCCGCGCCTTGGTGCCGCCACACCCCGATAATGAACAAGCCGCTGATTATTTAAGAACCCAAATCGGTTCGAAGGATGAAGCGGTTGAGTGGGTGGCGGTTCGCCCCGATTCGTTGATAAATGAGGATGCGGTCAGCGAATACGAAATCCATCCTTCCCCGACCCGAAGCGCGATTTTTGACCCGGGCAAAACCAGCCGAATCAATGTGGCCGACTTTATGGCACGGCTTGCAACCGAAGAGTCGCTTTGGCAACAATGGAAAGGCCAAATGCCGGTAATCTACAATCAAGGCTTCGCGTAAAACTTATCATAATCACCAGGCCTGGTGGTTAAGTTATATGCTGGATTTAATATAGAGCGTAGTATTAATGAAGCTGACTATTTATCAAATTGATGCATTTTCCGATAAGCCTTTTTTTGGCAATCCAGCTGCGGTCATTCCGTTAGAGCAATGGTTGCCTGATAAGACTATGCAGGCGATTGCGGAAGAAAACAACCTTTCTGAAACGGTCTTTTTTGTTCCAGTAGAAGAGCATTTTCATATTCGGTGGTTTACACCTAATAAAGAAGTGAAGCTATGTGGACATGCTACTTTGGCATCGGCTTTTGTGTTGTTTGAATTACTGGGTTATAAGAAAGAGCAGATTATTTTTGATTCCTTGTCGGGTCCATTAATTGTTACGAGCCAGAATAGGGTTTTAACGATGGATTTTCCGGCACAAGTTCCGGTTAGATGTGATGTGCCGGAGGCGCTTGTTAATGGCCTGGGAGCAATGCCTTTTGAGTGTTATAAAAACGAAGATTACTTTGTTGTGTTTGACAATGAGGATGATGTATTAAACATTAAACCGAAGCATCGTTACCTAGAACAGCTTGATCTTCGTGGTGTTATTGTTACAGCGCCCTCGTTTAAACAAGATTTTGTGGCAAGATTTTTTGCACCTAAATTTGGTATTCCAGAAGATCCTGTAACCGGTTCAGCCTATACGCAGCTTACGCCTTATTGGTCGGAAAGAACCGGCAAAACAAAACTGAGTGCTAAGCAGGTTTCACAAAGAGGCGGACAGGTATTTTGTGAGTTAAAAAGCGACCGGGTTTTTATCTCAGGCCGTGCCGTGAAATATATGGAAGGCGTAATTGAAATATAAATGGTTACAAAAACATGTTTGCAAATATTTAAGCAACTACCAGTCTTGGTGTTTTGAGGTAAAGGGCTCTTAATAGAGCCCTGATAGGGAGGTTAATAAAGTTTATTTTTCAATTTCGATTAGGTCATTAAATGCATGCCAACTTGCATAGCCAAGTAATGGCATAACAATCAGCATTCCTAAACCAAGTGTTACGATACCGGCAATCAACATTAGGCCAATCACTAAGGCCCAAGCCGCCATAACTTGTTTATTTTCCATCACGATTTGGAAACTTAGAATCATGGCTTGAATGGCGCCGATTTTTTTATCATGCAACAGCAACGGAATGGTCACGACACTGATCGCAAACACAAATGCCGATATTAGCAAACTAATACCTGCAAAAAGAGCTAAGAAGGTTAGGCCCGCCTCAGAGACGATGAATCCTGTTAACCCCATGCTTGTGTCAACAATTAATAGTGAACTTGTCTCAAGTACAATAGCCGTTAAAAATGGCATAGAGTTAACCCAAATAGCCGCAATGATCACTAAAGACACAGCAAACAGCGCGAAATCAGGGATATTCCCTCGCCAGGAGATCATAGAGGACCCTAGTGAGGTTTGTTTTTCTTTTTCAAGTCTATGGGCTGTGTAATACAAGCCCGTTGCCAGAAATGGCGATAAGATAATAAAGGCGATGGCTACAATCAGCATATAGATTGGTTGTTGCTGAAAAACAAGAAACAAGAGTGCGACGGTTAAACTCATTACCAGTCCGTAGAATAGTGAAACGCCGGGTGCATGTGCAATGTCGTACCAGCCATTTTTTAACCATTTTCCGATGTCAGAAAACTTGGCATCATGCGAAATGATATGTTCACCCGCTTCAGTATAATGATCATGTGTTGATAATTCGCTTTTAAGCATTACATCCTCCTTACTTTGAAAATCATCAAAGGTTGAAGTTTTTAATATGGTTAAAACCTAATGTTTGGAGTAAGTTTTTAACCTGTAGTTTCTACACTATCAGAACAGGTACTACTGATGGTAATAGAATCTATATATTGCTTCATCAACTTTTCTTATAACCTTAAGTGTAAGATATTTAAAGATATTTTGTATTTATTGTACGGTGGTTAGTCTCACTTCCTACTAAATCTATATGCTTGGTCATGTGGAAGAGGCTATCAATTTTCGAGTTACCAGGCCTGGTGTGACTCGATAAGTCCTTGTGCCTTAATTCAAATCGAAACGAATGTTTAGGGTTATCACCATTACAAAATTAAGGTTTTGACAGACTCTTGTGGACGCTTTAGTATTTGAATTGACGGTTGCGGTTATGACAGTTTCGTCACTCGGCCGTTTGAGAATTGATAGGCAATAATTAAAGGGTAAGGCTATGAAACTTAGATATGCGTTAGTCCTCGGTTTTGGGGTGGCTTTAAGTGGGTTAAGTTTTGCCGATTCGGCAGATGTTAGCCAAGCTCGTGATTTAGCCAAACAATTTGCAGGTCAGTTGCAACCGGCATTGGGTAAGGCGATGAAGTCGGGGGGTCCAGTTAATGCGCTTGGTGTTTGTCAGACCAAAGCGCCAGAAATTGCACAGAGTTTGAGTGATCGTTCGGGCTGGGATATAAAGCGTGTAAGTTTAAAAAATCGTTCGGCCGATGCGCAACCTGATGCATGGGAAATTAAAGTATTGACGCAGTTTGATCAGCAGCGCGCACAAGGTGCCGATCCGACCAAAATGGAATATAGCGAAGTGGTGCAGGAGCGTGGTCAAAAAACCTTCCGTTATATGAAGGCGATTGCGATAGGTGAAGGTCAACCATGTTTGCAGTGCCATGGCACCAATCTTAATGACGACGTTAAAAAACGTTTGGGTGAACTTTATCCACACGATAAAGCGACCGGTTATAAAGTCGGTCAAATCCGTGGTGCGTTTAGTTTTAAAAAACATTTATAGCAAAAGCAACCAGGCCTGGTTGTTGATTTGACCACCAGGCCTGGTGCTCTATATAAATGGCTCTAATTTAGTAACGCTGGGTTAAGCCAAAAAACACCTCAAAATCTTGTCCTTTATCATCCATCGCAAGTTTAGACCCCAAGTCCCATTGTCGATTACGATTAGTTTGGTAAGTAAAGCCTAAGCTTGCATAAGGAATATATGTATCCTCCGTGTCGAACTCACCAATCTGTTCAATATAGCCGCCGACATTATGATTGATGTCATAACCAAGTACCGCCGCATAGCTCCCAACAAAGTTCATTTCGTCTTTAAGCTCATCGTAAACATAATCAACCTGCAATTGAGCGCCAATACTATAGTCCGCTAGGCCTGAACCGTAGGTAGCAATGATCCCGCCCTCTGTTTTGTCATTCGAAAACTCTCCTGTGGCCAGTTTGATATATGGCAGCAGCGCCATGGCGCTGTTACCACCATCATTGCCCCAAAGGTTTATTTTGGTGCGCAATTCTAGATCACTATGACCTTGTTCAGAAGTGTTAGACGTTTCTTGATGAATATAGGGCGTAAACACCACATGAATATCAACGGAATTTGTTAAACCGTATTTTAAGTTGGTATTGAGAGCTTGATAGGTTCGAGTTGTTTGACCATCTTGTTTGTCTTGTGCGTAACCCAGAATCGACGTTTCAACTTGCCAATGTCCTCTATCAACAGTTTGTGGACTTTCAGTTGCATCCGGTCGGTCAGCCGCCAGCGGACGTAAGTCCATCGCATTAGCTAAGACGGGTAAAGTGAGGTTGGTTAATCCTATTAATAACCACGTTGTTTTTTTCAAAATTCAGATCTCCTTTTAGAATGTAAAAAAATAATTAGCTACAGCTAAATTTTTTATAAGTCTAAACAAATGGCTAGGGGGTTTGCAAGTTTGTAAGTGTTTTTATTTTTGATCAGGCTTGCTGGTTAGGCTTTTTTTAGAGTCACGACATCGTTATGGGGAAATTCGATTCGAGTTTGCCAGCGTTGCGCAAGCCAGAGGAAACTGGGTTCGCTGAAAAAACTAATGTGGGTTGGGTCGTTACGATAATGCCAGTTACAAAAACGTGTATCGTCTAAAACCCGTTTGGTTTGAATTACTAATACACCACCAGGCCTGGTGATCGACCAGAGCTGCTCCAGAATCAGCCGTGGATTGGCTAAATGTTCTACCACTTCGGTGCAGGTAATAAAATCGTATGTTTGGCTTAATACTTCGGGTTGGTCAGCATAAAACTTATCGTAAGCTTGCATTTCATAGCCGAGTTCTTCCGCCATTTTAATTAAGGCCGGGCCTGGACCACAACCAAAATCCAAACCTTGCGCAGGCGGGGCGATATGTTCGATTACTTGATTTAAGCTACGGCTTAGAAATTGTCGATAACCGGGGTCGTCTAGCTGATTCTGGTGGATGTCGTAGATAGCTTTTTCAGCCGTTTCACTAAGGAGCTGGTCGCGTTTCAGCCAAACGAAATCGCATGACTGACAGCGCGAATAAGGCTTGTCGCGACAGCTGAAATCATAATAATTATCTGACGCGCAAAGCGGGCAAACGTGACTCATTAGTCGTCAAGGGTGGCGGATACTTCGGGTTTTTCGAGGTGGAGCATTTTGTGATAAGCGGTTTCGACGGCGAGCGCGACTTTCTGTTCCACTTCGTGGTGTTGCTGAGGTGTCATAAAAAAGCTCATGTCGATATCGTAGCGAATGTAGCGCGGTGGAATTTGATTTAAGGCTAAGCAAGCCATGTCCGTCAGCTGTTCTTCGCTGAGTTCTTTGCCAACGTAGTTTTCTTTGATTTCGTTAAACACCAAACGTTCGAAATAGTTATGAATCGAATCTAATTCCATGGTCGCGGCTCCTTATCAAGCGGTGCGGTTGTGTATTCTGGTGACTTTGTCATGAGCATAGGCGACGGCATCTTTGACAGAATCGACAATTTTCATACGTTCGTTTTCGGTCATAAAAAAACACATGTCGACATTATGCCTGATATAGCGGGGTTGAATTTTATTGAGCGCTAAACAAGCCATGTCTTCAATCTCATCTTCACTTAAGCTGTCATTTGCATAAAACTGATTGATTTCATCAAACACGAGTTTTTCATAATAATTGTGAACAGAATCAAATGCCATGAGCCAAATACCTCGTAAATTCAATTTGTATTTTACCAACAGGTGAGAATATTGATAGGGGAAATTTAGGTAGGTTTTGAAACGGGACTGGCTTTGATAGCAAAACCAGTCTGAGGCAAGGAAGTGGATTATTTTTCGCGCGCGATTGCACGATAGCCTATGTCAGAACGTGAAAAACAGCCGGACCACTTAACTTGTTTGACGCCTTCATACGCACGTTTTTGTGCGGCGGTAACGTTATCGCCTAACGCGGTGACGCATAACACGCGACCACCGTTAGTAACGACTTGGTTTTGGTCATTCAGTGCAGTTCCGGCGTGGAAGACTTTTAAATCATCCGCATTGACTTGCTCTAAACCAGAGATCACATCCCCTTTATTGTAGTCTTCAGGATAACCGCCAGCCGCTAACACCACGCCTAAGGCGCTTCGTGCATCCCATTGGGCTTCAACCTGATCCAAGCGCTTGTCTAAAGCAGCCAAGCAAAGATCAGCCAAGTTAGATTGCAAGCGCATCATAATCGGCTGAGTTTCTGGGTCACCAAATCGACAGTTAAATTCCAATACTTTTGGCGTGCCGTCGGCGGCGACCATGACACCGGCGTATAAAAAGCCGGTGTAAGGCAAGCCATCCGCCGCCATACCTTTGATGGTAGGGTAGATCACTTCATTCATAATGCGGTTGTGAATCTCTGGCGTTACCACCGGAGCTGGCGTGTAAGCACCCATGCCGCCGGTGTTGGGGCCTTTGTCGCCATCATCACGCGCTTTATGATCTTGCGAGGTCGCCATCGGTAAAACATGCTCGCCATCCGCCATGACGATAAAGCTGGCTTCTTCGCCGTATAAAAATTCTTCGACCACCACGCGTGAACCCGCGTCACCAAATTTATTGCCCGCTAACATATCGCGAATCGCTTCTTCCGCTTCAGCGTTAGTTTGCGCCAGGATCACGCCTTTGCCTGCGGCTAAGCCGTCGGCTTTAATTACAATCGGCGTGCCTTTTTCAGCGATGTAGGCTAACGCCGGATCAACTTCGGTGAACACTTGGTATTCGGCGGTCGGAATTTTGTGCTTAGCTAAAAAGTCTTTACTAAAGGCTTTCGAACCTTCTAGCTGAGCCGCCCCTTTGCTGGGGCCAAAGCATTTTAAGCCAGCCGCTTCAAACGCATCCACCACCCCAATTACTAATGGCGCTTCTGGACCAACAATGGTTAAATCAATCGCCTTGTCTTTAGCAAACGCCACCAGGTCTGCTAGATCGGTCACACCGATATCGACATTGGTTAAACCCGGCTCAATCGCGGTACCCGCATTACCCGGTGCCACAAACACCTGCTCAACATTAGGCGCTTGCAACGTCTTCCAAGCCAACGCATGCTCACGCCCACCATTGCCAATAATTAAAACTTTCATTTAATCTTCCTTTACTTGATTCACCACGAAGTTCACGAAGAACACGAAGGAAAAACAAAATTTAATGCTGTAGAGCAGTCTGCGCTTTGCTCAAGATCAAGGCGGAGAAATGATCCGAAGCGCAGCCTACTAAAAGTAGGTGAGCATCGGAAGCGTTTCTCCAACGCCGAGATTGAGTAAATAAGCGGCTGCGGATTTATTTAATGTTTGAAGTGTCTCATTCCAGTGAACACCATCGCGATGCCGTGTTCGTTGGCGGCGGCGATGACTTCTTCGTCGCGCATGGAGCCACCCGGGTGAATCACAGCTTTAATCCCGGCCGCCGCCGCCGCATCTATACCATCGCGGAAAGGGAAGAAGGCATCTGATGCCATGACTGAGCCTTTCACTTCTAAACCTTCATCGGCGGCTTTAATGCCCGCGATTTTGGCACTGTAAACACGGCTCATCTGGCCAGCGCCCACACCAATCGTCATGCCGTCTTTAACATACACAATCGCGTTAGATTTAACGTATTTCGCCACTTTCCAGGCAAATAATAGGTCTTGCATTTGTTCAGCCGTTGGAGCGGTGTCGGTGACCACTTTTAAGTCTGATTCGGTAATCATGCCTAAGTCGCGATCTTGGACTAATAAACCACCGGTAACACGCTTGTAATCGTAAGCCGCCTGTTGACCAGACAGTTCGCCACAAGCTAGTAGGCGCACATTTTTCTTCGCTTCGACAATCGCTTGAGCTTCAGCGCTAATACTTGGTGCGATAATCACTTCAACAAACTGACGATCCACAATTGCTTGGGCGGTTTGCGCGTCAAGTTCGCGGTTAAACGCGATAATGCCGCCAAACGCTGAAGTCGGGTCGGTTTTATAAGCACGATCATAAGCTTCAAATAAGCTAGAACCAATTGATACACCGCAAGGATTGGCGTGTTTGACGATTACGCAAGCGGTTTTATCAAAGGTTTTCACCAATTCTAAAGCGGCATCCGTATCGGCAATGTTGTTGAATGACAGTTCTTTACCTTGTAGTTGAGTGGCGCTTGAAACGGAGGCCTCAGTAGCATTGCGTTCTACATAAAACGCGGCTTTTTGATGTGGATTTTCGCCATAACGCATCGACTGTTTTTTCACAAACTGAGTGTTGAAAGTGCGCGGGAAACGATCGGTTTGATCTTCTGAGAACATGGTGCCGAAGTAGTTGGCAATGGCGCCGTCATAACGTGCGGTTTGTTCAAAGGTTTTAATCGCTAAATCAAAACGCGTCGCATGTGCAAGCTGACCGTTATTAGCTTGCAACTCTTCTAGAATGCGAGCGTAATCTTTTGGGTCGGTAACGACGGCGACGTCTTTGTGGTTTTTGGCGGCCGAACGCAACATGGTTGGGCCACCGATGTCGATATTTTCTACGGCGTCTTCTAGCGAGCAATCGGCTTTGGCAACGGTCGCTTCAAACGGGTATAAGTTCACGACGACCATATCAATTGGTTTAATGCCGTGTTCGGCCATAATCGCATCATCTTTACCACGACGGCCTAATAAACCACCATGTACTTTCGGGTGCAGGGTTTTAACGCGTCCGTCCATCATTTCTGGAAACCCTGTGTAATCCGATACTTCGGTCACTTGCAGACCGGCTTCTAATAAGGCTTTATATGTGCCGCCTGTTGATAAAATATCAACGCCCATTTTATTTAGGGTTTGGGCAAATTCAATAATGCCAGTTTTATCAGAAACACTGATTAATGCACGACGCACGGGTTTCATAACGATCTCCAGGAATAACAAATTTTAAAAAGAAAAAGGGTGTTTGGCTTTTGCGAGGGTTCAATCCGAATCAATCATAATATTGTATTGCAGAATTTTCTTGCGTAGGGTGTTGCGGTTAATGCCAAGAATACAAGCGGTTTTGGATTGATTGCCGCAAGATTTAGTCAGCACATATTCAATTAGGGGTTTTTCGACCTGTTGAATCACCATTTCATGCAGGTTGCACGCTTGTTCTTCTTCAAGAGTGTTGAAGTAGTGATCCAATGTTTGGACTAGGTGTTCACTTATTGAGGTAGTGGGTGTATTCAAATTCATGAAGTTACATTGTCTTTAGTTACAGTCGTCAGGTTTCAAAAAATTGTTGGAGCCATAGGGTTTGTTCATCGGCGCTTTGCAAGCTATTGAACCGACGACGTAGTGTGTCGCCCTGTTCGATATGTTGGGCATACCAGCCAATATGTTTGCGCGCAATCCGTAGGCCTTGAAGTTCACCATAGAGTTGGTACAGACCGTCTAGGTGCGTGCGGATGACTTGGTAGCGTTGACTTGCGTCGGGCGGGCTCACAGCTTGTTTATTCGACAAGTAAGCCTCAATCTGTTTGAAAATCCAGGGATTTCCCAGCGCGCCTCGACCAATCATTATGCCATCGGCAAGCGTGTATTCTAATACAAATTGCGCCTGTTCGACATCACAAATATCACCATTGGCGATTATGGGTAGTGATACCGCCTGTTTTACGCGCTTTATACTGTCGTATTCGGCTTGACCTAAAAACTTGTCGGCGCGGGTTCGACCATGAATTGTGATGGCCGCTAGACCTTGCTGTTCGGCGAGTTGCGCAATTTGCACCGCATTGCGATTTAGTGGGTCCGTGCCAGTACGAATTTTGACTGTAACCGGAACATCGACGGCCTCGGTGACGGCTTTAAAAATTTGTTCAACACGTTCGGGATATCCCAATAGGGCTGAACCAGCGGCAATATTGCAGACTTTTTTGGCTGGGCATCCCAAGTTTAAATCAATGATTTGCGCCCCTTGTTCGACTTGTAGACGGGCGGCTTGGGCAAGTTCTTGCGGGTCTATCCCGAGTAATTGTACCGAACGAGGTTCGGGATCTTCTAGGTTGGCAAAGCGTGTGCTGGATTTTTTTGAGTCCCATAAATGGGTTTGTGCGCTTAACATTTCACCCACGGCATACCCCGCACCGTTTTGATAGCAAAGGCGACGAAACACTGAGTCGGTAATGCCAGCCATGGGAGCCAGAACTAAGTTGTTGGGGAGGGGGTAAGGTCCAATTTGCAATGACATTTAGAGCACCAGGCCTGGTTATGAAGCGAGTATTTTAGGCTTTTTGACCAGCGAGTAAAGCCCATTCATCTTGTGTATGACGAGTATTTAATTCAAATCCGAATTCACGGTAATGGGCGACTAATTCGTCAGCTTGGTTGGCTAATAAACCCGACAGAACAAGTTGGCCGCCGGATTTTACTAAGCGATCAAACTCTGGGGCAAGCTGTTTTAAAGGCCCAGCTAAGATGTTGGCTAATAAACAATCGGCGGGTTCGGCTTGAAAGTCTTTAACCAGCGCAAAGTCAATATTGACTTGATTGCGCTGTGCATTATTTTGACTAGCCAAAATAGCTTGCGGGTCAATATCGGTGCCTTTAACTTCCGCCGCACCAAGTTTGGCGGCGGCAATCGCTAAAATGCCTGATCCACAGCCATAATCAATTACCTGATGATTAAGTGGTGGGTTTTTATCCAACCAGCGTAAACACATGGCGGTGGTTGGGTGTGTACCCGTACCAAACGCCATACCTGGATCAAGTAGTAGGTTAACGGCACTCGGAACGGGCGCGTCTAGCCAGCTCGGCACAATCCACAGATTGTCGCCAAATTGCATAGGTTGAAATTGATCCATCCATTCACGAACCCAGTCTTTGTCTTCGATCTGTTCAATGCGATAGGCGCTCGTGGCGATTTGGGGCATCACTTGGGTGAGTGCGAGTAATAGGGCGGCGGTGTCGAGTTCCGCATCAAATAATCCCATGACACGTGTTTGATCCCAGATAGGCGTGGTGCCAATCTCAGGTTCGAAAATTTCTTGTTCGCCGGTTTCGGCGAAGGTGACCGAGACCGCACCGATGTCCATAAGGGCATCTGAAAGCGGTTCGGCTAATGCTTCTTCAACAATGGTGTTGATTTGTATCCATGCCATCGAACTGGACACTAAATTAAGTGTTCTAAACGATGTTCAAGATAGTGAATGTTGCGACCACCTTCTCGGAAACCTTGGTCGCTCATAATCTCTTTTTGTAGCTCAATATTGGTGTCAATACCTCGAATCGCCAGTTCAGTAAGAGCCGTATGCATACGCTCAATCGCAATATCACGATCAGAGCCGTAACAAATCACCTTGCCGATCATCGAATCGTAATGCGAAGGAACGGTATATTCTGTGTAGATATGTGTATCTATTCGAACACCTGGACCACCCGGTAAATGGAGTCGCGTGATTTTACCCGGAGAAGGCATAAAGTTCTTCGATGGGTTTTCGGCATTAATACGACACTCGATTGCATGCCCCGTGATTTTTACGTCGGACTGTTTAATCGACAAAGGACGTCCCATTGCAATTTCAATCTGAGCTTTCACTAGGTCGATGCCCGTTACTTGTTCGGTGACCGGATGCTCAACCTGAAGACGGGTGTTCATTTCAATAAAGTAAAACTCACCGTTTTCATATAAGAATTCAAATGTGCCCGCACCACGATAGTTAATATCGATACAGGCTTTGGCACAAATTGCGCCTATGCGATCACGCTGTTCTTGAGTCACGCCTGGAGCCGGGGCTTCTTCCACCACTTTTTGATGACGACGCTGCATTGAGCAGTCTCGTTCGCCAAGGTGAATCGCGTTGCCTTGACCATCGGCTAATACCTGGATTTCAATATGGCGTGGGTTTTCAAGAAACTTTTCCATGTAAACTTCAGGGTTACCAAACGCCGCACCGGCTTCTTGTTTGGTCAGTTGGATTGATTTAAGCAGGCTGCCTTCGGTGTGAACCACTCGCATGCCACGTCCACCGCCGCCGCCAGAGGCTTTGATGATAACTGGATAACCAATTTTTTTGGCCATCTTTATATTTTCTTCGCCGTTATCTCCTAATGGGCCACCCGAACCTGGAACGGTCGGCACGCCGGCCGCCATCATGGCACGAATGGCTTGTACCTTATCGCCCATCATGCGAATAGTATCGCCTTTTGGACCAACAAAAATAAAACCGCTTTCTTCAACACGGTCGGCGAAATCAGCATTTTCAGACAAAAAGCCATAACCCGGGTGAATCGCTTCGGAGTCGGTGACTTCGGCGGCCGAAATGATCGCCGGAATATTTAGATAACTCAGGTTAGATGGCGCTGGGCCAATACAAACCGTTTCATCCGCCATTAATACGTGCTTAAGATTCGTATCTGCCGTTGAGTGGACGGCAACGGTTTTAATCCCGAGTTGTTTACAAGCACGTAACACGCGCAAGGCAATCTCGCCGCGGTTCGCAATTAACAATTTTTCCATGAAACGCTCCGCAGATTATTCGATGATGAACAGGGTTTGGCCAAACTCAACTGGATCGCCGTTCTGAACCAGGATTTGCTTGATGGTGCCAGAAACTTCCGCTTCGATTGGATTCATGATTTTCATGGCTTCGATAATGCAAAGTGTGTCGCCCACATTGACTTTTTGGCCTACTTTTACAAAGTCTGCAGCGTCAGGAGAAGGGGCGGCATAAAAGGTGCCGACCATTGGTGAGGTGATTTTTTGCCCCGTTTCTGGAGCGGGAGCAGTTTCTGGAGCGGCGGCAGGAGCAGACGGAGCAGACGCTTGCATAGGTTGCTGCATTTGATGCTGCTGCATCGGTGCCGACTGCATAATAATCGGTTCTTTATTGCGGCTGATACGAACCGTGTGTTCGCCTTCTTTGATTTCGATTTCAGCAATGTTTGATTCTTCAACAATTTCGATCAGCTTGCGAATAGAACGAATATCCATGTGAGTATCCTTTGTTTTCTTTAGTTAAATTATTCGAGGTGTTTAATCGCGGCTTCCAACGCAAACCGGTAACCATCCGATCCAAGACCGGCAATCACGCCAACCGCAAGATCAGAAAAATAAGAGTGTTGACGGAAGTCTTCGCGTTTGTGTACGTTAGATAAATGTATTTCAATAAATGGTAGGCTCACGGCCGCGAGCGCATCCCGAATCGCTACGCTGGTATGGGTGAAAGCGGCCGGATTAATAATGATGAATTCGGTACCGTCGTCCATAGCTTGATGGATGCGTTCGATAATTTCGTGTTCCGCGTTTGATTGAAAGTGCCATAAACGCACAGCAAAGTCGTCGGCTATGGTTTCAAGTTCTTCAATAATGTCGGTGAGGGTTTGACGACCGTAAATAAGCGGTTCGCGGCGTCCCAGCATATTTAGATTGGGGCCGTTTATCACCAAAATGCTTGACATAACAGACGTTACCTGTGAGTGGAGTGGTTTAAATAGTGCAATTATACTGGAAAAAAAAGCATAAAACTATGTGTGTCAAAAATAAACGAGCTATTTTTGTTTTGAAATGCGCTAAAAGGCGTTGAACTGAATGGAAAGTGAATAAAACTTAAGAAAATGGATAGAACCACCAGGCCTGGTGGTTCTGTTTGGTCTAAAAGTTCGACTTATTTATTTTAAAGCCGATTCAATAGTGTTGGTAAACTTCTCGGCATTTTGGAAGCCGACGACACGTTGGCCGCGCTGTTCATTGCCATTGGCATCATAAAACAGAATCGCGGGTGGCCCAACAATGCCTAGTTCTTTCATTAAAGCTTTATGATCGTCGTTGTTGGCGGTCACATCCGCTTTTAGCAAAGTCACACCTTGCAGTGCGGCTTGTACCTTGGGATCGCTAAAGGTAAAGCGTTCCATTTCGATACAGCTCACACACCAGTCGGCATAGAAGTCGAGCATTACAGGCTGTCCTTGAACAAGGCGAGCTTGTAGCTCTTCTAGATTGTTGATTTTCTCAAAGCTGAGTTTGTCTTCAGCTTGCGCGGCCGATCCGCTGCCGCCTTGGAAAACTTTAAGCGGTTGCAGAAGGTCACGCGAGCCACCTGAAACGCCGATAATTAATACGATACCGTATACCAGCATACCAAGTCCCATAGCCTTCCAAAGTTTATGCCAGCTGGATTTGTCGCCAACCGGTTCGAGCGCGCCCATATAAATCGCTGAAGCAATTAATAATGCCGCCCAAGCTATTAGGCTTAACCAGCCCGGCATAATACGATCGGCCAACCATAAGGCAACCGCTAGTAGTAGGACACCAAATACCGCTTTTACAGTATTCATCCAAGCGCCCGCTCGTGGTAGTAGTTTACCTGCAGAGGTGCCTAACAATAGGAGCGGGACACCCATACCGATACTCATTGCAAATAAGGCTAAACCGCCTAATAGGGCATCGCCAGTTTGGCCGATGTAGATTAACGCACCGGCTAAAGGTGGGGCGACACATGGACCTACAATTAAGGCTGACAAGAAGCCCATAATGGCTACGCCGGTTAATGAACCACCTTGCTGTTGGTTCGAGATGTTGGTGATTTTACTTTGTAAGCCGCTTGGTAGTTGCAGTTCATAAAAGCCAAACATGGATAAGGCTAACAAGACAAAGACCACGGCAAAACTTCCCAGAATCCAAGGGTTTTGGAAGGCCGCTTGCAGGTTCGCACCAAAGATACCAGCGAGTACGCCTGCAATGGTATAAGCCACCGCCATCGCTAATACGAATACCAGTGACATAATAAAGGCGCGTTTGGTCGAGAGTTCTTTACCGCCTTGGCCTACGATAATGCTCGATAAAATCGGAATCATCGGGAACACGCAAGGCGTGAAAGACAATAATAAACCGAATACAAAGAAAGTTAGAACCACTACCCAAAGATTGGCGTTCATTAAAGTGTCGGTAATACGATCCGATTCCGACATGTCGGCACGATCCACACTGCTAGTAGAAGCGGCCGCGTTTGCAACGCCAAAGCTATCCGCGTCAATTTGCACCGTTTTGGTTTGCGGTGGATAACACACACCCGCATCCGCGCAACCCTGGTATTCAAATTCAACGGTTACGTTACCTTTGATGTCATAAAGTGGCAAACTAGCTTCAGCTTGACCGTAATAGACTTCCACTTGGCCAAAAATTGGGTCGTCTTTCATTTTGCCGCTTGGAGTTTGCAACTCACCTAAACGCGCTTCGCCATCCACAATACGCGCTTTGATTTTGTCGCGGTACAGATAGTAAGCTTCTGCGATACGAATGTCGGCAATGATTTGACCTTCGCCATTCGGTTCGGCTTGAAACTTAAAGGCGTCATCAACATCCAGCAAATCACCAGACTGATCCGAACCGGAAGCGAGTAACTTGTTAAGTTCAGCTAAAGAGTTGACCGAGCTCAGATCGGATTGTGAACCGGAAGCTTGAGCCGGTAATTCAACCGATACTTTTTTGGTTTGAGGCGGGTAGCAGACACCATATTCTTCCGAGCAGCCCTGGTATTTAACGGTCAGCTGTGCGCTTGAAGTTTGCGCTTGATAGGGCACGCGAATACTGAAATCTTTTTTATAAACGTCTACTTCACCAAATAATGGGTCGTTTTTGCGAACAGGGGTTGGAAATTGAGGTTTAGATAATTGAATATCAGACGATTCAACGCTGATGCGTTCCTGATACAAATAATAACCCTTGGCTATCTTCCAGCCGACCGTTAATTCGGCATCGGAAGCTTTAATGGTTTGCAATTGAAAGGCTTGATCGGCTTCAAGCAGATCGTCTTCGTTCGCAAAACTCTGACTTGAAATCGCCAATAAACCAGCGACAAGCCAGGTTTGAATAAGTAAACGCCATGTTTGTTTCATAATAATTTCCAATCGTATTGAATCACAAACCCACTAAAGGGGCGGTCAAAGAAGGCTAAACAAGGAGCCTTAATATCTTAGTACCAATTTGGTTGCTAATTCTAGCAGACTCCATTATAGACAGGGGTAAGCTTTTAAAGTGTGGAGGGTTTGTGCAAAACCCAAACAAGATAATTAGACGGTAAATATTCGAGTTCCTCTTGAAAAACGAAGCCGATGATGTCATAAAAACAGTTCATTTATGGTTAGAGCGGAAATTATGTTTAAAGTATTTTTTATTGTTTTTATTGTCGTGCCCTTGTTGGAGCTGTATGTATTAATCGAAGTGGGCTCAGAAATTGGCGCCTTGCCGACAATTTTATTGACGATTCTCACCGCCTTGATAGGTGGCTTGTTAATGAAATATCAAGGTCTGCAAGTGGTGCAACAAGCTCAAATAGCCGTGGCGAAGGGCGAAGCGCCAGAGCAACAAGTGATTGAAGGCATGATGATCTTCATTGGTGGTGCAATGTTATTACTACCAGGCCTAGTGACGGATTTCTTAGGTTTTATGTTTCTGCTACCCCCTGTTAGAGTCGCGCTGGCCAAACGTTGGCTGGCCAAACGCGCCCGTGACCCGCAAGGTTTTAGTTATGTACAAACCGAATGGACAGTAAAAGACGTTGAGCCGACACGCGTGCGTCACTACCAATCAACACGTGATGCCGATGTAATTGAAGGTGAAGTAGTGGATTCAGACGATAAAAAAACCGATCAAGACGACCGTTCGGCGCGCTAGGTCAAATTAAGTTCAGTTTTAGAAAAGAGGGCGGGATATGAAGCGATTAGGAATTTTGGTATTAATGCTGAGTTTGGGTTGGGTCAATGTTTATGCATCTGAACCTAAAGAGATTGAGGTCGGTTCTGTCGTAATGGGCACTGACGGTCAAATGCGAGTAAGCATAAACGGTCAGTTTTTAACCCGCCAAAGTGAGAAAGATGGCGTCAAAGTGTTGGATATGGATTATCGCCAGGTCAAGCTTGAGTTTGAAGGACGTGAGCTTATATTAAGCCCCGGTCAAAACTGGAAAAGCCAGCAAGATTAGTTCACTAAGTGTTTTTTAGGCATCCGACGGCTAATTTCTGCAGTATTTGTATGGGATCTTCTTTATACTATTTATTGAAATAGTTTTTTTTTTGAGCTTATTCTGCTTGGAATACTGCAGCAGTTGTTATTGCTTAAAATGCAATGAGTGAGGGTGCCTATGAAATCGTTTTTTATGCTAGTGCTATTAGGCGTGTTAATTCTAGCTGGCTGTGAACAATCTAATACGCCCGATATCAAACTTCCCTACAGCCAAACCCCTCCATCAAATTCTGTTAGCGTCTACCGCTTTGCGGTTCACCCTTTGCATAACCCTCAAAAACTTATGGAAGCCTATCAGCCTTTGATTAATCATATTAATCAGGATCTAGACGGTGTTCGCATTGAACTGGAAGCGTCGCGAGACTATCAAGTCTATGAAGCTAAGATTGAACAGCGTGAACCGGCGTTTATATTACCCAATCCATGGCAAACTTTGGTGGCCATGCAAAAAGGTTATAACGTGATAGCGATGGCCGGAAATGCGGATGATTTTAAGGGCATTTTTATCGTGCGCAAAGACGCTAATATTCTAGCTCCAAAAGATTTAATTGGTAAAACCGTTGCTTACCCATCCCCGACTGCGTTAGCGGCGGCTATTATGCCGCAATACTTTTTATACCAAGCGGGCTTGAATATAAATAACGATGTTCAGAATAGTTATGTTGGCTCACAAGAGTCTTCCATTATGAATGTTTATCTTGGTTCGGCAGCCGCAGGTGCCACCTGGCCACCGCCCTGGCGGGCATTTGTAAAAGATCATCCACAAGAGGCCGCCCAGCTTAAAGTCATTTGGCAAACTGAACCTTTATTAAACAATTCGGTGATGGTGAGAGAGGATGTGCCTCTTGATTTGGCCAAACAGGTAACAAAACATTTATTAAACCTGCATAAGAGTGATCAAGGTCAGCGTGTTTTGGGGCTCATGGAAACCGAGCAGTTTTATGCCGCTGATAACGCTCGTTATGATTTGGTGCGAGACTATATTCAACGTTTTGAACAGAATGTTCGACTTGTGAGGCAGCCGTGAAACAGACTTTTTTAAAACTAAAGTATTGGCTGCTTGGCAGTGTTCGTCGTCAACTTGTGGTTGGGATGGTTCTGGTGGTAACGGCATTGCTCGCATTATTTATTTGGGAGGTCACGCGTGAACATCGAAGCTTGATGCAGGAACTTAAAACCGAACACGCCATGGGTTTGGCGCAAAATGTGGCGAGTTCGACTGCCGTTTGGGTTGCCTCGCGTGATTTTTCTGGACTGCAAAATATTATTGATGGGGTCGATAAATATCCAGATTTAACCCATGCCATCATACTAGATATTAACAGTCAGATTTTGGCACACAACGATGTCTCTTATCGTGGCCAATACTTATTAGACATGCCTAGTCAGCCAGTCTTGACAGTGATCCAGAAGAATCAAGACTTCATTGATCTAGCCAATCCCATTATGTTAGCTGGTCAGCATATTGGGTGGGTGCGAATTGGTTTAACCCAAGCAGCAGAACTTAAACGGTTTGAGAAAATTAAATATTCGGCTACGGTGTTTTTGTTAATGGCTGTCGTTTTGTCGGCTTTGTTAGCCACTATGGCCGCGCGTTATTTAACGCGTCGGCTGTATGCGATTCGAACGGTGGCGGATCAGGTTAAGTTGGGCAAGCGGTCATTAAGGGTCAAGCTTGATGGGATTGACGAAGCCGCACAATTAGCCAAACGTTTTAATATGATGCTCGACACCTTGGTAAATCGTGAAAATGAAATTATTGAATCTCATCAAGCCTTAGAAGAGAGTGAAAGCCGTTTAAACCAAATTATGGCTGTTAACCATGAAGGTATTTGGGATTGGGATATTAAAGCGGGCAAGGTTATTCATAATCAAAGTTGGGCCGATTTGATCGGACTTACAGATGGTTTGTTGGAGCACCCGGCTAGTGTTTTTTTTGATGCCGTACATCCTGAGGATCGTGAAAAAGTCAATTTTGCGGTAGGCGAGTGTTTTAAACTCCAAGGCTACTACAGACTAGAGTACCGGTTTATACAAATGACCACAGGTAAAGAAGTTTGGGTGCAGGATCGAGGAGACGTGGTTGAGCGCGACTCAGATGGCAATCCTTTGCGAATGGTGGGCGGATTTTATGAGGTGACTGAACGTAAGCAGGCTGAAGAGGCGATTGAAAACCTGGCGTTTTATGATCCACTGACCCAACTACCAAACCGGCGCTTATTACAAGATCGCTTACAACAAGAAATGGCCGTTACCGAACGTAGCAAGCGCGTGTGTGCGTTAATGTTTATTGACTTGGACGACTTTAAAACCTTAAACGATACGTTGGGACACGACACGGGTGATGAACTGCTACGCCAAGTATCCGTTAGGTTAAGAGAGTGCGTAAGAGATTGCGACACGGTGGCACGACTTGGGGGGGATGAATTTGTCTTAATGTTGCCAGATATGGATAGTGACTGGAATGATGCCGCGACTCATGCCGAACAGGTCGCTCAAAAAGTGTTACGTGTTTTAAATCAGCCTTATCAGTTAAGTTCAACCACTTATCACATCACTCCCAGCATTGGGGTTAAATTGTTTTCCGGTCATCGTGAAACTCTGGAAGAGCTGCTTAAACATGCTGATCTAGCGATGTATCAAGCCAAAGCCAAAGGCCGTAATACGGTTCGTTTTTATGATAAAACCATGCAAGAAGTAGTACACGCTAAAGCACTGATGGAAACGAATATGCGCCAAGCCATTCAGAAAAACCACTTTGTGTTGTTCTACCAGCCTCAAATCAATAGCGATGGTCAGATTATTGGCGCAGAAGCTTTGCTACGCTGGCTTGACCCAGAGCATGGTTTAATTGCGCCGAATGTGTTTATTCCATTGGCTGAAGAAAATGGGTTGATTTTGCCGATAGGACGCTGGGTTTTACAGGCCGCTTGTGAGCAGTTAGTGGCTTGGTCAAGCCAACCATCTACCGAGAAGCTAGTGATTGCGGTTAACGTGAGTGCGCGTCAGTTCCATCAAAGCGATTTGGTTGAACAGGTAGAAACGATTTGCCGTCAGACCGGTGCGAACCCACGGCGCCTAAAGTTAGAATTAACCGAAAGCTTGTTGGTTAAAGACATGGAAGATGTGATTGATAAAATGCAAGCGCTTAAAAAACTCGGGGTTAGTTTTTCACTGGATGATTTTGGCACCGGTTATTCGTCCTTGTCTTATCTAAAACGTCTGCCGATAGATCAGCTCAAAATTGATCAAGCGTTTGTGCGCGATATTATTGGCGATAGTAACGATGCGGCGATAGCGCGAGCCGTCATTGCATTAGCCGGTAGTATGGAGTTTAATGTCATCGCGGAAGGCGTCGAAACGACAGAGCAACATCAAATGTTAAGCCGTATGGGTTGTCGAATGTTTCAAGGTTATTTGTTTGGTCGGCCGGTGCCAATTGAAGATTTTTTTAATCAAAACGCAAAATCTTAAATACCACCAGGCCTGGTGGGTGCAGCTCAAAACGTACTTTTTCGCTGATGCGGCCTTCGTCGAGTTGATCGGCGCAAGCGTTGTTGATTTGCCAGCCAAAACTGTAATGCATTAAATAGCGTTGTTCAGCTAGATGTTCAATCGCATCAATTTGCATGTCGCCCGTGTAATTGGCGAAGTGGCTAATATGTGACAAATCGGTAATCAGTTCAGCTTCCAACTCATTTAAGCGGGCGCGTAAAGCCTCAGCAAGTTGCTGGTTTAAGCTTACGCTGTCTGCTGTTTTGGTATTTAAATCCAGTTCAATCTTCATATAAAAATCAGTTTAATAAGCTTTCTAAACGTTCCCAGTCGGCAAATGCCTGCTCCAGTTCCGCTTCTTTTTTATTGAGTTCGGCCAACACGGCTTGTACTTTGGCGTCATCTTGCTGATAAAAATCGGCATCGGCCATCTGCTCGCCTAAAGCTTCCAACTCGGATTCAAGCGTTTCAATTTTAGCCGGCAGGGCATCGTATTCGCGCTGGTCTTTATAGCTGAGTTTTTTGGGCGGTTTGCTGGTTTCGGCCGATGGCTGAGATGGTTTGGTTTCGGCTGGAGTCTGGGCTTTGCCGCCTGACTTGGATTTAGACTGATCTAGGTTCGGGCGCTGGCGAATCCAATCATCGTAGCCACCCACGTATTCGTTCACCAGGCCTGGTGCATCAAATACAATTGAGCTGGTGACCACGTTATTTAAAAAGGCACGGTCATGGCTCACAATTAATACCGTGCCAGCGTAGTTCATTAATAAGTCTTCCAACAACTCGAGCGTTTCGACATCCAAATCATTGGTGGGCTCATCCAAAATTAATAGATTGGATGGTTTGGCAAATACCTGAGCCAATAACAAACGATTACGTTCGCCACCAGATAAGGACTTAACCGGCTGACGTGCACGATCCGGCGCAAACAAGAAGTCGCTTAAGTAACCAATAATGTGTTTGCGCACACCGTTGATTTCAACATGATCGCTCGAATCCATCACGTTTTCTGCGACGGAAAGGTTTTCATCCAGTTTGGCGCGATGCTGGTCAAAGTAGGCAATCTGTAAATTGGTGCCCAGTTCCACGGACCCTTGATTAGGTTGTTGTTTACCCAGTAAAAGTTTTAATAAGGTGGATTTACCACAGCCGTTCGGGCCGATTAAGCCAACTTTGTCGCCGCGCATAATCACACAAGAGAAGTCTTTGACAATGGTTTTATCTGGCCAAGCGAAGCTTAGGTCTTTAATCTCGATGACTTTCTTGCCCGAGTTTTCGCCCAGATTGACTTGTAGGTTAGCCGTGCCTTGCTGGCTACGACGTGCCTGGTGTTCTAAACGCAGTTTTTCTAATGCGCGTACACGGCCTTCGTTGCGGGTACGGCGCGCTTTGATGCCTTGGCGAATCCAAACCTCTTCTTGCGCGAGTTTTTTATCAAACTCGGCATTGGCTTTGGCTTCGGCTTCCAGATGCGCTTGTTTGCGTTCTAAAAATGTGGCGTAATCGCACTCCCAACTGGATAAATGACCGCGATCCACTTCAACAATACGCGTGGCTAATGCCTGCAAAAAGGCACGGTCATGCGTAATAAAAATCAGCGCACAACGCAGGTTTTTCAAAAAGCCTTCCAACCATTGAATCGACGGAATATCCAAATGGTTGGTGGGTTCGTCAAGCAATAACACATCGGGTTCTTGCACCAAAGCCTGGGCTAATAACACGCGTCTTTTCATGCCACCGGAAAGGGATGAAAATTCATCATCGGTCGGCAAACCCAGTTTGGATAAAATCGTATCCACGCGTTGATTCATTTCCCAACCATTTTGCGATTCGATGGTTTGCTGCAGTTTTTGTAAACGATCCATCGCTTCGTCCGTAAATTCTTGACCGAGCGCTTGCGCGGCGTGGTGATACGCTTTTAATACTTCGCCAATATCACCTAAGCCTTGCGCGACTACATCAAATACTGTGCCTTGCACATCGTGCGGCACTTCCTGCTGCAGTTTTGCAATATGCACGCCATCTTGCACGATGCGCGTGCCTTCATCCATCGGCTGAATGCCTTCGATAATTTTGAGCAGGGTCGATTTACCCTCACCGTTACGCCCGACAATACAAACGCGCTCGTTTGGCTCGACTTGGAAATGAATTTTGCTGAGCAAGGGCGCGGCGCCAAAGCTTAAAGAGATGTCGCGTAAGAATAATAAAGCCATGATAACGAAAGGGTCTCGAATAAAAATGTGGAACTATTTTAGCAGGGTTTGCACCAGGCCTGGTGGTTAGCTTGTTTGATATTGTAGGATCAAGTTTTTGCTTGAGTTGATTGGAAACAGTTCGATCGGGCCGAGCGATTCAAAAAACTGAATGACTTTTAAGGTGGGTTCGGGCGTGCTTTGCCACAGGTTGAAAAGCACCAGGCCTGGTGCTTTCACTTGTTCGACGAGCTGGTTTAAAAACGCCGGTTGGCAAAATTCGTTTGGCATGCCATCTTCATTAAAAACATCCACTACGATGACATCGAAGGTTTGGCGGTTGTGTTGCATAAACACGGCCGCATCTTGCGCTTGGGTTTTAATGTTGGTGTGAAACGGCAGGTGAAAAAAATCGTGTGCAATGTCAATAACACTTCGGCGTAAATCCACCAGTGTCATCTGTAGCTTGGGTTCGGAGATAAATAATTTACTCGCCAGTGAGCCGCCGCCGACGCCTAGCATTAATAAGCTGTTGAGTGGTTTTTTATAGGAGAACTCAGCGATTTTTTGTTCGAGCACCTGTTGGTATTCAAACGCTAAATTTAACGGCGCTTGAAAAAAGTAACGGCTTTGTTTAACGGGCGAGTCGAAATGCAAACTGCGACAAATTTTAGTGTCGATTACTTGAATCAAGCCGTATTCATCACGTTCGGCATGAATAATTTCGCCGCCGTAACGCTGTTTTGGTGACGGGGTTTGGCGGTTTGAGCGTTTAAGGCGGAACGGATTGACCAATCTAAAACGCTCCCTGACGGTTCGCCCACCACAATCGGGCGCGCAAGCCCCAGCTCGAACTCAGGCCAACTTCAATAAACGCAATGTGGCCTTGCGCATCAATAATAAAGTCGGCGGGCACCGCGCGTGCGCCGTATTGTTTAAACAGTGAGCCGTCGGCGTCGTTAATAATTAAACGTGGGTCCATATTATGTTGCTCGGCATAATCCAGTAAAGCCTGGTCATTGCCGGATTGGGTGGCGATGCTGAGTACGCGGTAGTCTTTTGCCAAGTCCTCAATACCATCGCGCGAAAACTCACAAATCGGACACCAGGTCGCCCAAAAGTGCACCAACACGGCTTCGCCTTCAAAATCCGCCAGGCTGAGGTTTTCGCCCATTAAGTTGGCGGTTTGAAAATCGGGGGCCACGTCACGCACCACATCGCCTTGCATAAAAGGGCGAATCATCAAATAAATGATAAAAAAGCCAACTAGCCAAACAGCGTTATTAATCCACTTATTTTGCCAAGCCTGTTTAAGACGATCACGCAGGTTACTCATGTAAAGCACCTTGGCGTAAAGGCAGGATTTCGCCGAAAAACTCAAAGTAGTTAAAACCTTGCGGATCGATCCGATCCATTTGCGGACTGACATGGACCGCCGCTAATAAATGTGCAATGCCATATTGCTCAGCGGTTTGCAAAGCGTGAATGTTGTCATCAATTAATAAAGTACGCGCTGGATCATAAGGACTCACCGATTGAATGTGGTTCCAAATCGCGATGTCTTCTTTAGGGGTGCCAAAATCATGTGCGGAAATTAAATGGTCAAAGTAGGGGGCGATTTGAGTCATCTCTAACTTGAGTGCCAAACTATCGCGATGCGCATTCGTCACCATCACGACTTTTTTATCCAGTTGGCGTAACTGGCCTAAAAATGTCATCACATCCGGGTGGGCCCGAATCAGATGTTTAATTTCGCGCTTTAAATCTGCAATCGATAGTTCAAAACGTTCGCTCCAATAATCTAGACAATACCAATTAAGTGTTCCAGTTTGCTCTTGAATTGCCGTTCTAACCTGTTTTTTGGCTTCATCAAACCCTAGGTTATGGTGTAAGGCATAGGCTTCGGGCAAATAATCCATCCAAAAGGACCAATCAAAATGCAAGTCGAGCAAGGTGCCGTCCATGTCTAATAATACTGTGTCGATTTCATCCCATGCTAGGTCTGACATAATCGCTCCTTATAGTCTCTGATTTGCCGCTGTTTATATGAACGCGCTTTAAGCGGCTTATAAAGGTTTTGTTGGGCGGTTTATAAGTTGAAGCCATCGCGGCCATGACGTATGATTCGTTCATGAAACTGAAAAAACGACCCTCCATTTTAGCTGAAAATATCGTGATGCAGTCACGAATCTTTACCGTGCAAGCTCAACATCTTGAGTTTTCAAATGGGGTGCAAGTGCATTATGAGCGTTTGATGGGACATCAAGATGGTGCGGTATTAATTGTGCCGATGCTGAATGACGAAACCTTATTATTGATTCGCGAGTATAGCGCGGGGGTCGGCCGCTACGAGCTGGGTTTTCCCAAAGGCAAGATTGATCCAGGTGAAACCTGGCTTGAGGCCGGCACGCGCGAATGTGTTGAAGAAATTGGATTTCGGCCTTTGCAACTTGATTATTTGGATCAAGTGACTTTAGCCGCCGGTTATATGGATCACCATACGCATTTGGTATTGGCGCGTGGACTAGTAGAAGACTCAGCCGAAGGCGATGAGCCGGAACCGCTTGAAGTGGTGACTTGGCCATTGGATGATTGGCAAAAACTTCTAATTCACCCCGATTTTAGTGAAGGTCGCGCTTACGCGGCGTTATTTTTAGTGCTACAAAAACTCGGACGCCTAGCATGACTTCATCGGGCATTACACCCAGTACAGACGACTACCAGGCCTGGTTGCCTAAGGTGTGCGACGCCGCGCACAAAGCCGGGGAACAGATTTTAGAAATATACCGTTGTCCAGAATGCGAAATCGAAAAAAAGGCCGATGGCTCACCGGTGACCATAGCGGATAAAACAGCCGACGAGTCGATTCGTTTAGCTTTGGCGAAACTGACGCCACATATTCCGGTGGTGAGCGAAGAAAATGTCGAGTCCACACCTTTTTCAGAGCGCCAGAACTGGGCGGTCTATTGGCTAGTCGATCCACTGGATGGAACCAAAGAGTTTATTGAGCGCACCGATGAGTTTTGTGTCAACATTGCGCTGATTGTAAATCAACAGCCGGTGCTGGGTGTGGTTTACGGCCCAGTGTTGAACGTGACCTATTGCGCGATAGCGGGGCAGCCAGCCACTAAAACGGATCAAAATAAAACTCGCACCATTCAGGTTCGCAAGCCGATACAACAACCGATTAAAGTTGCGGTCAGTCGTCGTCATGGCACCAAAGTCAAAGCCTTTCAAGCCGCCTTGCCAGATTGCCAAACCGTGCATATGGGGTCGGCCTTAAAGTCTTGCTTAGTCGCCGAAGGCGTGGCGGATGTTTATCCACGCTTTGGCCCAACTTCGCACTGGGATACCGCCGCCTCACAAGTGATTGTCGAGTCCGCCGGTGGCCGTATTATTGATGCGCAAGGTCACGACTTGCGTTATCAACCCAGTGCATCCTTATTGAATCCTTATTTTATGGTCATCGGTGATGCTCAATTCGCTTGGCCTGCCTTTCCTTTGCCGCCTAAAAAAACTAAAAGTTAGTTCGCTTAATTGAACCGCTCAATTTTTTGTTATTTTCATTTAGCTTTTATTTATTCAAGTCACCTTCCTGTAAATTCCAATTAATATCATGTGGTTATAAGATTTTTCTTGATGCCCGTATAGTTTTTTCTTATAGCTTTGAGAACGGCTATAAGTTGAATAAATACCGGTATAAGTCATTAAAAATGCAATAAAACCAATCGCTTATATGTTAAAAGATAATTTTATTACCATATTATTAAATCCTAATTACATGACTTAATAAGGTTATAAAAATGTTCTTATATAAAATGCGCACTTTTTTATTGTGACCCAGCTTTCTCTCGTGTATAATTGCGTGAACATTTTTTTCACAAAGTGGTTTTTTTGTCTTCTTAGCACTTTGATGGAAAATGTGTAAATCATAAAAAGAATACGAAGATAACTTAAGGAGTGTCCACATGAAGATGTCAAAACTAGAACAAATCCACGCCCAAATGATGGCTCGTAAATTAGAAAAGCAAAAAGGCGCCACTTTGATTGAGTACGCCCTCGTAGCCGCTGGTGTAGCAGGTTTGGTAGCTATTTTCTTTACTGGCGATACTACCTCTGGGCTAGGCAAGATAGTTAATGATTTGTTAACAGATGTTTCAACGGCTATCGGTGGCGCTTAACTTAACCATGAAGCAAGACCCGCAACGCGGCGCGATTATGATCGAGGCGGCTTATGTGTTGCCCTTTATGTTTCTCGCGATTTTATTGCAAATCGAAGCCGTCAATTACGCCAGCGATCGTTTGTATGCCAATAACATCATGACCGACATGAACCAGTTGGTAATGTCGCATGCGAATCAAACCTCGACATCCGGTGAAGATGTCGGGTTTACCATTTGCAATGCCGATGGGCGGGTCGAGGTTCTTGATACACAAGCGGAAGCCGCGTTGCGTTCTAATTTTGAAACCGCGATTGGGGTCGATCCCGATGCGATGGAAATCGTGTATAAACCCTCGGTTACCAACGGCGTCACCAGTTTTGTGGTGGAGGTGTCTGTGCCATCTAGCACAATTGTGTTGCCCGAAGCCTTTGCTACGTCGTTTCCTATCAAAACCAATATGCTGTTAAGCATTGATCTAAGCTGTTAATCCATTCAGGAGTTGTCATGAAAGCTAAAAAAAGTGATTTAGTGCTGTATGGCGTTGCCTTTATTTCCGCCATGCTCGCGATATTGCTTGTGTACGGCTATGTGCAAAGCCGAGTGGACCAGGCCAGCCAACAAGTGGCTGTTAAAACCGTCACGGTGGTCGAAAAGCCAGAATTACGTAGTGTGGTGGTGGCGAGTCGAGATCTGTATCGCGGCGAACGCATTGAGGTAGAGGACATTACGGTATTAAACGTGCCGACCGAAGGCGTGGTATTAAAAGGCGTTATCGTCGATCCCCAAGCGGTAGTCGGGCATGTATTAAACCAAACCGTATATGCCGGTGAATGGATTATTGATCGCAAAATTGGCTCAGACGAAAGCCAGTCGAACACTGGAATGGGAAGTTTATTAGACGAAGGACGTCGCGCTGTGCGAATTCCGGTGAGTCCTGAAAGTGGCTTAATCGGTTTGTTACGCCCCAGCGATCATGTGGACGTCATCGGTGTGTTTGAAAGCGCGGATGGCAGTCGCATGATTAGCCGAACTGTTTTGGAAAACATAGAAGTTCTGATGGTGGGAGACCAGGCCAATTATTCCCGCTCTGAGAACAAAAAATCGGATGAAAAGTCGGCGTCATCGCAAGGACGTTCGATGGTGACTTTGAATGTGGATACCAATCAAGCCGAACAGTTGGCGTTAGCCGTGAATGTGGGCACGGTGCATTTGGCTTTACGTAATGCCACCGATGTCGCCCTGGTTAACTCAAATGGTGTCAATGTCAAAGTGATGGAGTCATCACCGCAGCATCGACCTGTTTATACCCCAAAACCCAAACGTGAAGTTATTGAAATTATGCAGGGCGGACAAGTGCAAGAGGTAATCAGAAAGTGAACAAACTAACCTACTCAAATTTAAGCTTTGCTCAACTCACATTAATTGCGCTTCTGTTTGGCTTACCTTTTTCTGTCCAATCTGCGGTGCAGTCGGTTTATGAAATGATGGAAACCGAAAGCAAAATAGTTAAGCTCGATTCTGACTTGCAGCGAGCCATGGTCGCTAATTCTGACTTAGCCAGTGTACAGGTGATCAATAATCGCGAATTGTTAGTGAGCGGCCAAAAAGCAGGGCGTACCGATCTCATTTTGTGGTACCGAAATAAGCCTAATCAAGATGTAAGGATTTCGTTAAAAATCACCCCAGACCAGTCACGTCACGAAGAAATTATGGACGCGTTAACCGACTTAATGCGTGATTTAGATCCGGATGGCGGCGTTACCTTTCAATTAAGAACCGCTTGGATTAACCCAGAATCTTCAGTACGCCGCGAAATTGATGAAGTGGGGAATCAGGTTGATGGTGATGGCAACGCCCGTATTTTAGGGCGTCAGGATAAAACCGTTCTACAGGATGCCGAAAACGTCGGCCAGCTTCGAGTGAAATCCTTGGCGGGCAATTACATGGTGATATTAAGCGGTGAAGTGAACAATGCCGCCAAGAAAAAACGCATTCATTCCGTCATCTCTGCGCTGGGTTTAAGCGTGGTTAATATGATCAATGTTACCGGCCCTAAACAAATTCGCTTGTCGGTGCGAGTGGCCGAAGTCACCAAAGGCAATCCATTTAGAAGTGGTTTTGCGGTGCGTGATAAACGCGATCGCTATGGCATCTTCCCACCGGGTAATTTAGGTACAACCGCCAGTTTTTTATTAAATGTTGATAGTGTGGCTTCGGGTACCCAAGCAGGTCTGTCTTTTCCGCATCAAGATGGCTTTCAACTTGGCTTTAATCCACGCGGGGGCAACTTATTTGGGGTGCTATCGATGCTCGAAGGACATAATTTAGCACGAGTATTAGCTAAGCCAGAGTTGATTGTTCAATCGGGCGAAACCGCCAGCTTTTTAGTGGGGGGCGAAGTACCGATTCCGGTGGCGCAAAACGAAGATGCGATTTCGGTCAGTTTTAAAGAATATGGTGTGCGCCTGAGTTTTAGTCCGATTGTGACGGAGCAGGGCAATATTCAAATGACGGTTGAACCTGAAATCAGCAATATAGACCAAGGCAGCGGCACTCAAGCCGGCACCATTATCGTACCGGGGTTCAAAACGCGTAAAGCCGCGACCACTATTACATTGGCTTCCGGCCAAAGTTTTGTAATTGGTGGTTTGATTCAAGACAACTTCAGTAGCAGTGTTAACAAAATACCTTTCTTAGGTGATATTCCGGTTTTGGGCGCGTTATTTCGCTCGACTAGCTATGAAAAAGATGAGTCCGAGTTGGCGATTATGGTGACCGCTAAATTTGAAGACCCGATTAATTCGGACCAAAACGTGAAATTGCCAGGTGAAGATTTGGATCGTCCAAGTGCATTGGATGGTTTTATTTTCGGCAAGGTGGCCAAGATGTTGCCGCCCGATACTAGTGCTATGCCAACAACAAGTATCAAAATTGGATTGGAGAGCCCATTATGACCTCAAAAGCGACCAACCTGGTTTTAAAATCGGCACTCTATATTGGTGAGGACGAAGACCTTAAAGAATCGGTACGCGTTGCCATCAGCAGTAAATACACGATGGAATCGCTCGCGGGCGCGCCCAAAGTTTGGCCACAAGAAGTTAACCTGGTTTTAATGGAGTTTGATGGCGAAAAGGCCGCTACTTTATCCAATATCGCGCACATTTTGACCATATCGAAAGGTGTGCCGCTTTATATTTTATTAAAGCAAAAAGATGTGGATTTTATTATCGAAGCCAGTCATTACGGGGTTCAAGGCTTTATTGAATGTCCGTATGAAGTACTTCAGATTCTATCGATTATTCACATGCAAGATCGTCGCCGCACCGGTAAAAATGGGGTGGTGTCGAGCTTTTTCAGCTTAAAAGGCGGGGTTGGTTGCACCACTTTGGCCACCAATGTAGCCTCACATATTCGCAGCATGACGGATCAACATGCGGTAATTTTAGATTTAAATGTGCCGTTGGGCGATACCGCGCTTTACTTGAATATGGAAGAACGTCAGCTTTATACCATTACCGATTTTATTCACAACATTAACCGTTTCGATGACAACTTAATCTATAAGTCACTTAGCAAGCATGAATCGGGTTTGTTTCTGTTACCTTTGCCGGTTGAAATGACCGAATTGGATAGCCTAAATGGCGAAACCATTAAAAAAATCATTGCCTCGTTACGCCGCTATTTTGATCACGTGATTATCGATTGTGCGAGTAACTTATCGGATGTTACGCTTTCTTGTTTGGATGTATCTGACAATATTATTTTGGTAGCAGAGCCTTCCTTATCATCACTGCGCTCCGTTAATAAAGTGCTTCAACTTGGTAAAAGACTAGGTTATTCCGAAGGCACGATGACTTTGTTGATGAACCGAAATCAATCAAATATTGACGAAGGTTTGCAAGAAATCATTCAAATGTTAGAAGCTGGCCAAACCACCTATGTGGATAACGATTACATGTTATTTAATGAATCGCTCAACAAAGGCGAGCTGATCAATAAATTTGCACCTAAATCTCGAGTCAACCAGCAATTAGAATGCATTGCCAAGCTTCTGCATCATGGTGCCGCCCATCATGAAATATTGCGCGACGAATCCAGCCAGAAAGCCACACGCTCTTTAATGGGCTTTGTGAAACAGAGTTTGCTGTCGCATCTTAAAAAACCAACCATCAGCAATATTAAGTTTAAGTCGAAAAAAACGGTTGCTAGCGAAGCTGAACTTAAGGTTGTCAAATCATGAACTTGCGTGATCGATTAAAACAATTCGACGAAAACAAAAAACACTATACCGCTCCGAATTCGCCGGTTGCGACTCAAAACGAAAAAGCCAAAGTTGCCTTGGCTAAGCAATCGCAAAAAGACGACTTTTTTCAAATTAAAGATCGTTGTCAGCGTAAAGCGGCCGAGGACGATGCGTTTTATCGAGCCGATAGTAAAGAAACTCGTCAAGAGTTACGCCCCAGATTAGAAGAGTTAGTGCATGAAGTCGCCAACGAAATGGGCTATCCGTTATCCGAACTCGAAGTGCGCCAGCTCAGCTATGAGTTGTTGGACGAAATTTATGGCCTCGGACCTATCGAACCCTTGATTGCTGACCCCAGCGTGTCAGATATCTTGATTAACGGTTATAACCAAATTTATGTAGAACGATTTGGCAAGTTAGAACTGACCAATATTTCATTTATTAGTGAAGATCATTTGCGCAATAAGGTAGATCGCATGCTCTATGTGACTGGCCGGCGTGTAGATGAACGCTCTCCATTGGTCGATGCGCGTTTAGCCGACGGTTCGCGTATAAACGTGATTATCCCACCGCTTTCAGTGGATGGCATCGTGGTGTCGATTCGTCGTTTTCCCGACAAGCATTTACGCCCGAAAGACCTGATTACTTTTGGTGCTTTGACCGAAGAAATGTATCAGTTTTTGGAGTATTCGGTGAAAGCCGGTTTAAACATGATTGTGTGCGGTGGAACCGGCTCAGGCAAAACCACCACATTGAATATTTTGTCTGGCTTAATTCCCGAAGACGAACGGGTGATTACGATTGAAGACAGTGCCGAATTACGCATGCAGCAAAATCATGTAGTGCGTTTAGAGTCGCGCCCGAGTAACGCTGAAGGTATTGGTGAAATTTCACAGCGCGAACTGCTAAAAAACGCACTGCGTATGCGCCCAGATCGAATCATTTTGGGTGAAGTGCGTGGTGGCGAAGTGTTGGATATGTTGCAAGCCATGAATACGGGGCACGATGGTTCATTGGCTACCTTGCACGCCAATAACCCACGCGACTGCATTTCTCGATTGGAATTGATGATTAACTTAAGCGGGGTGGATATTCCATTTACCTCGATTCGCAAACAAATTTCGAGCGCCATCGACTTAATTATCTTTGTCGAGCGTGGGCGCGATGGTAAACGTCGGATTAAATCGATTACCGAAGTAACCGGAGTTGAAGAAGACAATGTCGTATTACAGGAAATCTTCCAGTTTAAACAACAAAAAGATCCGATTAGCGGTCTGAGTAAAGGTGTGTTTAGCGCCACTGGGCTTAGACCAAGTTGCAGCAAAAAGTGTGAAGACTCCGGCATTATTCTGCCGTCCAATTTGTTTGACTTTGAAACCGAGGTCTTCTAATGGAGTTGGGCTTTGTGCTGGTGTCTTTGGCGATCATGCTACCGTTTGGCATATTGGTGGCGATTCATCAAATGAAACAAAAACGCCAAACGGCTGAACATTTACACCGGATGTTAAGCCGTATCGGCCTGGATCCAAGTCCACAAGATGGCTTGAATAAACAAAAACGTCGTTTAATTAAGTTCTTCCCAATTTATACCCTCGTGCAAAACCAGCTAAAACAAGCCGGTTTAATAGAGCGCGCCGCCATTATTAAATTAATCGTCGTGCAATCGTTACTGGTGTTTATTTCGGTTTATGTTTGGGTTACCCGTATGGGTAGTCAAGATCATCAAGCCTTGTTGATGGCGAGTTTATTACCGTTTTTGCCCGCTTTATTTGTTTGGCTTAAACAGCGTAAACGTCAGGCCAAAATAAAGTCACAGTTTCCCGAAATGCTCGATACGTTAGTGCGTGCTCTACAGTCGGGTTTTGGTATTGATGGTGCGCTTAATCTGGTCGCGAATGAGTTTCCTGATCCCTTGGGCAAAGAAATAAAAGAAGTGAATTCACAGTTGCAACTGGGCATTAGTATGCGTGATATTTTGCGTGAATTTCAGCGTCGTATCACCTTATCCGAAGCGCAATATTTTGTTGTCACCTTAATTATTCAACGTGAGACCGGCGGTCAACTGGTTGAAATTTTAAGTGATCTATCCAAAATGATGCGCCGTCGTGAACGTTTTCAAGCCAAATTAAAATCCCTAACCGCCGAATCACGCTTTACCGCTTTATTTATTGGCGGTGCGCCATTGGTTTATTTAGCTTACAAACTCCTGTTTCAGCCAGACTCAATGACCTTCTTTTTAACGGACCCCACCGGCCAAAAGTTATTTTGGGGCTCGTTATTTTTAATGTTAACCGGCACAGTGTTATTACGTGTCATGCTTAAAATAAGGTTTTAAGGCCTATGGATATCTTGAGTTTATTATTGGTAACAGGCTTGTTGGTATTTGTCAGTGTGTTTTCTTTAACGCGGTTGTTTTTTAAGCAGCATGACAAGTTGTTTCAACTCGAACGACTCAAATCACGCGTGGGAGTTGGTCAGCTTTATAGCCAAATTCAAACCCAACACAATAATTGTTGGTGGTGTGTCGTCGGTAATTATTTAGGCTCTAAAAACATAAAAGAGCTGCAGAAAATTCAAATCAAATTGGTGCGCGCCGGATTTAGAAAGGCCGAACATATTGGAGCATTCTATTTTTTGAAAACATTATTTGTACTGGCTTTATTGGCAATCGGTCTGGTTTTGTGGGTGGCGCAAATTGCGCCTTGGCCAATCGTGTTTATTTTGCCGGTGTTTTCATTATTAATTCCCGAACATTTTTTAAGCTGGTTAGCTAAGTTGCGCCTTAATCGTATTAGCCAAAGTTTGCCGGATTTTTTGGATATGGCCAACGTTTGTATGAACGCAGGTTTAAGTTGGATGGTGGCGATTAAACGTGTATCGCACGAATTAAAGGATCTGCATCCAGATATCAGTTATGAATTCAACTACCTATTAGAGCAGATTCAAATAGGTGTGCCGCGAATAGAAGCGCTGCGTCAATTCGCTAGCCGAAACCCGATAAAAGATATTGAGCAGTTGGTTCTATTGTTGATTCAAAACGAAAAACTCGGCAGCCCGGTGAGTGACTCAATACGAGCCTTTTCAAAGCGGATGTACGATGAGCGAGAAGAAATTATGACCGATAAAGCCGCTCAAGCTTCAGCCAAAATGGCGGTGGTGATTTTGCCGTTTTTGATGCTGCCGTATTTCATATTAATGCTTGGCGAGAAGTTCGTCATGATGGCCAGAGGATGGTAAAAACAATGCAAACGATCACCTCAGTTATTTCAATGGTTTTACTACTCGCCGCGCTCGGTTTGAGTGGTTGTGCAAACACCCCAAAAAATGAGTCGGCCGATCCGACTGAAAACACCAAGCCATTGGCTGACAGTTTAACCGAGGAGTCGCAGTTTGAGTTTGCGATGGATATGGTGCGTTTACAAATGGATCGTGCGGAGTGGGAAAGAGCCGAAAAATTGCTGTTAAAGCTGCGCCGTTCGCATGCAAATGAACCGGAAGTATTTCGTTTATTAGGGCGTGTGTATGAGGCAAAAGACCAGCTAGACCTAGCTTATATAACCCGTGAACAACTTTTAAAAATTGAAGAGCATACGCGCTCAGACGAAGCCGATTTTGCACGCACGGCGATCCAGTTAGAACGATATGAGGCGGCGGAAACTACCTACCAGGCCTGGTTGTTAGACGAACAAAATCATGTACAAGTGGCGGGATTAAATAATTTGGGATTTAGTGCTTTACTGCAATCGAATTTAGCGCAGGCCAGAACCTATTTTGATCGAGCCTTAGCCCTCGATCCGCTTAATCAAAAATCGCGAAATAATTTGGCGTTATTACGTCAAATACAGGAGCAGGAGAGTCAGCCTTGAGTATTAAAACTAAACAATCTATTCGACAAACTGGGTCAATATCTGTGTTAGGGATTTTAACGGTATTATCTGGGCTAACGGGCTTCTTAATGATATTAGAACTCAGCGACAAAATGACCCAGCAATCAGTTTTAGAGAACCATGCCACGGCGGTGGCGCCGGTTGCGATTCGAGCTGAGATAGCCATTCGTCAAGACTCGGATGATCCACAGCGTGCGATTAAAGAAGTCGATCAACTGCTTAACCAGCTCGGCTATAACCAGATACCGGAAGAGGGCGAAGACAAGGCAATCAATGTCAGCCTGACGTTCGGTAATATTGAAGGGCAGGGTGATAATGCCCGCTTTACTCCTTTGTCAATGAATGCTTCCAACCCGCGTGGATTGGCAAATAATATGGATGACATTGTTGAATTTAGCGCGGTTGCGGTTGAGTTAACTTACCAACAGTCTAGTTTTATTGGTGAATTTGATTGGTTTAAACCCAAAGGGCGAACTATTTATGGTTTGTCTGAAAAACAAAAAGAAGATATTGGCGGTGGCTGTTTTTGTCAAAGTCGTTATAACGCTTGTCTTGCCGCCGAACCTGAAGTCGGATATGAAACCATTATGGGACAAAAAGAAACCGATACCGTTGAGGCCGACGCCGTACGTAAAAACTATTGTGAGTATGGTTACATGCCAACCAAATCAAGTAGTACAACGGAGAAGAAATACCTGAATTTCGATGTGCCGGACAAGTGGTTAGGTTCAACTGATGTGTCTGAAGTTGAAATGGTCAATTACCAAAGCCCGGTTAGCGTTAGTTCATCTAATTTTTTTATGTGCCCGTGTATGCCATCAGGCGGCATTACGCATAAAAACTATAACGGCACAACGGTTTACACACTGGGTTGTTGTTTTATGCCTAAAGCTGAAAAAGTCAGCGGTGATTTTTATGTTGGGCGCGTGGGCATGTGTATCGCTAACACCAATAATACTAATGTCGCTAACTTGTCGGCTTTTTATAGTGATAAATCCACCATACCGCAAGACTCGGTAAACGATAGCAAAGTCACCCGTTGTTTAAGTTACTTGGAAAATAACCGATATCTGCAGCAAAGTTGCGTTGAACAGCAACGTGAAACCAAGGTCAGTTTTTTACAATGGATGATTATGAGTTTCACCTGGCCATTTATCAGCTGGGAACGAAGCTATCAAGATGTGGATTGTGTGACTCGAAACATGCGCTGGTATGGCTCATTTATTTGGGGCGATTGGTATTAAAACCGTCATATAAAGATAAGGGTACAAAATGAAGTGGATGAAAACTTGGTCGTGGCTAATTGGATTAGGCTTGCTATCAGGCGCGCAAGCATCAGATCGAGCCGGCTATTTTGGTTTGATGGATGCGGATACTTATGTAGGATTGGGGGTCGCACAGCAAACTATCAAGGTAAAAGACTTTAAAGACACCAAAGTACCAGGCCTGGTGCTTACTGTAGGAACCCAAGTTTCATCCTGGGTAGATGCGGAGTTTCGTGTATCCACTAATCAAAAGCAAATTGACATCAAGCATGCGGATTTTAATGTCGAAATGCAATTTGACGAATTTTATGATGTTAGTGGGTTGTTTAAGTTTAAATGGCAAGGTCAAGGGTCAGCGCAACCGCAACCGCTTGGTTTACATGCCACTCTAGGTTATAACTTTAGTCAATATAAAACACGCGAAGTGAATGCCGGGGTTGCACAGGATGTGAATAAACAAACCCAAGATGGCTTTATGTATGGCGTGGGCGCGAGTTTTAAACTGAACCCTAGTCATACGGTTGAGTTAAACTACTTGTCTCTACAGAGCCGCGATAGTTTTGATAACACCGGCCAAATGAAGCGCGACTCTATCGGTTTGAGTTGGTTGTATTATTATTGATGAGCAGGTCGGTTCTGTCACTCTGAGCAAAGCGAAGAGTCTCCTTCCGAATCCCTCCAGCTCTAAGATCCTTCACTTACGTTCAGGATGATAGGGTAGGGTTAAATCAAACTCCCGTAACCTTCTTGGTAAGTTGGGTATTTAAACTCATAGCCGCTCTCACGGATTTTGGCGTTGGATAGGCGTTTGTTGCTGCGCATGGTGCGGCTGTTTTCGGTGGGTTCGGTGTGTTCGATGTAGCCCACGCTTAATTGCTCGGCTAGCCACTCATAGACTTCACAGGACTGGGTGGGTTGGTTGTCCACGCCAATGTAAAGCGGGTCCGCTTTATCTAGATTCATTAAGTGTTTAAATATGCCGACGCAATCATCTGTGTGGATACGATTGCTGTATACGTCCTCCATACAATGCGCCTTGCCTTTCATCACCAAATCGATGATATGGGTGCGGCCTGGGCCATAAATGCCGCCAAAACGCACCACCGTCGCCGGATAACCTGAGTTTAAGGCGAGGTTTTCGCCTTCTAATAAACGACGACTTGAGAAGTTATGCTCTTCGGCCAAGCTGTCTTCGGTTACCCATTCGCCTTCGTTTTGACTAAAAACGGAGGTGCTGGAGGTAAAAAACAAGTGTCTCAGCTTTTGACCGTTTAACGCATGCAACAGATTTTTCAAACCCGCCACATAAGCTTGGTAATAGGCAAAGTCGTTATATTTACCCGCAGCCGCGGTGTAGAACACCGTGTCCAAATCACTCGGCAGCTCTAATGCCTCGCTGGTTAAATCGGCGCTGATCGCGATCATGGGTTCGGGGATTTTGTCGCCATCGCGGCGTAAACCGTAAACCTGGTGGCCGTCGGCCGTCAGCTCAAGTCCTAAACGACAACCTATGTCACCACAGCCAGCAATGAGTATTTTCGCCATAACGTCCCTATATAAATGTGAGGGTGGATTTTGGGTGTAGTATGCACAAAATTGCTGGAATAAAAAAGATGTAGCGAAAGATTTTCGAAGGAAATTTTAAGCGCAGGTTGGAGCGTACAGTATATAAGCTAGATACAAAAAAGCCAGACTAGGTCTGGCTAAAGCTCTATTAGGAGGAAAACAGCGCGTGCCGAAGCACGCGTTGATCTTACGGTTTTTTAGAAGTTCATACGCAATGACACGGTATAACCGATTTGCGAGTGAGTAACTTCGTGAGTTGTTGCATCTGCAGTAGCTTGCTGAGATAGATACCCTGTATTTACAGTTTTGCTAACTTCAGAAGCATACACTACTGCACCCTCCAAAGTCATGCGGTTAGTTAATTCGTAACCACCGCCGATTGTAAAATGAGTCTCAACAATACCTGGGAAGAAATGGTTGTTAAAAATGTTAGTAGCTTGAGCTAAGCCATTAGCTTGAGCGCTTGCTGTTGCGTCATCTACTTCTTTTATTGGGTCTTCGGCATGGTTGATACCTACACCTGCCCAATATCCATTACCAGAGTATTTTGCGCCTAAGGCAAAGACATTTTGGTCATCCCAGTTAAAATCTTTATAGCCTTTAGCTTGGCCCCATGCGATTTGCTTAAAGTCAGCAGTGTACATCATATTACCCATGTTATAAGCAACGCCAATTTTTAATTCTGCTGGTTGCTCTAGGTCATCACTAAATGTTCCAGCAGGAAGGTTAAACCCGTCTGCAGCAGTAGTAATTTGATCCTTGTACTTCATGGCAATAGCAGACTGATAAGCTAAACCGATTGTTAGTTCAGGAGAAATGTCAAAATAACCACCTAAGTTAAAGCCATAACCTAAATCGGTTGACATACCGTTACCAACGTTATGAGTAACGTCATCAGCTGGATTCAGAGGTGTTCCATTAGTATCATATTGCTTAAGGTTGATATCAAGTGAACCATATTGGATAACTGGCGCAAAACCAATGCCATATTGCTCTGTGTTATAAGCTAAAGTTGGAGCAAACTTCATAATCTGCAAGTTACTATAACCATTAAACAAACCCATTCCATCTGTTGCACCACCGTTGTCACGATAGTCAACACCCATGCCGGCTGAACCGTAAATGCCTAGGCCAAAGACTAAATTTTCGTTAATGCGAGTCGCCATAGACACTTCAGGAATAATGTTGGTGTCAGCATCACTTGTTTGTGAAACTGGGCCAGTCTGGCTTGCAACATCCGTTTCAGCTTTTACATTCGGCTTAAACAAAGTCCCACCAATCGCAAATTCAGTGCCTTGCATTTTACCGATCAAAGCTGGGTTGGTTAGAGCGTTTTCAGAACCGAAGAAAGCGGCGGCGCCTGTGCCGCCTAATGCGCGTGCTTGTGCGCCTAGACCGATTAGGTGGTCACCGTTGGTTGCTAAAACTGGTTGTGAAACCATGACCGCTGCGGTGATGGCTAATGCAATTTTGGTTTTTTTCATTTGAATATCCTTATTTAGTGATCTTTTATACTTAAGACTTTATTTTGTGTAGCGCGAGGTCACATCCTGCGTTGGACGTTACTATCGCGTAATTGAAACAAAAAAGATAATTCAAAAAACTTTATGGGGTATTTGCTAAATTAATGTGACATAAGTTTTTGATAATACAATGATGTTCTTATATTGAAATACGTATATTGGTATAAGTTTTTTTGATGAATGAGCGGGTTTTTGGGGGATGCATCTTTTTTTAGCATGACACGGTTTTTAACCGTCATCTTGAACCTAGTGAAAGATCTTGTGGCGGGTGGACTGGGTTTGAGACTCTTCGCTTTGCTCAGAGTGACAGAAGGGGGTTTGATTCAGGCATAAAAAAACCACCAGGCCTGGTGGCGCTGGTGGTTTTGTTTTATGCAATGAATCGTTAGATTCGGGTCAGATTAGAATGCGCCAGTTGCGCCATTTTCCATCATTTTCCAGATTGCATTACGTACGTCCATAGTTAATTCTTTTAACTCTGGTGGCATTTCTTTACCCATTTTTACCATCATGTCCATGTTCATGGTGTAAAGATGTAAACCATCTTCTTGTTCAACCACCGCTACACGGCAAGGTAGGAAAGCGGACATGGCTGGGCTGAAGTTAAGCATGTGACGAGCGGTTTCTGGGTTACATGCAGAAATGATATGGATTACGTCTGATTCAATGCCGCGAGCATTCAATTCAGAAGATAAAGGCAGTTCACCAACATTCATTAAGCCAGGAGTTTGAATGGCTACGTCGTTGATGCTGTCGATAACGTCTTGTAGGGTTAGATCGTCCGCTACTTTACGGTGCCATACTACCGCCCAACCGATATCACCTTCACTTTCAACCCAGCGATCCCAGATTTCGTTGAAAGTGCCCCAAGCGCCTTCTTCAAGGTTGCCTGCTGCTTTCATTGTGCCACAGCCTGACATTAAGGCGATGATGCCGGCTAGGAAGCCAACTTTTAGCATTGTGATGGTTTTCATGTGAGTACATCCTTTAATTTGGTTTTCTAATCGAAAGAGCACAAAGTGTGACGCTTTCTTGATTTCGGAAATAAGATTACTCTTATATTTTGCAAAAGAGAAAATCAAATTTTTTGTTCTGTGATAACAAAATTTTATTAGCATTCCCTAATTCTCTAATATTAGGGATTTCTTATCTTAATCATCTTTGATTTGGAATCCAAGTGCTTTCAGGGTTTTATTAAGTTCAAATTGTGCACTAGACTCCAGTTTGTGCCATCTCCATTCTCGTCGAATTGGGTATTGACGGCGGTGTAATTCAAATTGGTTTTGCACATTGTTTACACTTTTATCGCGAATGGCTTGGTCGTCCGCGACAATATCGTAGGCTTGTTTTAGTATTTGTGCCAAGGCGGTTTGGGTTTTATGGCTCGTCGGTGGGGTTAGGGGTTTAGGTGCGGGCGGTAATTGCTTTTGCCAGTCATTTTGAGCTGTGACCTGCCAAAAATCACACAATTGTTGATACACCATAGATGAACCCGCAACTTTGGCTTCTAACGAATGCCCTGCAATATGGGCTGTCGCGATATCGGCCTTGGCGTAGAGTTCGGCATTAATATGGGGTTCGTTTTGCCAGCAGTCGATCACATTGGCGCGATTATGAAGCTGGCACCAGGCCTGCTCGTTAATAATGCCGCCACGCGCGGCGTTAATTAAAATAGCGCTGGACTTAATCAAGCTCATATTGTTTGAGTTGAGTAAATCGAAGCTGGCAAACTCGCCAGTTTTGGTTAAAGGGGTATGTACACTAATAATGTCGGCTTGTTGAAGTAAGTTATTCAACCCAGTAAATTCGGCTTGGCCTTCCGCTTGTTGGCGTGGTGGGTCATTTAATAAACAGGTCATGCCGAGTGCGCGTGCTTTTTGTCGTAAAAGTTTGCCAACGTGACCCACTCCAATAATGCCAAGGGTTTGTTGTGATAAATCGATGTGATGTTGTTCGGCTAACACGAGTAGGGCGCTAATCACATATTCCGCTACCGAATTGGCGTTGCAACCTTGGGCTGAATAAAAGCGAATATTATTTCGCGCCAACCAGGCCTGGTCGATATGATCTAACCCCACCACGGTGCTACCAACAAACTTGACTGAGCTGCTATCGAGCAGGGCGGCATTCACTTGGGTGCGTGAGCGCACAATCAGTGCATCGGCGTGGCGTACTAAATCGGCATTAATGTCGCGACCGGGCACCAGTTTGATCTCGCCCAGGTGCGAAAACATGGCTTGTGCATAAGGAATCGCATCATCAATAATGAGGGTTTTTTGTGTCATACTAAGCTCCATAAAATAGGTCGCCCATCGCCGAGTTGTGCGCATTGGGTAAGGGTTTGAAGAAGGATAACGCATGTTACAAAAAACGCAATCGACTTTGATTGAAGGACCGACGGGGTCAATTGAGTGCCGAGTAGGACGGGTTAAGCCGGGCTTGCGACCACCAGGCCTGGTGGTGCTGACGCATCCGCATCCATTATATGATGGCACCATGAATAATAAGGTCGTTACCACCATGGAACGTGCGTTTGCACAAATGGGTTGGCAAACTTTGGCGTTTAACTTTCGGGGCGTGGGGCGTAGCGAAGGCGAATACGATCATGGCGAGGGCGAACAAGCCGATTTGGCCGCCGCAGTGACTTGGGCGCAAGGTATGTTTGGGGATTTGCCTTTAGCATTGGCGGGCTTCTCGTTTGGCAGTTATGTAAGTTTAATGCAGGCCAAAAGCTTACAAGCACAGCACCTAATGACGGTTGCGCCGCCAGTTAACTTATATAATTTTGGCGAGTTGAATTTACCAGATAACTTGCGTTGGCACTTGGTGCAAGGTGGCCAAGACGAAGTGGTGCCGCCACATAAGGTGATTAATTGGATGCGTGGTTTAAATCATCGACCAGATGTGTATTGGCGTGAAGGCGCGAGTCATTACTTTCATGGCGAATTACTCTGGTTAAAAAAGGTCGTCAATCTCGCCATAGAGTAAGCTTTTAGTAAATTTTATTGGTATATAAGGTTTTACTTATATATGAAGTTCGATATAATATTAGGAATTTCTTATATTCTAATGTGCTTGAAAAGAAAAAAACCTAGCTATATTCTGGCTAAATTATCCAATTTTGATCAGTTTGTTAGTCATTTTCTAAAGGAAAACAACGATGAAATTACGTATTTTGGCATTGGCTATTGCGGTGGCATCACCAGGCCTGGTGACGGCGCAAACCATCGACTTTCAAACCAGCGTGGAAACCACGCTGTCTCAAAACCCGCAGCGTGACCAAAGTCATGCGCAAATTGACCAGGCGCAAGCCGCTTTAAGTCAGGCTGGCTTGAGTCGTTTGCCGCAGTTTAATTTGTCTTTTACGGCTTCTAACTCTAATAACCCGTTAAATGTATTTGGCATGAAGTTGCAGCAGCGTGATGCAAGTTTTCGCGACTTTGGTTTTGCTGAAGCACCCCCTACGGGTTCAATAGATACTGTACCAGACGATTTGAACAAACCAGGCGGTTACACCGACTTTAATACGCGCATTGAAATGCTATTGCCGATTTGGAATGGTGGCAAAATTTCAAGTGCCAAGAATCAAGCTGGTGCGATGCTAGAAGCGGCGCAAAAAGGCGATGTCGCGGTTCAGCAAATGCTGACCTATTATGTGTATGAAGCTTATGAGGGGGTGCATGCCGCACGTGCTTTTATTCAAGTGGCCGAACAAGCCTTGAAAGCGGCGGATGCTTATGTCAAAACCACGCGTAACTTAGTACAACAAGGAGTGGTGTTACGTTCGGAGTTATTAAGCGCCCAAGCCCACCAAGCCGAAGCTGAATTGATGCTAGAACAAGCCAAAAACCACGAGCAAATGGCATTGGACGGTTTGCGGTCGTTAATGGGTATGGAAACCTACGCGCCGTTGGATGTGGCTGGTCGCGTTAATATTGATTTGCCAAGTGAGAGCTTGGATGAGATGACGCAAATGGCGTTGGACTCGAACCCTAAGTTGCAAGCCATGCGTCAACAAGTCAAAGCCAGCCATGCGGCCGTGAAAGGCTCGCGTGCCGATTTGTATCCAAGCTTTAATTTAATGGCGCGTCACGATTGGAACGATAACGAGCTTGGCTTTAACGCCAGCTCTTATACAGTGGCGGCGGTCGCGTCTTGGAAAATCACCGACTTTGGTGTGACCGGTCGTGCGGTGGATCAAGCCAATGCAGCGGCCAGAGGTCAGGAAGCGCAGCTGCGTTTGGAAGAACAAGCGGTGCGTTTAAATTTGCTGAAGTCTTGGCGTCAGTATCAAAACGAGTTGAAAAAAGTGGAGTCAAATAAAGCCGCGGTTAACTATGCAGCAGAAGCGCAAAGTTTGATTGCACGCCGTTATGAAACTGGGGTATCGACCATGACAGAGGTTTTGACGAGTCAAGCTCAGCTGGATAAAGCCCGCGCCGAATTGGCGAATGCCGAGTACGCGAAGAATATACAAAAAGCGCAATTGCGATTGGCGACAGGCCGTATGCACTTGGATCAAATGTAATCGATTAGAGGATAGAAATTATGAAACCGATGTGGATGTTAATAAATGCCGGTATTGTCGCGGCGCTTTTAGGTGTAAGCGGTTGTTCGTCGGATGATGCGAAAGATGAGGCGGCTTATGATGTAGCCAAATATGAAGTGACGACACATAAAGTGGGCTTGGGAACGGTGCCAATGGTGTCGCACGTTCCTGGTTCTGTGGTGCCAGATCAGCAAGCGCGTATTGCCTCACGTTTGATGGGGTATATTCGCAGCATCCCAGTGGAAGTGGGCGAAAGCGTGAAACGCGGTGATTTATTATTCTCCATTGACCCGCAAGACATTCAAAGCCAAATTTCGCAAGCACGTGCCGGATTTTTACAGGCGCAAGCGGCGTTAGAAAATGCGAAGGCCGATTTTGAGCGTTTCTCAGAATTGTATAAAGAAGAGTCGGTGTCGCGTCAGCAGTTTGACGGGATTCGTTTGCAATACAGTGTGGCACAAGAAAACCTAGCGGCCGCCAAAGCCGGTTTGGAACAAGCTGAATCGCAACTAAATTATGCGAATGTGCGGGCGCCGTTTGATGGCGTAGTTGTCAGAAAAATGGCGGTAGCAGGCGATTTAGCGGCACCGGGCAATCCTGTAGTCATTATTGAAAACTTGAAGTCCTTAAGTGTACAGGCGGAAGTATCACAAGATTTGTATGCACAATTGCAAGTGGGTGACACCGCGTTAGTGATGGTGGATGGTCAGAAAGAGCCGTTAGAAGCCGAAATTTATTCATTAGTTTCAGCCGCCAACCCAAAGACGCGTGGACATAACTTGAAGTTAAGCTTGCCAGTGGTTAATAACGTCAATTCCGGTACATTTGCACGCATTGAATTTAAACGCGGCGAGCGCCAAACGCTGTTGATCCCTAAAGAAGCGGTGGTGAACCGTAGTGGGATTGAAGGTGTATTTGTGGTCAATGATGATAATCATGTGCAGTTCCGTATGGTGCGTATAGGTATGGAGCAGAATGGGCATTACGAAGTGCAAGCTGGTTTGGATATTGATGAAGTGATTGTGACTTCAAACAATCAAACCTTGGTAAATGGCGATCAAGTGGTCGTAACGTCTTCGAATTCTGAAACAGGAGCCTAACCCATGGCGCATGAGGATAAAGAGATTAAATTAAACATGGCCGGTAAGCTGGCGCAGATGTTTATTCATTCCAAAATTACCATGATGATTATGATTGCGGTGTTGTTGGCCGGGATGTTGGCATTATTTGTCACGCCGCGTGAATACAATCCACAAATTGTGGTGCCGGCCGCTAATATTATGGTGCCGAAGGCGGGTGCAACTCCGGATGAAGTAAACAACATGGTGGTGAAACCGCTTGAAACCATTATGAACGCCTTGCCGGGGGTGGAAAACACCTATGGTTATGCTACTAGCGATTTTGGCGTGGTCACGGTGCAGTTTGAAGTGGGTGAAAACCAGGTTGATAGCTTGGTGAAGGTTTACAACCAGGTGATGCAAAATATGGATCGCATGCCGCCAGATACCCAAGATCCCATTATAAAACCAATTAATGTGGATGATGTGCCGATTTTAACCTTGGCTTTAACATCGGAACGTTTGGGAGGGTTTGATTTACGCGATATCAGTTTAAAACTGATTGAACAGTTGCGTAATGTGCCGGGTGTTTCGTTTACCGAAGTTATGGGTGGTCAGCAGCGAGCGGTCAATGTTTGGTTGGATTCGCAAAAGATTGCCATGACTGGTTTATCGCTGGAAGATATTAGCGATATGTTGATGGGCAGTAATGTGTCGTTGCCAGTAGGTTCGTTGGTTAATAACAATAGCCATCATCCGGTACGCGTGAATGGTTATTTAGGGAATGCGCAGGAAGTGGGCGATATTATTATTGGCGCGGATAAAGGCCAACCGATTTTCTTGCGTGACATTGCACGCATTGAAGATGGACCGCTTGAGACTGAGGTGCATACGCGTATTGGCTATGGCATGGCGGCACACGCCAGCAAACGCGGCGAATTCCCAGCCGTGACCTTGTCGGTTGCTAAGAAACCCGGTACCAACGCGGTAACCGTATCGAATGCGGTACTGGAAAAGCTCGAAGAATTAAAAGTGAGTATGTTACCGGCTGATGTCGAAGTTGTCGTGACTCGCAATGACGGCGAAATGGCCGATCAAGCTGTGAATATTTTGATTGAACACTTGGGTATCGCCATTGCCTCAGTGGTGATTATTTTAATGATCTTTTTGGGTTGGCGCGAAGCGGGCATTGTAACCCTAACCGTGCCGCTAATTTTGTTTGTGGTATTAGTGGTGGGGCTATTGTTTGGCCAAACCATGAACCGCATTACGCTCTTCGCCTTGATTCTGTCGTTGGGTTTATTGGTGGATGCCGCGATTGTTGTAATTGAAAATATTCACCGGCATATCCATCAAGGTTTTGACCCAAAAAACTTTGATCAACTCTTGATTAAAGCCACCAATGAAATTGGTAACCCAACTAATGTGGCGACTTTAGCGGTTATTTTGGCGTTTATCCCAATGATGTTTGTAACTGGCATGATGGGGCCGTTTATGGCTCCGATTCCGTTTAACGTGCCGATTGCGATGATCGCTTCTTTGTTGATTGCTTATATTTTAGTGCCTTATGCCTCTTACCGTTGGTTGGGCAAAAAAGCTATTGCTGAGATGCAACGCCGCGAAAGTATGGAATCGCATCACGTCGAAAAAGAAGATTGGATGCAACGTTTATATGTCAAAACCATTGTGCCGATGATTGAAAGCCGTACCAAGCGTAATATTTTCTTGGGTGCGGTCTTGGTGAGCCTGATGGCCGCGATGTTGCAACCGGCGTTGCAGTTTATGCGAGATGATGGCATGAATAATCCGCTGCATAAGGCGGGGGTTGAGGTCAAAATGTTGCCATTTGATAACACCAATACGTTCTTAGTGCAGGTGGACATGCCAGCCGGTACCGCGACAGAAGCGACCGATCGGGTGGTACGTTTTGTGGGTGATATTTTATCTAAAACGCCTTATGTAAACGATTACACGGTTTATTTGGGTGCGCCTGCTCCGATTGATTTCGCGGCCTTAGTGCGTGGCGACTTGATTAAGCAGGGTAGTGAGTTTGCTCAAATTAGAGTGAACTTAGAAGATAAGCATCACCGTAGTTTAAGTTCGCATGAAATTGCGCAACTATTACATGATCGATTTGCGATGGTGCGTCAAGATTTCCCAGAAGCGAAGGTGAAAATTTACGAAACCCCGCCTGGGCCACCGGTCTCTTCACAAATTTTAGCTGAAGTTTATGGTCCGGATTATGACGTGTTACGTACGGCGGCAAATGAAATCACCGCTAAGTATGAGCAGATATACGGCATGATCAATATCGATAACTCGGTGACGGGTGATGTGCATAGTTACGAAATTAATATTGACCGCGAAAAGGCTAATTTACTCGGCATCGCTCCTGCGGTGGTGAGTAAGATGTTGCGCGACTATATTAATGGTTACGAGCTGGGTTATATGCATTTGGATAATGTGCGTGAACCGGTCAATATTGTGGTACGTTTGCCGCGTGAAGAGCGTACCGTGCCAGAGCAGTTGCTGAACTTGCGCGTGAATTCTTTCTCGGGTGAAGCGGTGCCGTTGTCGTCTATCGCGACAATTAATGAACGCATATTGGATAAACCAATCATGCGGCGTGATCAACATTCGATGGTGATGGTTGGTGGCGAATTGTTGCGCTCTAGCCCAGTTTATGCCGTATTAACTCTGGATAAAATGTTAGACGGCGTGACCTTGCCAGAGTCGGGCGTGAGCTTTACCACGGCCAACTTGGGCTTTGTCGAAGCTCAACCAAAAGATGTGACGGATTACACTTTGTTGTGGGGCGGTGAAATGCGTCTTACGCTGGATGTGTTCCGAGATATGGGCTCGGCGTTTATTGTCGCGTTGATCTTTATCTATCTGATTTTAGTTGGCTACTATCGCTCGTTCATGGTGCCGGTAATTGTCATGGGAGCGATTCCATTGACGATGATTGGTGTATTCCCAGGCCATTGGTTAATGGGGCAAGCATTTACGGCGACTTCTATGATCGGGGTCATTGCTTTGGCGGGTATCGTGGTGCGTAACTCCTTGTTATTGATCGACTTTATTTTGGAATATCGTCGTGAAGGTAAGAGCTTGCGAGAATCGGTGATTGAAGCCGGTAAGGTTCGTTTCCGTCCGATTCTGTTAACGGCCTTAGCCATTATTACGGCGTCGTTGATTCTAACGACCGACCCGGTATTTGGTGGACTGGCGATTGCGTTGATCTTCGGTACGATTTCATCAACTGTGTTGACCTTATTAGTGATTCCGTTGATGTATTTCATCTGGCAGACCTATTATCCGTCTAGCCCAGATCCGGAAGATTCACCTAGAATCGCGAGAGATTTACAAGCGAAATAAATAAATCCATTAGCTTGTTATAAACCCCGCCATGGCGGGGTTTTTTATATCTGGCTTTGGCGACTTAGCAGAGTATGGTTTAATAAGTTTAATTTGTACGCCTAAAGTGAAATGAGGTTTATGGACGCCGTAAAATTTGAAGACGCTTTGGCGTTATTTTTAGAACATTTATTATTATCTGAAGGTTTGAGTGCAAATACACAAGCGGCGTATCGGACCGATTTAACCCAGTTTGCACGTTGGTTGGGCAAGCTGGAATCCGCGGCTTGGCAACAGGTGAGTCGGGATGATTTGCAGAGCTATATTCGTTACCTGCAAGAAGCCGGTCGACAGGATCGTTCAATCGCTCGTATGGTGTCATCGCTTAAACGCTTGTATGGGTTTGCGATTGAACAGGCCTGGTTGTCAATTAATCCGTGTGATTTATTAAAAACACCAAATACGTCGGCGGCGATTCCAAGTGTGTTAAGCGAATCACAAATTAGTGATTTGTTAGATGCACCGGATACCAGCACGGATTTGGGTTTGCGAGATCGTGCGATTTTAGAGTTAATGTATGCCAGTGGTTTGCGTGTATCGGAAGTGGTGAACTTACCTTTGTCGCAGTTAAATTTGTCGGCGGGTTTGGTCATGGTCACAGGTAAAGGTAACAAGGAACGCATTGTGCCATTGGGTGAGTATGCGAGTGAATGGTTAGCGCGTTATTTAAAAAGCGCACGACCAGGCCTGGTGGGTGACAAATGGGTTGATACTTTGTTTGTATCGCGTTTAGGGCGTACCATGACACGGCAGACACTCTGGCACCGGATTCATAATCTTGCCCAAATCGCGGGCATCGCTGGTAAACTATCGCCTCATGGTCTGCGTCATGCATTTGCGACGCATTTGATTAATCATGGAGCGGATTTACGCAGTGTGCAGTTGTTGCTAGGGCATAGTGATTTGTCGACTACACAAATTTATACTCATGTCGCGAAAGAGCGCTTAAAATCCTTACATCAGCAACATCATCCGCGCGGCTAATTTTATTAAAGAATAGGACAAGTATGTTTACAACAGTTTTGAAACGAACACTACCAGGTCTGGTGATCAGTGCGTTAAGTATGAATATAGCCATCGCAGACGAGACCACCGATAAGATTCAAAAGAAGCTTAACGAAATTATTCCGAGCGCGCCAACAGCACAAATAAGCGAATCGCCGGTTGTAGGTTTGTATCAAGTCATTGTGGGCCCAAATGTGATTTACATGACGGCGGATACAAAGTTTTTGTTTAACGGAAATTTAATTGATTTGGCTACGCGCGAGAATTTAACCGAATCGGCTAAAAATCAAGCACGTAAGCAAACCCTAGAGGCCATTCCGACGGATTCGATGATTGAGTTCCCGGCAAAAGGTGATACGAAAGCTACCATTACTGTATTTACCGATATTGACTGCCCTTATTGTAAGAAGTTTCATAAAGATGTACCCGAGCTAAATAAAGAAGGCATTACGGTACGTTATTTAGCTTTCCCACGCTCAGGTGTGGATACGCCTAGCTATGAAAAAATGGTATCGATCTGGTGTGCCGATGATCCCGCTAAAAGCTTAGATGATGCTAAGAAGGGCACGAATCCGCAGACCAAAAGCTGTGATAACCCGGTAAAAGACCATATGTCACAAGCCCAGTTGTTTGGTATTAACGGTACCCCAACCATTATTTTTGAAGATGGTAATATGGTGCCAGGTTATGTGCCAGCAGAAGAATTGATACCAGCGTTGTTGAAGTAGACTCGAATACCGCTAGACGACCTCCTTTTAAAGCCAGGAGGTTGGTTGTGGCATTAAATTTTACGAACAAAAAACCAGGCAAGGTGCGAGCACCAGGCCTGGTTTTTTTATGGGCAAGGTTTTTTCAGGTTTAGATTTTTAAATCTTGTCCCAACCGCCACGACGTTTTGGAATTCTAAAGAAACGACCCAATAGCAAACCGGCTAGTAACACGCCCGCACCGGCTAAAAACCACTGGCGTTTAACCGTGTCTTCAGCACGCGCAATTTGTTCGCGCATAATCACGTTTTGCGATTCTAAATCACCAATCAAACGACGCATTTCCTGGTTTTGTTGATCAAGCTCGATTGCACCACCTGAAATACTGGTAAGGTGATCAAACTCTTTATCAAGTTCAAACTTTTCTTGCTTGATGGTTTCAAGCTCTTGGCTGGTGGTATTTGCACGTGTTTTTAATTCGTTGTGCTCAGACTGTAAAGCTTTGTACTGAGCGTTTAGTTTATTCAAACGAGCGGTTTGTTCAGCCAGTAAAACTTTTGATGGTGTGTCATTTTGAATCGCGATTTTATTCACCCAGCCTTCTAACGTGGCGCCATTGTGAATATATTCAACGCGTGACCAGTTGGAGTCACCTACTTCAAGCACTTTAATTGGGCTGCCGGCTTCCAACATACGAATAATGCGAAATTCGTTACCCGCACCACGACGCAACGGCACTTCAATGCTGTCACTAATATAATGCGTATATTCTTCAGCGTGAGCTAAGGACGGTATTAACCACATGGGCTGAACCATAACGGCTAGGCCGACAATAGGTAAAAATCGTTTAAAGCTGTTGAATTTTCGCATGTTGTTGCTCCAGGTTAGTCAAGGCGTTGGCTATATCTTGCAGTTTTTCACGCTCTTTGGCAACTACTTCTGCCGGCGCTCGTGCTACAAATTTATCATTATTTAGCTTGCCATCCAATCTTTTTTGTTCGTTTTTTAAACGATCAATCTCTTTTTCAAGGCGAGCTAACTCCGCTGACTTGTCAATTAAGCCAGCCATTGGGATCAATATATTCATTTCACCGACCAGTGCGATCGCCGACTCCGGGGCTTGGTTGGCATCGGTAAGGATGTCGATGGATTCTAGTTTAGCCAGGGTCATTAAGAATAAACGGTTATTGTTTAACCAGACCTGGTCTTGATCAGAAACCTTGCTTAACAACACGGGCAAGGCTTTGCTAGGGGCGATATCCATTTCTGAACGGATACGACGTACGCCCATAATAAATTGCTTAACCCAGTCCAGCTCGGCTTCGGCTGCGGTATCAATTTTTGTGCTGTCGGCTTGCGGATAAGGTTGCAACATAATGGTGTCACCCTGTTTGCCAGCCAAAGGCGCGACTGTCTGCCAAGCTTCTTCGGTGATAAACGGCATAATCGGGTGCATTAAGCGTAATAGGGTTTCGAGTACGCGCACCAAGGTACGGCGGGTGCCACGTTTGGCGGCATCGGATGAGTCTTGGTTTAGGATGGGTTTAGATAATTCTAAATACCAATCACAGTATTCGTTCCAGGTGAACTCATAGATAAGGTTAGCGGCGAGGTCAAAACGGTATTGTTCGAAATGGCGTACCACTTCGGTTTCGACTGTTTGTAGACGCGACACAATCCAGCGATCGGCTAGCGATAATTCGATGGGCTGTTTTTCATCTACCCCAGTATCGAAGCCTTGTGTATTCATTAGAACATAGCGGGTCGCGTTCCAAAGTTTGTTGCAGAAGTTGCGATAACCGTCGCAGCGATTTAAGTCGAAACGAATATCGCGCCCAGTAGAGGCAAGCGAAGCAAACGTAAAACGGATCGCATCGGTGCCGAAAGCCGCAATGCCGTCGGCGAATTGTTTGCGGGTATCTTTTTCGATCTTGGCGGCTTTTTCAGGCTGCATCAGGCCGGTGGTACGTTTGCTGACAAGGCTTTCTAAATCTATGCCGTCGATGAGGTCTATCGGGTCAAGCACATTGCCTTTGGATTTCGACATTTTTTGACCTTCGCTGTCACGAACCAAACCATGCACATATACTTGTTTGAAAGGCACTTGGCCTGTGAACTTGAGGGTCATCATAATCATACGGGCGACCCAGAAGAAAATGATGTCAAAACCGGTTACCAATACGGAGGTAGGATGAAATTTTTCCAATTCAGGTGTTTTTTCCGGCCAGCCGAGTGTCGAGAAGGTCCATAAAGCCGAACTAAACCAGGTGTCGAGCACATCATCATCTTGGCGTAATGCACGCTCACCTAGGTTATGTTTGGCGCGCACTTCGGCTTCGTCACGACCAACATACACACCGCCTTCGTCATCGTACCAAGCTGGGATGCGGTGCCCCCACCAGATTTGACGTGAAATACACCAGTCTTGGATATTGTTCATCCATTCAAAGTAGGTGTTTTCCCAATTTTTGGGAACGAATTCAATGTCGCCATTTTTAACCGCGTCAATCGCCGGTTTGGCAAGTTCTTGAACCGCGACATACCATTGATCGGTCAGTAATGGCTCAATCACCGCATGAGTACGATCGCCGCGCGGCACCATGAGTTTATGCGGCTCGATTTTTTCCATCAAATCCAGCGCTTCTAAATCGGCAATGATTTGCTTACGCGCAGCAAAACGATCTAAGCCCTGATATTTTTCCGGTGCTTCGTCATTAATCGCTGCATCTTGGGTGAAGATGTTCAGCATCGGCAAGTTATGGCGTTTGCCCATTTCGTAATCGTTAAAATCGTGAGCCGGCGTGATTTTGACACAACCAGTACCAAATTCAGGATCCACATAGTCATCGGCAATAATCGGGATTTCACGACCCACTAAAGGCAGGGTGATGGTTTTGCCGATCAGCGCTTGGTAACGCTCGTCCTCTGGGTGCACGGCGACAGCTTGATCGCCTAACATGGTTTCAGGACGTGTGGTGGCCACCACTAGATGACCGGAACCATCCGTTAATGGATAACGCATGTGCCATAGATTACCTTGTTCTTCTTCGGAAATAACTTCTAAATCGGATACGGCGGTGTGCAGAACTGGGTCCCAGTTAACCAGACGTTTGCCGCGATAAATTAAGCCTTCTTCGTGCAGCTTAACGAACACTTCTTTTACCGCATTCGACAAACCATCATCCATGGTAAAACGCTCACGACTCCAGTCTGGAGAAGCGCCTAAGCGACGTAGCTGTTTGGTGATGGTACCGCCAGATTCGGCTTTCCATTTCCAAATTTCATCAATAAACTTTTCTCGACCCACATCATGACGACTTAAACCTTTCGCGGCCAGCTGGCGTTCTACCACCATTTGGGTCGCAATACCGGCGTGATCTGTACCCGGTTGCCAGAGTGTAGGTTTGCCTTGCATACGATTCAGGCGGATTAGGGTGTCCATAATCGTATCTTGGAAAGCGTGCCCCATATGTAAACTGCCGGTGACGTTGGGCGGTGGGATCATAATGCAATAAGGATCTTGATCGCTGTTTAAGTTGGGTGCAAAGTAGCCGGCGTTTTCCCAAGTTTGGTACCACTTGGTTTCAATCGTTTTGGGGTCGAAATGCTTTTCCATAATGTGTTGTTCGTTTCTGTTTGAAAAATAGGATTAATTATAGCAAGCCAAAGGCTTTTGGTGGGAGGGAATCCGCCCGCAATATCGAACTTCTTAGTTATACGGGGATGGATTAATCCTTGTTAGACTTTGTGATCAAACCACCAGGCCTGGTGCCGAGTTAAATGGGCAGATTAAGAGGGTGGGTTAAGTTGCCCTGCGATGGAAGTGTTAAGTCGGAACCAACCCGCAATGCTGGCTCTTGGTTGCTGGGTGGGTTTGACTTCGTGGGGTACTTGTTCGCTCATAAACAGTACCAGCGTGCCGATTTCGGGCGTGACTTGGCCGATAATGTGAGTGTCTTGTTCGTCGTAGATCACGAGTTCGCCGCCCCAACTGTCTAGCCAGTCGGGATTAAGATAGCTCACGGTCGTTACCATTCGATTGGCCGCACCACGAAAACTATCCCAATGTTTTTTATAAAAGTCACCAGGCGAGTAGAGTGCAAAGTGGGCTTCGTATTCAAACAAGCCAAGAAATAATTGGCGATTCAGTTCGAGTTGTAACTGCTGCATTAGATCCAGGTATTGAGCTTGAGCAGGGCTGGTGCGTTCGAGCCAGTGAATGCTGTCGCGTCGAATGCGTTGGTTAAGTTGATGCTCTTGACCTCGACCAATACCGGCTTGTTGCATTTCACCCTGTTGATCAAGCTGATCGATTTCATGTAGCAAAGTTAAACAAAGTTGCGAATCAATGGCATCCGGCCAAACATGCCAGCCTTTTTCAACCAGGTTGTCGATAGCGAGGTCAAGTTGGGTTTGATCAAAATACTGAGGTTGCATGGCTGGGGTTCCTGCCGAAGTGGATTCGCGAATTATGCGACCAGGCCTGGTGGTTTGCAAGTGTTTGTAGAGGAGGGCTGAAAAAAATAATGCGCCCTTAGGTATTGGGCGCATAAGACTAGGCGGAGAATCTTAACCTAGTAATTGGAGGACATTGGATTTGTCTTGGTTGCCTTGTACTTGCATCATGATGCTGGCTTGCATAAGTACATCGTTGCGTGCTTTATCTGTAGAAGCTCGCGCCATGTCGGTATCAAGAATTTGGCTACGACTAGCGTAACTGTTTTCTTGGCTGGTGGCCATATTGGATACCGCTGAATATAGGCCGTTTTGTTGGGCGCCAAAATTGGCTTGGCTTGCACTAAGTAGGTCGGTGGCGTTTAACAAGGCTTCGGCTGCCGCACTTGCATTAGCCGGGTTGCTTAAATCCATGCCAGTTAAGCCCAACGCATCGCTGGTTAGAGTTGGCATGGTAAGGTTGCTTTTGCTACTATCACCCAGCGCAATCTCAATGTCTGGATTCTGGCCGTCCAATAATGAAATATCATTAAACTTGGTGGTGGCCGCTGTACGGTTAATTTCTTCCATCTGCTGCTGAAACTCAGTGTTGAGCATATTACGCTGAGATGCGCTCATGGTTCCGTTCATTGATTGGATGGATAGTTCATACATACGCTGGATACTGTCTGTCATGCCACGAGACGCGCCATCAGCGGTCTGCAATAATGACATACCATCATTCGCGTTACGCATACCAACCGATTGACCCATGATTTCTGTGGTCATGCCAGTCACCACGGCTAAGCCTGCCGCGTTATCCGCCGATCGGTTAATTTGCTGACCAGTTGTTAAGCTAGTGTTGGTTGGGTTGTAAGGGCTATAAGGCGAACCTACACTGTTAATAGAATCGACGCTCATACTCATTCTCCTGAGAAATTTTGTTTCGTAGTTCTATAATACGCCTAATTTTTTAAAAATCAAAGGAAAGCTAATGTCTTGTTGTGGAAAGGGTTTTTGCAATTTTCAGTTTGCGGACGGAGCGCCTTTAACGGATTATTCGGTCACGAATATGAACGCGCAGTATTTGTTTTTACCTTATGGCACTTTGTTGCAAAAAAACGAAATAGTCCGAATTTGGATGGAGTCGGGAAAAGCCAAAGAGGTGGCGATTGAGGCCAAGTGGCCAATTGCGTTTGATCAGCAGGGGGCGCATGCGGTTGGACGAGATCGTGAACTACCTTGGCAGCTAGTGGCGATGGATACCGGGTTTGAGTTGGATGATATTTTAGATTGGCCGAATCATGATTTAGCGAATCCGAATGAACAGCCGGTTGTGCTGGAGTTTCGCCATCCGATTGAAGTGAAGCCCAGTTTAAAAATGCGGTTATTGCAGTTGTTATATAAAATTCGTAATTTGTAGGCCTAATATAGGCACCAGGCCTGGTGCTCTTGGTGGCTAACCTTTATTGCAGATATAAAAAACCCCGCCGAAGCGGGGTTAGTTTTAAGCGAGTTATTATTCAGTCTTATTTTTTACCAAACTCAGGGTAGGCTTCCATGCCACACTCTGATTGATCAAGACCTTCGTACTCTTGCTCTTCGCTAACACGTACACCCATTACCGCTTTGATAATGAACCACACGATTAAGCTGGCAATGAATACCCAAGCAAAGATTGATACGATACCGATTAGCTGTGCGCCAATGGTTGCATCTGCGTTGTTGAATACGACTGCGATTAAGCCCCAGATACCTACGATACCGTGAACAGAGATCGCACCAACCGGATCATCGATTCTTAACTTCTTGTCCATGATCAAGATCGCGAATACGACTAACATACCACCGATTAAACCAATAACCGCCGCCGATAGAGGCGTAGGTGATAATGGGTCAGCGGTGATAGATACTAGACCCGCTAGCGCACCGTTTAAGATCATAGTTAAGTCAACTTTACCAAACATGATGCGTGAGATAATCATCGCACCGATCACACCTGCTGCAGCCGCTAAGTTTGTGTTTACAAAGATCATCGCCACTGCGTTAGCGTTTTCAACGGTTGAGATTTGCAACTGTGAACCACCGTTGAAACCGAACCAACCTAACCATAGGATGAAGGTACCTAGCGCAGCTAAAGGCATGTTTGCGCCCGGAATCGCACGAACTTCACCGTTTGGACCATATTTACCCTTACGTGAACCAAGTACTAATACACCTGCTAGAGCGGCGGCTGCACCGGCCATGTGAACGATACCAGAACCAGCAAAGTCAGAGAAACCAAGCTCGCTTAGGAAACCGCCACCCCATGTCCAGAAACCTTGAACCGGATAGATAACCGCGGTCATCGCGATAGCAAACACAAAGAACGACATAAGTTTCATACGTTCAGCAACCGCACCAGAAACAATCGACATCGCCGTGGCTACAAACACCACTTGGAAGAAGAAGTCGGCTAGGTTTGAGTAGTAAGGAGCATCCTCACCACCGGCTACCACGGCCGCGGTTGTGTTATCCGCACCTAATAAGAAGCTTAGGCCAGGAATTACGCTGTTAACGCCGTCACCATACATAATGTTGTAACCGACCAACATATACATCAAGCTGGCAATTGAAAATAAGCCCACGTTTTTCGCTAAGATTTCAGTGGTATTTTTACTGCGCACCAAACCGGCTTCGAGCATGGTAAAGCCCGCCGCCATCCACATAACGAGTGCCCCCGCCATGAGGAAGTAAAAGGTGTCGAGCGCGTAACTGAGTTCGAGTACTTGTTCCATCACATTATTCCTTCTGTTAATTAAAGGGCGACATCGCCGGTTTCTTCAGTACGGATACGCACCGCTTGTTCGATCGGCATCACAAAGATTTTGCCGTCACCGATTTTGCCGGTGCGCGCGGCATTGCCAATCGCTTCAATTGCGGTATCAACTTTGTCATCGCTAATCGCGATTTCGAGACGTACTTTAGGAAGAAATTCGATCGCGTATTCCGCACCACGATAAATTTCAGTGTGACCTTTTTGGCGACCGAAGCCTTTTGCTTCTGTTACGGTCATGCCATGCACTTCGATGTCGTGCAGGGCTTCGCGTACGTCGTCCAGCTTAAAAGGTTTGATTATTGCCACTATAAGTTTCATACTTAGTAACCTCCATTTAGGGCTTGTTTTAAAGGCGTTCAGCCCTTTTTTATCACCCGTGTTGAAAAAAAGTTTCAGTTACAATAAGCTTTAGTTGTGCCTATTTTTATAAAACACATAAAATACAATAGGTTAGTTTTTAATTTAATGAAAATAAGTCATCTTTTTAATATTAAAAGAGCGGTCTTGTTTTTGATTGGTGCAAGGTGATTAAAGTTGGTGCATAAGACGATTGGATGGATAGCTCAGTGGCCTAAAATAGTGTGGGCTTTGGTGTTGCAGCTGTTGGCGATAGGCGCTTTGGCGCTGATAGTGAAGGGGTTAAGTTTTGTGATTTCGCCACCTTATCCAGATTGGGCACTTGTGCTGGGGCAAGCGACGATTGCAGCCTTGTTAAGTTGGCGCTTACCTTATTGGTGGCGTTGGATTCAGTTTATTATTCCTCTGGGGTTATATGCGGCCTTGTTGCTTAACGTGAGTCCGTTGTTGGCCTTGGTCTCGTTTGTGCTTTTGTGGCTAGTGTTTCGCAACAGTGTGGTGAATCGTGTGCCTTTATATCTGACCAATCAGATTACGCGTCAGGCCTTAAAAGAGTTGGTAAGTGATCGTACTGATGTTCTTTTTATTGATCTGGGTTGTGGCATGGGTCATAACGTAGTTTATATGAATGGTTTGACGAATGTGACCCAATCCGTGGGTGTCGAAACGGCTTGGTTGCCTTATTGGTGGGCAAAATTTCAAAGCCTGTTGAGCGGCGGGCAAGTATTCAGGCAGAATATCGACTCGGTGGATTTATCGCAATACAATCTGATCTATGCGTTTTTATCTCCCGAGCCTATGGCGCAGCTTTGGCGAAAGGTGCAGGCTGAGATGTCGCCCAACGCTTTATTTGTGAGTAATAGTTTTGCGATACCGGATGTGATTCCCGATGCGATTTGGCAGCTGGCCGATAAGCGTCAAACCGAATTATTTGTGTATAAAAAAGATTCGCCGAGCGAGTCAAACCAGGAGTTAAGTCATGCATGATGCGCGTTCATTAATCGAGTCGGTTACGCCTTGGAGTTTGTTTGTCGAACGTGAATATCAGCGTTATCCAGAACTGATCGAGCTCAATTATGAACGACTGTATCAACCGAATGAATTGGTAGCCGAATGCCGTGAAGCCTTATTGGCTTGTGAGTCGGAATTGGCACTCAAACAAATGCTACGCCAACTCAGACGTGAGCAGATGGTGCGTATTGCAGTGCGTGATTTGGCTGGTTTGGCGGATTTGAATGAAACCATGCGTGATGTTTCCGATTTGGCGGATGGCTTGGTGTCAGGCGCATTGGATTGGTTGTATCCACGTTTCTGCGAAAAATACGGCACACCAATTGGGCAGGAATCCGGTGAAGCTCAAACTTTAATTGTATTGGGAATGGGGAAACTCGGCGGCTATGAACTTAACTTTTCGTCCGATATTGATTTGATTTTTGTTTACGCTGAAAGCGGTCAAACGGACGGTGCGCGGGCGATGTCGAATGACCAGTTTTTCGCCAAACTAGGGCAGATGCTAAACAAAATGCTAACCGAAATGATGCCCGAAGGCATTGTGTATCGTGTGGATATGCGCTTGCGTCCATTTGGCGAGGCCGGCCCATTAGCGATAAGTTTTGCGGGTAGCGAGCATTATTATGAAATGCATGGCCGAGCGTGGGAGCGTTATGCACTAGTGAAAGCACGTGCAATAGCAGGGGATAGGGACAAGGCGCAAGAGTTATTTGAAATTTTGCGTCCGTTTGTTTATCGCCGTTATGTCGATTACACCGCGATGGATTCGTTACGTGATTTAAAGCGAATGATTAAAACCGAAGTGCGCAAGAAGAGCATGGAAAATAACATAAAGTTGGGGGCGGGCGGCATTCGCGAAATAGAATTTATCGTGCAAGCCTTCCAATTGGTGCATGGTGGCCGAGATAAGGTGCTACAAGGGCGTTCGTTATTACCCATGCTGCAATACTTGGCAGAGCAGGATTATATTGCGACCCAAGATGCTGAGGAGCTTAAAGCGGCCTATGTGTTTTTACGTCGTGCCGAAAATCGTCTGCAAGAATGGAACGACCAACAAACTCATGATCTACCTGATGACGAAGCGCAACGACAAGTGTTAGCCGAAGCCATGGGCTTTGCCAACTATGCGGAGTTTATGCAACAACTCAATGACTATCGCCAAATCGTACAACAGCACTTTGACGATGTGTTTGCTGAGGAAGCCGATGTGTGCGATTTAACGGATGCGTTGGCACAGGCATGGAAGGGACCGCTTGAAGATGACGCGCTGGTGATTTTGACGCAGTTTGGTTTCCATAAGCCGGGCGAAATTTTGAATTTATTGCGCCAATTTAAAAAGGCGCGCTCTGTCGGGCAGATGAGTGCCGAAGCGACCACTCGATTAGAGCACGTAATGCCGTTGTTATTAAAACAATTGGCTGGTCAGGAAGATAACCAAGAAATCGCATTGCAACGTGCCTTAAGTGTGATTGAAAGTGTGGTACGTCGCAGTGTGTATTTGGTGTTGTTAAAAGAAAACCCAGTCGCGTTGGCGCATTTAATTAAGTTGTGTGCGGCCAGTCCATGGTTAACGGATATGCTGGTTAAATATCCGGCCTTGATGGATCAATTGTTGGACCTGCGTAGTTTGTATCGACCACTTGAGTTAAAAGAATTACTCGCTGAAGCGCAAACCTTATTAACCACCTATGGTGATGACGAAGAGCAATTTATGTTGCAGCTGCGTCATTGGCGTCACGCCCAAGTATTCCGAGTGGGCGCAGGGGATATTACAGGACAAGTACCGGTGATGCATGTGAGTGATTATTTAACTTGGATTGCCGAAGCCGTGCTAAATGTTACACATGATTATGTTTGGCAGAAAATGACCGCCAAACATGGCTTGCCCGCTGGGCAATCTGAGTCGCCATTTTTGGTACTGGGTTATGGCAAGCTAGGTGGGATTGAGTTGGGCTATGGGTCAGATTTGGATGTGGTGTTTTTATACGACCTGGATGCAAGTGATGCAAAAACTCAAGCCAGCCAGGAAAATCAACGATCGCTGGATTACGCCACGTTTTTTACCCGCATGGGGCAAAAAATAATTTCGGTGCTGACGACCTTAATGCCGGCCGGTCAGTTGTATGAAATTGACACACGTTTACGCCCAAATGGCGCAAGCGGTTTGATGGTCATAACCTTAAAGAATTTTGAACAATATCAGAAAGAAAAAGCCTGGAACTGGGAGCATCAAGCTTTAATTCGAGCACGTGCGGTGGTGGGTTCCGATCAAGTTAGGTCACATTTTGAAGCGTTTAGGACAGCCTTCCTAACTCAGCCACGTGATGCGACCAAAGTTCAAGCTGAAGTAGCCGAAATGCGCCGCAAAATGCGAGAAGGGTTAGATAAGTCAAATGAACATGAGTTTGACTTAAAGCATGGAACTGGCGGGATTGTGGATATTGAGTTTATCGTGCAATATTTGGTTTTAGCCTTTGCGCATCAACAACCAGGCCTGGTGGTCTATTCCGACAATATGCGAATTTTGGATGAACTGAAAGATTCGGGTATTTTATCGAACGACGCGATTGAAAAATTACAAGATCATTATCGAACTTACCGAAGTGCGTATCATCGTTTAGCTTTACAAAAACAAAAGGCCATAGTGAGTGCCAAAGAATTTGTGATTGAACGCGCCGAGACAAGCGCGATATGGCATGAATTAATGGGTTAAATTTAGATTAATGATATTGATCAAATTAACTATTTTTACGGGTGTATTTTTTTGTAATTTAGACAGAATTAAGAAGATTTTTTTAGTTACGTTGTTATAATTAAATCTGGCTTAGTAGCCAGTAATATTAAATATTTTGGAGAATTTTTATGAAGAAGTTAGCATTTGCGGTAGCCGCCGCGTCGGTTCTATCTATGTCATCAGTTCATGCGCAGGATCGTGATTTTGGTCAGATTTATACTGACTGCGGGTTAGGTGGTTTGATTGGTGCGCAAATCGAAGATAAATCAACCGCTAATGTCATGGCGATTATCACCAACGTTACTTGGGATTTAGGTACAACTGCAATCAGTTCTAATTTAACTACACCTGAAAGCTGTGCAAATAACAAGGCTAAAATGGCTGCATTCATTCTTGAAACCTATCCACAGATCGAAGCCGATTTGGCAAAAGGTGAAGGCCAACATTTAACTGCGTTGTTAAATGTTGCGGGTTGTGATGCGAAGTCACATGCACAAGTTTCACAGGGTTTACGTGCTGATTTAGCGGCATCAGTATCAGCGGATAGCTACGCAACACAAACGCGTTTTGAGCAAGCGGAAGTATTGCATAGTCAATTAAGCCAGCGCGCTGCTGGTTCATGCTCTATCTAATTACAGATTGAGTCAGTTCAAAAAGGCAAGCAATAGCTTGCCTTTTTTATGGTTGAAATAAATATGTTTTTTTTTCGGGTTCCCCCTCTTTTTCTTCCCTTAGCCTCACTGCTATTTTCAAGCATTGCCATTAGTCAATCTTCCGGTGAGCATTATGTTGAGCGTGCACTGGCATTAAAACTGCAAAACAATGTCACTTGGCATAAGCTGTTGCATTACGACCCACTGCTTATGCGTAGTGAAGTCTTAACGGATTCGTTTTTTATCGCTGACTTCGGGCGAACCGATCCAAAACAGGAGCTTATTGCAACCTTAGAAGCCTATTTTTCAGATTTGAGTGATCATGATTCAATGCTGATACAGTGTCAATTCCCGGCTCGTTATTTATGGCTGGATCGCCAACTTAATTTGCCTGATTACAAGTTTAGACAACCAGCTTGTTCATCATTTGAACGTTGGGCTAAATTAGATGAAGTGCGCTCAATTAGCGCCATTATGGTAAGTGGTTACTTTGGGAATCCGGCCTCTACGTTTGGTCATTCGTTATTAAAGTTTAATAGTGACAAAACATCTCGTTATCTGGATTTGACGTTTAATTATGGCGCATTAGTGCCTGACGATGAACCGATTCTTCGATATATCTATAAAGGCATTCTCGGTGGGTATGAATCGGGCTTTTCAGATGGACATTATTACTCGCAAGATATGGTTTATTCACGTACTGAGTTTCGTGACATGTGGGACTATGAGCTTAATTTGTCAGAATATGAGCGTCATTTGATCATAAGCCATTTATGGGAAGTCGCGGGTAAAAAGTTTGATTATTATTTTTTGACTAAAAATTGCGCTTTTCGAATTGCGGAAGTATTGGAATTGGTTGAAGGCGATGATCACTTAACTAGTCGATCTAGCCTTTGGTACGCACCAGTCGAACTCTTTAACCGAATTGAGGATATTAACCAAAAAAAGTCGGGTAATTATATTCGCGACATAAGTTTTGTACCTTCCTATCAACGTAATTTATATGCGCGTCTAGATGATCTAAATGATTTGGAATTAATCTCGTTTAATCGTGCAATCGAGTTAGGAGATTTTGAGTTGGCTGAGTTAGATCAGGCATCTAAAATTAAGATTCTCAACAGCTTAATTAGCTATTATGAGTTTAAAGATGTAGGAATAATGGATGACAAAAACCACACCTTTAAACAACTGAAACGACAAGTTCTACTCAAGCGGCTAGCCTTACCCGTTGCGCCAGAAGATGAGATTGATATTCCGGCTTTACCATCGCCACAGGAAACCTCTCCGCCTATGATGTTTGGTGTTGGAATGCGTCACAGCGACCAACCTAATAATGCACAATCATTAAGTTTAAATTGGTCACCATTTTTTTTATGACACCGTTAGTTTGAATAGTCTGCAAGGCAGTGAATTGGTTGTGTTTGATGCAAAATTGCGTGTCAATGAAGACGAGGTTGAGCTTGAAGGGGTTGACCTGATTCGCTTAAGAAAAATGCCTGCATTTAACCCGGTTGAAGCGGAGCAAAAAGAGTGGGCGTGGACGGTTCAGCTTGGTGTAAAGCGTAATCAAACTGATGAATTGGCGGCCAATATTAAAACTGGCCTATTTGACGGGTTTACAATTGATAACGCTAAATATTTATATGGTGCAAATATTCGAGTCCAACCCAATAATGAATCGTTGGTTTATGCAGAGCCTTACTTAGCTTGGTATTACCAGCAAGAGCGATTTAAGGTTTGGTTTGAAGTTGCGCAAAGTTATGATTTAGATGCGGAAGATTGGACAACGCGGCCTTATTTAAAAGCTAGTTACTTCTTGACACCCAAGCATGCAATTCGTCTTGAAGCAAGCGATGAAGAACGTTCAAGCTTGATGCTTTCTTATCAGTATTTCCGATAGTTTGATGTCAGGCTTTTAAGGCGCTTCGCTAAAATTAATTTGGGGTCTTAATTCTCCGCGGAACCAATAACGCGCATTAAGCGATTGGTCACTAAGGTTCATTTCCACGCCGGTTTGAGGGGAGGGGATGAGGTTTGATACTTTTAAAGGCAAGTCAGGCCAGCTAATTTTTAACTCAACGTGTAGTGGGTAATAACCGTCTAAAAATTTACGCATAAATGGGCCGCGTTCAACTTTATAACCGTTTGCTTGTGGCGTCAGAGCATAGGTGTCGGCTCGAACGCAGATTTTCGCGCCTTTTTGTAAGCCATTCATTTGGATGCTTTTGTTTTCTACCCAGCTTAAATCTATGGCTTTATCTTCAAGAATGCTCAGGTTTTTTGTATGTTCTGGGTGGTAGACGATTTGCAAGCGAGCCACCGGGTCAAGGTTGTAATGACATTGGGTTAATTTGGCCCAACCTGTTGAGAGGGATTCGTGATTCAGTTCAATCTGATTGGTCATGTAATAATGTTCGGTCAAATCAAAAGGTGGCAAAAATCTAGTTTCAACAACTAGGTTATCTAATGCGCTCACCAACTCATTAAGTTCACTATCATCCAATAGCCAAGCGCGCTCTTGTGGTGTCAGGTCTGAGTAGTCGTCAACTTCAGCTTCGCGCGTTAACGCTAGATCAAGCGCATCATAAAAGGCTTTGGGTTGTTCCTCCCAGGGAAAGTGGGCACATTGTTGCAAAACTTGGCTATGCAATTTGGGCAGGATGGCTTGGTAGGCTTGTAAGCTTTCTGGCATGAGTAAATCTTGCTGACAGGTGATTAAGCTGATTGCACGATTTTGTGCCAGGGTTTGTAGAAGTTCGGCTTGAATGGGTTGGTTTTGATAGGCTTGCCAACCGGCATGATTAATCGCCATATTAAAGTCGTCCGTGCCAAATTGTTTGGCATATTCTTGACCTTGTTGAATATCATAAAAATAAGTGGGCAGAACTCGAGTAAGTTGGTGCTGAATGACCGTTTCGATAGTTGGGCTGTCAAAACTGAGTTCAAACTCGTCTGAATTTTGGCTAATTAAACCTGCTTGGCGAGCTTTGGTGTCAATGCGTTCGACTAAGTTTTGCATTGCGCTTAGGTTAGGGTCAACCGGGTTGAGTAAAATCAAACGTTGTATACGGTGAGGATGTTCGCGCGCATAAAGCTGCGCCATTAATGCGCCCCATGAATGGCCGATGAGAATAAACTGCGCGGCCTGTTCATGTTGGCGTAGACGATCTATATCTTTTATCCATTGGTTTATTAAGTCGCGCGGCACCGCTTCTTGCTGTTTGTTTTGACCGATACCGCGCATATCCATGCGTAATACGCGGTAATTGGTTGCTAGATGTTGTTGAATGGGGGTTAAGTTCCAACTGCTAAAGCCAGGGCCTCCGCCCAATAAAAGCACCACATTCTGATCTTGACCCTGCGATTGATAGGTTAGAGTTTTATCACCAGATTGAAAGCTGAGCTCTATAAGTTCGCCTTTAGCGCTGGCGGCCCAGCCTAAGCTTAAAACTAAGCTTAGGCTATAAATATAAAGTTTTAAACCTGGATAAGTCAGCCGCATTCATCACTCCCCTTGTGTCTTTATTATCTGAGGAGTTGGGTTTGGCTGCAATCAGAAGTTTTAGGCCGCTTGTTTGGTGTTCTTGATTAGCTTAAAACCGCTTACTTTGGTTTCGAGTCCGAGCACTTCTTCGATAATATGCGATGAGGTGGTGGATATTTGCTCGACCAGTGCGGCGTTTTGTTGGGTAGATTCGTCGATTTCGCTAAGCGCATCAGTGACTTCTTTAATGCCGTGGCTCTGGAGTTCGAGTGCTTTGTTCATTTTCAAAATCATCTTGGCAATGCCTTCAATTGAAGCGGTGTTTTGTTCAAACACACTTTGGGTTTGTTGACTTAATTGCATGCCGTGATCAATTCGTTGCATATTGGTATCGGTGACTTGACGGATTTGTTGGGCGGCTTCGGCGGACCGCTGTGCCAAGTTGCGAACTTCGGTCGCCACCACCGCAAAACCACGTCCGGCTTCACCAGCGCGAGCCGCTTCCACGGCCGCATTGAGTGCGAGTAGATTGGTTTGGAATGCAATGCTATCAATCAAACCGGTAATCTGCGCAATTTGTTGGCTGGCTTGTTGAATGTCTTGCATGGCTTGCACCATCTGCTCAACAATCACCAGGCCTGATTGCGAGTCTTGTTGGACTTGATCGGTTGAGTGGGTTACTTGGTTGGCTTCATTTAAGGTTTCGCGCACAGAACTTAACATCAGTGACATATTCGCACTGGTATTTTGCACAGCGGCGGCTTGTTTTTGCACGCGGTGATTAAGGTCTTGATTGCCCGAGCTGATCTCTTTAATTCCGTGTACCGCATGGTCGGTGGCGTGTTTGACGTCTTGTAACATATAACTCACGCTTTGTGCCATGTTCAACATGTGGGTGTTGAGTTCTTGCAGTTTACCTTCAAACTCGTGGTCGTTTTGGTGAGAAAAATCGCCTTGGCTGTAAGCTTTTAGCGCGATGGATTTGCTATTAATGGCGTTTTCTAAGCGTTCCAACGATTCATTAAGGTAACGCTTTAAATTGTGCAATTCTCCGGGCATATCAATTTCAACACGTTGTCCAAAATCACCAGCGCGCATCGCATGAGTAACATGGCGCACGCCATCAATCGCTTGTTTTTGCACGGATAAAGCATTCATCATGGCGTTAAGAACATGCGAAAATTGACCGGAATGGCTAGACAGGTCGATATTGATGGATAGTTCACCCGCTTCTAATGCATGACTGACCTGAGCGATTTCGTTTAAGGTCGCATCCACCGAATTGAGACTCTGGTTAAAGGCTTGACTCAGTAGTAATAAATCACCGTTGTAATTTAGGCTCATGCGTTGATCTGTTTCACCTTGAGCGAGAGAGTGGCTGACCGTCTTGATTTCATTTAATGCTTGAGAAACGGATTGTAATAAACCTTGCAGTGCTTGACTCATCTCAGCCAGTTCGTTTTTACCATTGAGGATTTTTGACTGATTAAATTGGCCGGTTTGTGCGACTTGTAATACTTGGTCGCGCATACGAATTAAGGGCTGGACAATCGAACGGCTAATGCTAAAGCTTAATGTTAGCAATACTAATACGGCGAAAATCCCGATTAAAATAAGACGATTTTCTTGCGTTAAACTCGCGCTTTCAAGCTGCTGGAGTGCGCTTAAACTTTGGTTTTGTAGGTCAGACATTAGGTCTAATAAAATCAGGTTGCCGGATTCGGATAGTTCGGCCAAGCTTTGATTGTTTTGTGACATGGTGGTGAGGGTGTCGCGCAAATCGCCAAAGGCATCCATGTATTCGGCATGGTGACTGTCTAAGTTGCGAGCGGCTTCACCGTTAAATAAATCCGCGCTAAAAGGTTCAACAATTTCTTTTACCAGCGGGCTGGCGGCAAAACCTAACCCTTGTTCGTCAAATTCTTGCTTAAGACTGGAGTCTTGGGTTGCAATCATTTTTGCGGCCAATAGTTGTGACTTTTCAAGACGTGTTTGCAACTCGTCTAAGTGAGTCACCAGGCCTGGTTGATCTTCGATAAGCGGCAAGACGTCTTTAAAATCTTGGCTGAGGTTATTCGCACTTAAATCTAAACCAAATTCAATTGATTGACCGATGCGTTCTTTCATAAACACATTTGAATTGGTGGATTTTTCGAGGTTTTGTAATACGCGATCAAGCGGAAACAGGGCTTGAATAATCGCGGTGTGTTTACCGGTGTGTTCTTCTGTAAACGCTAGAAAACCGGATTGGTCAAATTCAACTGACGCGCCTAGATCGGCGATTAGGCTATAAAGTGATTTTTTTTGTTGATCAATCATTTCATTAAAGGCTTGGCCGTGCGCTTCTGTGCCGGTCAGCACAAAGTTATTTGACTGCTGTAAGGTGGTGATGAAACCTTTATGAAATTCAGCGATACGCTTGGTAATTTTTTGCTCTTTATTAACTAACTGATTGGATTGTTGAGCCGACTGATGAGTCGCCAACCAAGAGGTTAGGGTGACAAAAGTGATAAAAACTAAGGTTAAAAATAGGTTTAACCAAAGTCGTGAACCAATTGTAAGGCGATTAAATATATTCATACGAAAGCGTCTCCAGAACAAGTTTCTTGTTGTGTTAGGGTTTAATTGGTTATTAAATTAGGCATCAAGTGCATTCAGGAGCGCCCAGGTATTGCCGCCTGAGTGCTTGGCTTGTTTTTTGGCTTTGGTGGCTAAACTGGCCAACTTTTGTTGATGCTCTATCAGGCCTGGTGGTACCACTAACACGCCGATGGATAAACTCATGATCGGAAAACGTTGCGTTTCGCCCTCGCGATTTTGACTTTGAATACCGCCATTTTTGATGTCTTCAGCGCTGTATAAGGTTTTCACTTGGGTATTAAATCGATCTAGCAAAACGTCGCAGACTTCAACAAAACTATCGGTTTTGGTGCGAATCAGAATAAAGTCATCCCCACCAATGTGACCTATAAAATCGTCGGCTCTTTGTGCCGAGTCCTGCACCAGGTGGGATACTAAACGAATCACATCATCGCCTTGCTCATAGCTGTAGTAGTCGTTGTAGGCTTTGAAATGATCAATATCGATATAAAAAACACAAAAACCGCGCTTTTGATGAATCAAGTTTTGCAGTTGTTTTTGGATCGGCACATTGCCCGGCAAGCCGGATAACGGATTAGCATATTGCGCGTTGCGAATTTTTAAGTCGGTGATTAAACGCAATAGATCCAAGAATCGCCCGCAACCGGCGTATTGATTGTACTTGGTGATAATGAACGCATCACCACGATGATTGTTTTTATGGTCGGTGATTAAGCGACTTAGAGTTTCAACTGGTGTGTGAATGTCGACCACGATAGGTTGACGATCCATAAATTTACTAATGGGTTTGCGGTGGTGTAAGTCGTGTCCGTAGCGTTGTGCAAGTAAATCCATGAGCTCACGACGCCATACCATGCCAAGGACGGTTTTATCTTCCACCACCGGTATAAAATCGAGGTGGTTATTTTTATGTAACAGTTGTGATACCCAATGCACTGGTGATAAAGGGTCAACCGATTCGGTTTCAATTAAAATCGCCGCTAACTCATTGCTGTAATCATGCAGAGTGGGGCTAGGATTGGTGTTCGGCCATTCGTAATGGAGTTTGGGTTGAACCTTGGGTTCTGGGCGGCGGAATAAAAATCCTTGCACATAATCAACCCCAATATCTTCGATAACACACAGGTCTTCCTCGGTTTCAATCCCTTCGGCGACCAGCTTGGTATTTAAGCCTTCGGCTAGGGTTTTGATGCTTTCAATAAAGTGACGCTTGTCTTTGCTTTGAGCGATACCGAGCACAAAGTGTTTATCAATTTTGACAAAATCTGGGCGCAATTCTGACCATAGACGCAATCCGTTATAGCCACCACCAAGATCATCCAACGCCACCTTGAATCCCATTTTTCGGTAGTGATTGATGGATTCAATAAATAAGTTAAAGTCTTCGACCGGCTGTAGCTCGGTAATTTCAATCACCACTTTGTCAACCGGCACACCCAGTTCATGCAAACAGTCCAGCGTCATACCTTGGCGATGACCACGCGCCATAATGGAGTTGACGGTGATGTTAATAAACAATAAGTCATCAGATTGTTGTTGCTGAAAAGACGCAATCGCGGTGCTGCGAGCCAACCAATCCATTTCAAATAAACAGCCACTTTTTTCAGCGGCTTGAAATAAATCTATCGGGCTGTGCAGACTTGAGTTAATCGGGCCACGAATTAAGGCTTCGTGTCCATAAATTAGACGGGACTTTAAATCAATAATTGGTTGAAACAAGGGGGTTAAGTTTCGATTTCTAAAAATACTAGACAGCTCTAAGCCAAGTTGTTTAGAAGATAGATTTCCCAGCATTTTATCCGCTATTGTGTCCATCTTGAGCTTGTCCATTTCAATTTTTTTAGAGAGGGTTTGTATCGGTCTCATAGATTGCTTAACTCCAATTTATAGGCGCAAATGTTAGCAATCACACATGACTGATTTGTTACGCTTAGATAGCGTATATATGACATTTATAAAATTTATACAATCGGCAGGGTCTTGAGTCTCGTGGTTATTCCCAGTCTGTCCAGTTAATTGGTGCAAGACCGCCTAGAAACTCGGTGGCAACCACTTGCCAGTCATAATGTTTAATACTTTGGGATATCGGTTCTCTTGTCAGTGCAAGTGCTTGCTGGATCGCTTGTTTCAAATCGTGATTTAAGGCGCCATTTAAACCTGGAGTGATAATGTCGATTGGGCCAGTAACCGGAAATGCTGCCACTGGAGTGTCACAAGCCATCGCTTCGATGTTAACCAGTCCAAAGGTATCTGTTAACGATGGAAAAACCATTACGTCAGCACTGGCATAGTATTGTGCGAGCTCCTTACCTTGTTTTGAACCTACAAAAACAGTGGTGGGGTAATGTTTCTCTAGAAATCCTTTTTGTGGACCGTCGCCCACTACTAATTTAGTACCTTGGAGATCCAGCGATAAAAATGCTTGAATATTTTTTTCAACCGCCAGGCGACCAACGTATAAGTAAATGGGTTTTTTATAGGGTAACTCAATCCGCTGTTGCGGATTAAAAATCCGTTTATCGACTCCTCGTCCCATCAAAACTAAATGTTGAAACCCATGTGATTGGAGTTCGTGCAAGATGGCTTGCGCCGGCACAAATGTAGCCTGCGATGGGGCATGAAATTTGGCCAAAAGCTTGTAAATCCAGCTTGAAGGAATGGGGGATCGCTTAGCGAAGTATTCTGGATATTTGGTGTGATAAGCGGTAGTAAAGGCTAGGTTATATTTTAAGGCAAGTCTACGGACACGCCAGCCAATGGTGCCCTCTGTAGCAATGTGAATTGCATCGGGTCGATAGTTTAATAGGCGCTTTTTTAAGTCTTTAGCTCTCCAAACAAGTGGAATGTCAGGGTAGGTTGGGAGCGGAATTTGGTTGTAATCGTAGGGGTGTATAACATCGACTTCAATTCCCTGTGCTTCTAAATGTTTGACCAAGTGACAAAGAGTGGTTACCACGCCATTTATTTGTGGTGACCAAGCATCGGTTACAAGGCTAATGCGTTTGATCGGTTTCACCGGATTTCATTCCACTTTATTTTGAGTAAGCATATCCTCAAAACTAACGGACTTATATTAAGTAAATATGACGAATCCTTGTCATAAATTGATCACTGTAGCGTCATTTTTTGGTCACGGCTACCTTCTAGCATAGTCTTAAATCAATCTATGGAGACAGTTATGCCATTTAAGCCCCAGCAATTACCTATCTGGATGAATGAACTCGACGTGCCTTTAGAAGACGCGAGCTCCGAGCCGGTAGATGTTAGGACTATTTGGGTGTCAGATGTGCACTTAGGATCTAAAGGGGCGCGTGCCGACGAGTTGGCGGAGTTTTTAAAGATCTATAACTGCGACACCTTGTTTTTAGTGGGCGACATTATTGATGGTTGGCGTATGCGCAAAAAGATTTATTGGCCTCAAGCGCATACCAATGTGATTCGTCGCATATTAACCCGAGCAAAACGTGGCACGAAGGTGATTTATATTACCGGCAACCATGATGATATGTTGCGGCGTTATTCAGGAATTGAATTTGGTAACGTATTTTTAACGGATGAATATATTCATACCTTAAAAAACGGTAAAAAGCTCTGGGTGATTCACGGCGATCAATTTGACGGCGTGGTGCAATGTCATCGTTGGTTAGCTTTTTTGGGCGACTGGGCTTATGAAACAGTATTGCATTTTAATCGCTGGTTTAACCACGTGCGTGCTCGGTTGGGCTTCGGTTATTGGTCTTTATCGGCTTACTTAAAATATAAAGTCAAACGTGCGGTCAATTTTATTAGTGATTTTGAAACCGCTGTCGCCAAAAGTGCGATTCAAAAAGGTGTACAAGGGGTGGTATGTGGCCATATTCATCACCCTGAAATCCGAGAGTTTGAAATGGGCGTGACCTATTACAATTGTGGTGACTGGGTTGAGTCGTTAAGTGCGTTGATAGAAGATCAAGACGGTGAGTTACACTTGGTGCGCTGGGCAAGATCAGAACAGACTAATTCAGAGCCACTTAATTCATAACCTCTCATACCACCAGGCCTGGTGGTATGTTTTTAATGTTGTTTAAGACTATCTAAATTCTATAATGGCGTCATATAACGCTGTTTTTTCTTGGGCTTAACCTTGTCTAATTCCACCATAATTAAACTATCAATGCAGTAGCCAAAATCCGCATCTTCGCTAAAGGCCATAAAGTGGCAACCTTTGTCATCGCAGAGTTCACTGTACTGCTTATAGAGAGTCGGCACTTTTACGCCAATTTGGTCAAGCTGATTATTTAAGCGTTTAAAACAGGTCGCGTAATCTTGTGCAAAATCCGTTTGCATTAGCTGCTGGGTTGGTTCGTTTAGTTTATAAGGTGTTTTGGCTTGGGCTAAATGTGACCAGCTGCCAAACTGTTGCTGGTAAAAGCCGATGATTTTTTGTTTGGCTTCTTCAGGATAAGCGGCGCTTAAACTTACCGGACCAAACAAGTACTTAATCTCTGGATGTGTCGCAATATAAGCCCCAATCCCGTACCAAAGGTAGTCTAAACTGCGTAAACCCCAATAACGTGGTTGTACAAAGCTTCGCCCCAGCTCAATCGCGTCATTTAAATAAGGTTCGGTGTCTGGCTGAAAATCGAACAAGCTATGGGTGTAAAACCCTTTTAAACCATGGCTTTCGATAATTTTTTTGCCTTCGCCAATTCGGTATGCGCCGACAATATCCAAGGCTTCGTCATCCCATAAAACTAGGTGACGATAATAGGTGTCGTATTTATCCAAATCCAGACTCGTACCCGTGCCTTCTTCAACCGTGCGGAAGGTGAGTTCGCGTAAACGACCAATTTCGTGCATGACCGGCGAATCTTCTTCATAGTCGTATAAATAAATAATCTTGCCGTCGCTGGTTTGGCCGAGTTTTTGAGCTTTTTTTAAGGTTTGTCTAAGGGCTTTACGGTCAACCGGGTGAGCCACTGTTATTTCACCGTCAAATAACGAATTTTTAGCCAGCTTTTTGGGTTTTTCTAATCGGTATAGATGTTTGCGAAAGCGTGCCGCCAATTGTTTTTTATTGAGGTCTAGGGCTTGCACGGCTTTCCATTTAATCGGTTTGCCAATGTGAAAGCTGATTTCTTGATCGTCTTTATTAAACATCTCTTGCACTAGCATCATGGTGCCGATGGGTTTGTAGATGGCGGATAGGCTGTAAAACAAAGCCGAGTTTCTGGCTTCAACTAAGATCGGCAGGATAGGGGCGTTGGTTTTTTTGGCCAAACGCAAGAAACCGGTTTTCCATTTGCCATCTCGCACTCCATTCGGACGAATACGTGATACTTCGCCAGCAGGGAAAATAATGAGGGCCTGCTCGTTTTCAAGTGCGTTTAGCATGGTTTTATATTGAGCTTTATGTGACGCCTTGCTGGATAAATTGTCGACCGAAATAAATAAGGATTGGATGGGTTCGAGTTGTGCCAACAACTCATTAGCGACGATGCGCACATCCGGGCGCACGGTGCGAACCAATTTAAGCAATGCTAAACCATCAAGCGAACCAATAGGATGGTTGGCGATGATAATGACTTTGCCTTCAGACGGAATCGAATAGAGCTGGCGCGCATTCACCTGGTAGCTGAAATTAAAGTGCTCCAATACTTTGTCCAAAAACGCAAAACCACGCAAATGCTGATGGGTTTCAATAAATTGATTAATTTCATCTTGGTGAGTCAAAGCTTTGAGTAGTTTCATAATAAGCTTGGCACCAGGGCGAGTGGTTAAATCTGGAAAGTGTTGTTGCAGGCTAGCTTCTAGATTGAGCATGCGGATTCTCACGATGGTTAATTTCCATCGGAGTATGCGCTAGCAATGTGACAAATAGGTGACGCTCATGTGAGGATTTTATGATTTGACAGGGAATTGAGGTTGGCTTTATTTAGATGCTTAAAACAAAAAACCCGCCGAAGCGGGTCTTAAGTAAACTAAATCAATCTAGCGCGAATGGCTTACATAGAGTAATACATATCGAATTCGATTGGGTGAGTGGTGGCACGCATGCGTGTTACTTCTTCCATTTTTAGTTTGATGTACGAGTCAATAGCTTCATCCGTAAACACGCCACCAGCTTTTAAGAATTCACGATCTTTATCAAGTGCATCCAAAGCTTCTTCAAGTGAAGCACACACAGTGTTATAAGTCGCTTCTTCTTCTGGCGGTAGGTCATACAAATCTTTTTCTGCAGGCTCGCCCGGATCAATTTTGTTGATGATACCGTCAAGGCCAGCCATTAATGACGCAGCAAACGCTAGGTAAGGGTTAGCTGTTGGGTCAGGGAAACGTAATTCAACACGACGCGCACGTTCAGAAGGTGCGTATGGAATACGGATCGAAGCTGAACGGTTAGAGCCTGAGTAAGCCAATAAGATCGGCGCTTCAAAGCCTGGAACCAAACGCTTGTATGAGTTAGTGCCTGGGTTAGTGAAAGCGTTTAGAGCACGTGCATGTTTCATCAAACCACCGATGTACCATAAAGCTTCTTGTGATAAACCAGAGTACACATCTCCCGCGAAAATGTTTTTTCCGCCTTTGTTTAGAGACATGTTGATATGCATGCCTGAACCGTTATCACCAACGATTGGTTTCGGCATAAAGGTTGCGGTTTTACCAACTGCGTGACAAGTGTTGTGTACCGCGTATTTCAAAATCTGAACTTCGTCGGCTTTCTTAGTTAGGGTGTTACCTGCTACGGCAAGCTCGCACTGACCAGCCGCGGCCACTTCGTGGTGGTGAGCTTCAATTTTAAGACCCATAGCTTCAGCCATGGCACAAATATCAGCACGTACTTCATGCAACTGATCAACCGGTGGTACTGGGAAATAGCCACCTTTAACACGTGGGCGGTGCCCCATGTTGCCGTCGGTGTAAACTTTTTCAGTGTTCCAAGCGGCTTCATTACCGTCGATCTTAACGAAAGAGCCAGACATATCTGCACCCCAACGAACGTCATCAAAAATGAAGAATTCTGGTTCTGGACCAAAGAAAGCGGTGTCGGCAATACCGGTCGATTGTAGGTAGACTTCGGCTTTTTTAGAGATGCCACGAGGGTCTTTCTCATAAGGTTCAAGCGTTGAAGGTTCAACGATCATGCAACGAATGATGATAGTTGGATCATTGGTGAATGGGTCTAAATAAAAACCATCAGTTTGTGGCATTAAAACCATGTCAGAACTTTGGATGCCTTTCCAACCACGAATAGATGAGCCGTCAAAGTTGTGGCCGTCTTCAAAAAACTCATCGTCTACTTCATGAGCCGGAATGGTGACGTGTTGTTCTTTACCAATTGAATCCGTGAAGCGCAAGTCAGCCCATTTCACATCTTGTTCTTTGATAAGGTCAATAATTGTTTGTGGCATAGCATTATCCTTCGTTGGTTTTTTTATATGGGTTTGTAAAATTCTTTATCAAATATTAGCGCGAACCATGCCAGTTTGCGAGACAAAATTTAATTTTTCTTAAGTTGCTGTTTTTATTAATTTAATCTTTTCTGGTTTTATATCGCTGGTTAAGTTTTGGCCGGTTGAGCTGTCTTGTTTTGGTGCATAGGACTATTCTTTTTGGTGCAGCTTGCTGAGCCCGATTTTGATTGTTTTCAGCTTTGTTACAGATTGCAATAAAACTGTAATATTTGCTGGTTATAGTGTGCGCACGAATTATAAATTGAACGAATTCAGCAAGGTAAATTTTATATGAGCGGACAGACTAAGCAAGCTTTACAGCAAACGCTGAGCGGCCCCACGTTTAAAAAACGCATGATGCGCCGCCGACTAAAAGATCATACCGCCAAATATGGTATCAGTGTAGGTGGGGTCGGTATTATTTTTGCCGTTTTCTTAATTATGTTTTTCTTGTTGTACGTGGTTCTACCGATGTTTGTGCCGGCGACGATGGACAAGCGTAACGTGTTTAGTCTGCCTGGCGGCACGGATGATCCTAGTGTTTATTATGCGGTGGATGACTATAAAGAAGTGGCGGTGCGTTTGACTGAGTCTGGACGAATATTGGGTATCAATCTTCGTGATGGTGAATTGTTGCTGGATCAACAAGCCCCCACAGGAGGAGCCAAAGTAACCAGTTTTTCAATCGCAAATGAACCTGCAAATGTGTTTGCTTATGGCCTATCAAACGGTCATGTTTTGGTGGGTCAAATAAAGATGGAAGTGACCTATCCGGATGATGTGCGAACCATCACACCAGTATTAGAGTGGCCGTTTGGGGATGAGTCGGTACAGTTGTTGGACGAAGCCGTCAGTCAGCTCGCGGTGCGTGATAGCGATAGCCGCATGATGCTAGTGGCCAAGCCGCAGGACGCGACAACCGTTTCAATCCGAACCTATAGCAAAACCAGTTCATTTTTAACGGACTCCACTGAGTTGGAATACGACGGTCAGTCGAATGTTTCACTCGACTTTGATGCGGATCATATTATGTTGGGTGGACGCATGCGTGATTTGGTGTTGGTGTCGAACCAAGGTCATGCCGAATATTATAATATTGCGGATATTCAAGAGCCTATGAAACTTCAGTCTTTTGAAATTACTAACCCAGGGGAAAGTATTACTGCGGCTCGGTTTTTAACGGGTAATTACTCGATGATGTTTGGTACCAATCAAGGCCGTATTTTGCAATGGTTTCCGGTGCGGGATGATAATAACGATTTTTCGATTAAGCAAATTCGCGAATTTCAACGCGGCCAATCACCTATCGTAAGCATTGGGATTGAAGATGCGCGCAAAGGTTTTGCGGTAGGTGACGAATCCGGCACGTTTAATTTATATCACTCAACCGCCCATCGTCATTTGCGCTCAATGCAAGTGTCCGATGATCCTTTAACCATGATCCGAATTTCACCTCGCGCAAATGGAGCGGTGGTTGAAACCGAAGCCGGCGAATTAGTGGTGTATGACATTAAAAATAACCACCCTGAAGTCTCCATGGAAAGTATTTGGTCGAAGGTCTGGTATGAAGGTTATGAAGAACCTACTCACACTTGGCAGTCTTCTTCTGGTACGAGTGATTTTGAGCCTAAGTTTTCCTTAACGCCTTTAACATTCGGCACGATTAAAGCCGCACTTTACTCAATGTTGTTTGCGGTGCCGATTGCGATTTTTGCGGCCATGTATACCGCCTTTTTTATGGATAAGAAAACGCGCCAATGGATTAAGCCCTCGGTTGAACTTATTGAAGCCTTACCAACGGTTATTTTGGGCTTTTTAGCCGGTCTGTGGTTGGCGCCTTATATGGAGGCAAATCTGCCTGGATTCTTTGCCATAGTCGTGATTGTTCCCTTGGGTATTATTGGCTTTGGTTTGCTCTGGTCTCGTTTACCTGAAAAGTGGCAGTTAATTGTGCCGGTTGGACGACGAGCCATCTTAATGCTGCCGGTTATCGCGTTTTTAGGTTGGTTCTCCTTATCCTTAAGTGGCCCGTTGGAGGTCGCTTTCTTTAACGGTGATATGCGCAGTTGGTTAACCGAAAGCGCGGGTATCGATTTTGACCAGCGTAATGCGATGGTTATCGGCTTTGCGATGGGCTTTGCCTTAATTCCAACTATCTTTTCAGTGGCGGAAGATGCGATTTATAGTGTGCCGTCTTATTTGGTAAACGGCTCTTATGCGTTAGGTGCGAGTGGTTGGCAAACCCTAACCGGCGTGGTGCTACCCACCGCCAGCCCGGGTATTTTCTCCGCTATCATGCTGGGATTTGGGCGTGGCGTGGGGGAAACCATGATTGTGTTAATGGCCTCTGGTAACACGCCATTAATGGACGTGAATATATTTGAAGGTATGCGAACTTTATCGGCCAATTTGGCTGTGGAAATGGGCGAAACCGAAGTGGATAGTACGCATTATCGGGTGTTGTTCTTAGCCGGCTTGGTGCTGTTTATCTTTACCTTCTTTTTTAACACCCTGGCAGAAGTGGTGCGTCAGAGAATGCGCCGTAAATACGGCTCACTATAAGTTTTATAAAGGATAGATTCTGATGAAAGCATGGTTTAACAAAGGTGAACACTGGGTTTGGTTTAGTGCCTCTGCGGTGAGTGTAGCGGTCGTACTGGTGTTTGGCCTATTAATGTTGATTGCCGTTCGTGGCTTAAGTCATTTTTGGCCACATGAAGTCTATAACTTTGAAATGGCGGCTTCAGCACCAGCCCAATCGGAAGTGGTGACGGGTGAAATCCACAACACGCGCATTAAAGAGTTTGATAATCCAGACAAGCCGGGTTTTAAAGTTAAAGAACCCCAGTTGTTGATTAAAACTGGCAACCGCGACTTATATGGTTTGGATTTCCGTTGGATTAGCGAAAAAGACATTAATAACCAGGCCTGGTCCTTGGCGCAGGGTATTACGGTGATTGAGCGTCACGAGTGGGGCAATCTATACGGTTATGTGCATGAGGTGAGAAAAAACGGCGAAGTGGTAGCGGCGGGTGAAGGCGTAGAGGAAGCCTTAGCTAAGCGTATCGCGGCTTCAGAAAAACTGCGCACTAAAATAAATGCGATTGAAAAGATGGATGTGGGCGCGATCAACTACCAGCTGCAATCGCTTCGCTATGAACAACGAAAGTTAGAAATGGCGAATAGCTTTACCCAAGCCGATGCCCAGCGTATTGAACAGGAAAAAGCCAAATTAGAGGCGCAGTATCAAACCCTGAAAGCGGGCCTGGATGAAATGTATACCGAGTTAAATCAACAAGGTGAGGCCACGATCATGGTCGCGGGTGGCCAACAAGTTCAAGTACCTATTAAAAACATGGTGCGCTCATGGCAGCCGAATGAAATGCGTTTTGATCAAAAGTTTGGGTTTTTCATGGGCTCGATTGGTCACTTCCTATTTGATAATCCGCGCGAAGCAAATACTGAAGGCGGTGTTTTCCCCGCTATTGTTGGTACCTTAACCATGGTGGTGTTAATGACCTTGTTTGTTATGCCAATGGGCGTGATTGCCGCGATTTACATGCGTGAGTATGCACGTGAAGGTTGGCTATTACGTTTGGTTCGTATCTCGATTAATAATTTGGCCGGGGTGCCATCCATTGTATTTGGTATTTTTGGTTTGGGCTTTTTTGTGTATGTCTTGGGTCATTCAATTGACCAGATGTTTTATAGCTATGCCTTACCAACCCCAACATTTGGTACACCAGGCCTGCTTTGGGCGGCGCTAACCATGGCGTTACTTACCTTGCCGGTGGTGATTGTGTCTACTGAGGAAGGTTTGTCACGTGTGCCACGTGCTTTGCGGGAGGGCGGCTTAGCCTTGGGCGCGACTCGCGCTGAGGTGATTATGCGCATCGTGTTGCCCTTAACAACGCCGGCTATTATGACGGGGCTGATTTTAGCGATTGCGCGCGCCGCGGGTGAAGTTGCGCCTTTGATGTTGGTGGGCGTGGTTAAGTTGGTATCTGAATTACCGGTCAGCTTGAATGCACCGTTTGTGCACTTGGATCAAAAGTTCATGCATCTAGGTTTCCATATTTATGATGTCGGCTTCCAAAGTCCAAATGTTGAAGCATCTCAGCCGTTGGTTTACGCGACCTCTTTATTATTGGTGTTGGTGATTGTGTCGCTGAATTTAGGCGCGATTTCGATTCGAAATCGTCTGCGTGAAAAATATAAAGCGTTAGAAAATTAATAGCCGTCGAACCACCAGGCCTGGTGGTTCGACCCGGCCAACTGATACTAAGCACGAATTAAGTTATTAAAGGATTAAAGCATGAGCGAAAAAACGATTAGTCTAGCCATGGGGCATGATCATCGCGGCTTGTCGTTAGAACAAGAAAAAGTCGCCATCGAAGTGAGAGACTGGAACTTGTTTTACGGCAAATCACAGGCGTTAAACAACATTAATATGGATTTACCGGAAAACCGCGTTACCGCATTTATCGGCCCGTCCGGTTGTGGTAAATCGACCTTATTACGTTGCTTTAACCGAATGAACGATCTAATTGATATCGTAAATATTGATGGAAAAATGCATTTGCACGGTCAAGACATGTATGCCAAGGAATTGGATGTGGCGGAAATCCGCCGTCGCATTGGCATGGTGTTCCAAAAACCTAATCCGTTTCCAAAATCAATTTACGAGAACGTCGCCTATGGCTTAAGGCTGCAAGGTGTTAATGACAAAAAAACCTTGGATGAGACGGTTGAGTGGGCCCTGAAAGGTGCGGGTTTATGGAAAGAAGCTAAAGATCGTTTAAATGATAATGCGTTGGGTTTATCGGGTGGTCAGCAGCAGCGTTTGTGTATTGCGCGTGCGATTGCGGTTCAGCCAGAAGTGTTATTGCTAGACGAACCGACTTCGGCGCTCGATCCCATTTCGACCTTGGCGATTGAAGAATTGATCTTCGAGCTTAAGAAAGATTTCACCATCTTAATCGTGACACACAACATGCAACAAGCGGCACGTGTATCAGATTACACCGCGTTTATGTATATGGGTGAATTGATTGAATACAGTGATACGGATTCTTTATTTACCAATCCGCAAGTTAAGCGTACAGAAGACTACATAACCGGTCGTTATGGTTAAGATGATAAAACTAATAATATAAGGATCAGAAGCATGGAACGTAAAGAATTTGGAACACATGTCTCCGCCAGCTACAACCAGTATTTAGAAGATCTTTTTAATCTGGTGCTTGAAATGGGCGGCATGGTTGAAAAACAACTGTCGTCTGCACTCAGTGCGGTACAAAATGCCGACGTGGCTCTAGCGAAAGAAGTGATTCAATTAGACAAATTTATCAATCGTGAAGAAATTGAAATTGACCGACTTTGTTCACGTGTATTGGCTCGTCAGCAACCTACGGCATCAGACTTGCGTCTGGTCATCTCCGCGATCCGAATTGGATTAGATTTAGAGCGTATGGGTGATGAAGTGGTTAAGATTGCGAAACTGGTGGTGCATTTAGATAAAATTGGTTCGGATGCGTGTCTTAATCTTCAAGGCTACAAAGAGTTAATCGAAATTTCCGCTCATGGCATGAACATGCTCAAGGATGTTCTAAACGCCTTTTCACGCTTAGATTTACCTAGCTGTGTTGCGATTATTCGTGAAGAAGAACAGGTGGATGTGATCTATAAAAATGCGGTAGTCGAAGTGACCGAGCGTTTTAAAGACAGTGATAGCGATATTGAGTGTTTATTGGAATTGATTTATGCTCTAAAGGCGAGTGAACGTATTACGGACCATGCCTGCAATATTGCTGAAATTATTGTCTACCTGGTTAATGGTAAAGAATTGCGCAATATGGATTCAGAACGTATGGCCGAGATGTTAGTTGAACTTAATCGTTCTTAACGCAAGTTGGGTGATCTATGAAAGATTCGCTCATGATAAAAGGAGGCGGAATGTCTCAAGCTAAAATACTGGTGGTCGAAGACGAATCCGCGATTCGCGACATGTTGAATTTCACCCTGAATGCCGCCGAGTTTGAAGTGCTCGAAGCCCCGAACGCAGAGCAAGGCTGGAAGATGATTTTAGAACATCAACCGGATTTGTTGGTATTGGACTGGATGCTGCCGGGCGTAACCGGGGTCAGTTTGGCACAACGCATTCGCCAAAATGACCAGACCCGTAGTTTGCCGATTATCATGCTGACCGCCCGCGGTGAAGAGTCAGATCAAGTCGCTGGTTTTGATGCGGGGGCGGACGATTATGTGGTGAAGCCTTTCTCGCCACGTGCATTGGTGGCGCGCATTAAAGCTTTGTTACGACGTAAAGACCCCGAAGCCTTAAGCACCGATATTTTAAAACAAGGTAATTTAAAACTGGATTTAACCAGTTATCGTTTTTGGGTGGACGAAGAAGAAGTCAAACTTGGTCCAACCGAATTTCGTTTGATGCAGTTTTTTATGACTCACCCCAATCGTGTGTATTCGCGAACCCAACTGCTCGATCGAGTGTGGGGCGAAACCGTCGTGGTGGAGGAGCGTACCGTGGATGTACACATTCGTCGGTTACGCCGATTATTAGAACCTACCGGTTCGCAAGATTATATCCAAACCATTCGGGGTGCCGGATATCGTTTCTCTGAGCCGGTATAACCAGGCCTGGTGGTTGAATCTCAATGTTAAGTCTTAAGCCCGTACTCTCGCTAGAGCAATCCACACGCTTGTTTGAAGAGCTAGTGGGCATTGCTAGCTTAATTACGCTCGCCGTTATTCTTGGCTTAACGACCCAATTTTGGATTCCATCCATCCTGTTAGCTTTCACCATTTATATTATTCGAAACCTGTATTATTTCTGGCGATTTGTCAGCTTGATTCGAAGTCAAGAATCGCGTCCAATTCGCGCGCCGTTTGGTATTTGGGGCGAGGTTTACGAAGCCTATTTTGAGAAGCTTTATCAAGATAAACGTCACATCAAACGCTTGCGATCCGAGACTCAGCAAGTTCAACAAGCGATGGATTTACTGCCGGATATGCATATTTCCTTAACGCGCAAGTTTCGTATTGAATGGGTCAACCAAAGTGCTGAAAAACTATTGGGGTTACGACAAACGGATGTTGGTCAAAAAATTACCAACTTGATGCGCCAGCCCGAAATGTTGACCTATTTAGAGTCGGGTGATTTTGACGAGACAGTCGAGTTTTATACCAGTGCCGAAAGCACCCGTCGATTAAGCGCGCAAATTGTGCCTTATTTTGAAAAGCATTATTTATTGATTATTCGTGACATTACCGACGCCCATAATTTATCGCAAATTCGGCGTGACTTTGTGGCGAATGCCTCACATGAGTTACGCACGCCTTTAACCGTGTTAAATGGCTATTTAGAGTTAATGCTGGATGCGCCAGAATCCGTCCCCAAACTTTGGCAAGCGCCTTTAAATCAAATGCAGGCGCAGTCTTTGCGTATGCAAAATATTATTGGCGATTTGCTGACCTTATCAAGCATTGAATCCAACAACTTAAATGTGCTCGCTGGGCCGGTTAATGTACGTGCGATGTTAACGAAGCTCGAACAGGATGCGGAGCATTTAAGCGAAGGTAAACATAAAATTGAGTTTAGCCTTGAAACCGATCTGGGATTGATGGGGATGGGCGAGCCGCTGCGAAGTGTGTTTACCAATTTGGTGTCGAATGCGATTCGTTATACGCCAGCGGGAGGACGTATCAACGTGCGTTGGTACAAAACCGATACGGCTTTGGTATATGAGGTCAAAGACACCGGCATCGGCATTGCGCGTGAACACATTCCGCGTTTAACCGAACGTTTTTACCGGGTCGATACCGCACGTTCACGCAGTACGGGTGGCACGGGTTTAGGTTTGGCGATTGTTAAACATATTCTGGAGCGACACCGCGCTAAGTTAGTGGTGTTAAGCCGCTTGAAAGTCGGATCAACCTTTCGTTGTGAATTTCCTTTGTCACTCGGATTGCCGGCCGCCGAAGTCGAAGTTTAATAGCGTTTTCAACCTCATTCAGCTAAGCACCAGGCCTGGTGCTTAGCTTTAAAGATGGTCTTGGCGCTAATTTAGCCCTAGGGTTTATGTTAGATTTTCTATTTTCTCCCCGTGTAATAAAACTGTCATGCTTCATTCATTAAGCTGTTATCTAAGTTCGCCACAATAGCTCCTGAGTCTTACAACACTTTTAACTCTCCTAAGGAGCTTACACGCATGTTAAATCGTAAATTATTCGCTGCAATGGGCTTTGCTGCGGCAACACTGGTTGCTCAACCTGTTATGGCCGAAGTTGATTCAGCTTTACCATCTTATAAGTCTGTATCTGGTGTTTCAGGTAACTTCTCATCAGTAGGTTCAGATACTTTGGCTAACATGATGACATTGTGGACTGAAGAATTTAAACGTCATTACCCTAATGTGAACTTACAGGTTCAGTCAGCTGGTTCATCTACGGCACCACCCGCATTAACAGAAGGTACTTCACAAGCGGGCCCAATGAGCCGCGCGATGAAGTCAGGTGAAATTGCCGCGTTTGAGAAAAAATATGGTTATAAGCCAACTCAAATTGGTGTCGCGATTGATGCCTTGGCGGTGTATGTGCATAAAGATAACCCGATTAAGGGTTTAACCATGCAAGAAGTGGATGCCATTTTCTCATCCACTCGTCAGTGTGGTGCAAAAGAAGATATTACAACCTGGGGTGGCGCAGGCTTAACAGGGGAATGGGCGAACCGTTCAATCCAAATGTACGGTCGTAACTCTGTATCGGGTACTTACGGCTACTTTAAGAAAAACGCTTTGTGTAAAGGCGACTATAAAAACTCAGTGAACGAGCAGCCAGGTTCGGCTTCTGTTGTACAGGGGGTTTCGGCTTCTATCAATGGTATTGGTTATTCAGGCCTTGGTTATAAAACGGCGGGCGTTAAGACCGTTCCATTAGCAAAAAAGGCCGGTGAAACTTATTATGACGCGAACCCAGAAAATGCCGTCGCTGGTAAATTCCCATTGTCACGCTTGCTTTACATTTACGTAAACAAAGCGCCTAACCAGCAGTTAGACCCAGTGGTGAAAGAATTCATGACGATGGTTCTATCAAAAGAAGGTCAGGAAGTGGTTTATAAAGATGGTTATGTTCCACTACCAGCTAAGGTGGCAGCACGTGAGCTAGCGAAGCTTAAATAAGCTCAGCCAATGACAAAAAACCCAGCCTAGGCTGGGTTTTTTTATGTCCTAAATTTAACAATTTGAACCGCACCAGGCCTGGTGCTTTAAGTTTGATTGCGTTGATTAGAGTATTTCGATTTCAATATCCGAGGTTGGAATTACGCTACAGGTTAAAACAAAGCCTTTGTCGCAATCGTAAGCCGGTGTTTGAATGTATTCGACGTCACCCGAAACCAGTTTGACTTCGCACGCACCACAGTTTCCACCACGGCAGCTATAGGGCATATCAAAGCCTTGTTCGTCTAATGCTTCTAATAATGAGAATTCGCCGTCAAATTCGCAGGTGCCTTGGCCGATTACAGTAATGGTCGCCATGATTTTTCCTCTTGAAAGTCATAAATAAAACCTTATTCTAGCAAAAATTTATTTATTTAATCATTCGGTTGCTTGTGATTTGTATGGATTGAGTACAATAGCGCGACCTTTATTTTGAGAAAACCATCATGCAGACTTCGGTATTAAATTCTTGGCAAGCGTTACAAGTTAAATTTATGCAAATTCGTGATAACAAGGCCTTTGAATGGTTTGTTATTTCGGTGATTGTGTTGTCATCCATTGTGATTGGCGCTAAGACCTATGATATTTCACCCACGGCATTAAGTGTATTGGCGATATTAGACGTGGGGGTGACGTTATTCTTTTTATTGGAAATATTGGTGCGCATGGCCGCCGAGCGAAAATTCTGGGACTTTTTTAAAAAAGGCTGGAATATTTTCGACTTCACCATCGTGGTTGTGAGCCTGATTCCAGTTGACGACTCGCAATATGCATTATTAGCTCGTATGTTGCGCTTGTTCCGTGTGTTGCGTTTGATCTCATTTATTCCTGAAATGCGCGTGCTCGTGACAGCTTTGTTAATCGCGATTCCGCGTATCGGTTATGTGGCGTTATTAATGTTTGTGATTTTTTATCTCTACGCGGTGGTGGGCAGTTTCATATTTGCACCGATTAATGAGTTTTTATGGGGAGACTTAAGTGCCGCTCTGTTAACGCTTTTTCGAGTAGCGACGTTTGAAGACTGGACGGATGTGATGTACGAGACCATGGAGGTGTATGCTTACAGTTGGATCTATTATTTAACCTTTATCTTTATGTCGACTTTCATTTTCTTAAATATGATGATTGGGATTGTGGTGTCGGTGTTGGACGAAGAGCATCGCAAAAGTATGGATGAAGGTTTGCATGAAAGTTTGGATAATGAAGCTAAAAGCATTGAGCAGTTACACACTGAAGTGTCGGACTTGCATCGCAAACTGGATCAATTGCTAAGCCAATCCGATCCCAAAAACCGATAAATGAATAGGAGCGTATGGATGAATATGCAGCAACAAATTGAAGCCGCGATCAAACAAGGATTTTCTGTATGGGTATTGGATATACAAAATGAAAGTAATATGCATGCTGGTCCAGCCACTGAGTCGCATTTTAAGTTAGTACTGGTATCCGATGATTTTGAAAGTGTCAGCCGAGTGAAACGTCATCAAATGGTGTATAAAACGCTGGCCAATGAAATGTCTCAAATCCATGCTTTAGCACTGCATACCTTTACTTTAGATGAGTGGAAAGAGCAAGGCGGTGTGGTACCTGATTCACCTTTATGTGCTGGCCAAAATAAAACTTAAAATCGAACCTAGCTAGATTATAGGCCGCTTTTACCATCTCGCTTGAGTGGCTGAGCCGTTTGACAGGCCGGTTTTACTCATGTTTGAATGGTTTTTAACCTTGAAAAAGGTCAATAATCTGCAAGGAGAAGTATGTTTAAGTTATTTTTATCAATCGTGGTTTTAAGTTCATCAATATTTGCAACCAACGCGATGTCTATGCCTCAGCAACAGCAAGTGCCATCTGCAGAAAAGGTTGAGCAATTTGCCGTATCTTTAATTAAGGTTGAAGAGATTAAGCAAGGCCTACAAGCTGAGTTAGCAAAGCGTCCAAAAAATGAAGTTAATGATCAATTGTTGCAACAGGTCAATGCTCAGTTTCAAGAGCAAGCCATTCATGTTATTTCGGCTGAAGGCTTAAGCGTGAATGAGTACAGCGGTATGATTAATTTAATGCAGCAGGATAAGCAATTCCTTGCAATGGTGAAGCAAAAAGTAGAAGAGGTGCAATCTAAGTAACTCATAATGCAATGCATTCAACTTATAAAGGGGCTTCGGCCCCTTTTTTTGTTTCCAGAAAAGCTAAAAAAGTGTAGGCTAATGTTTTTTTTAGTGCATTTAAAAGGAAAGCAAACATGTCTTACTTAAAGCAGTTTCCCAATCAGGAAGGTTATTTTGGCGAGTTTGGTGGGGCGTTTTTACCGCCAGAGTTAGTGCCACACTTTGAGGAAATTAACAAAGCCTATTTAACTTTGGGGCGTTCAGCGGACTTTTTAAATGAACTTAAATACATCCGTAAACATTATCAAGGTCGTCCAACGCCTGTGTATTATGCGCACAATATCAGCAAGCAGGTGGGGGCGCATATTTACCTTAAACGCGAAGATTTAAACCATTCCGGTGCACATAAGTTAAACCACTGTATGGCTGAGGCTTTGTTAGCGAAACACATGGGTAAAACCAAGCTGATTGCCGAAACCGGAGCAGGTCAACATGGCGTAGCCTTAGCGACCGCGGCCGCCTATTTTGGTATGGAATGCGAAATTCACATGGGTGAAATCGATATTGCCAAAGAAGCCCCAAACGTGACACGTATGAAACTATTGGGTGCAAATGTTGTGCCAGTTAGTTTTGGTGGGCGAAGTTTAAAAGAAGCGGTGGATTCGGCTTTTCAGTCTTATGTCCCCCAAGCGGACACCGCATTATTTGCAATAGGTTCGGTGGTGGGGCCACATCCATTTCCGATGATGGTGCGTAACTTCCAATCAGTGGTGGGGCATGAGTCGCGCGAACAGTTTTTAGAGATGGTGGGTGAACTGCCAGATGAGGTGGGTGCTTGTGTTGGCGGGGGTTCCAATGCGATGGGTATGTTTGCCGGCTTTATTGAAGATCAAAATGTGGGCTTAAACGGGGTTGAGCCACTCGGCAAAGGCACGAATTTGGGTGAGCATTCGGCCACCATGACCTATGGTGAACCAGGTATGATTCATGGCTTTAAGTGTATGTTGTTGTCGGATGCCGAAGGCAATCCGGCACCGGTTCATTCGATTGCATCGGGTTTGGATTATCCGGGCGTGGGGCCGGAACATTCGTATTTGAAAACGGAAGGGCGGGTTAAGTATCATGGTGCAACCGACCAAGAAACTCTGGACGCATTTTTTGAGTTGTCGCGCTCTGAAGGTATTATCCCTGCGTTAGAAAGTGCGCATGCGGTGGCGTGGGCGATGCGTCATGGCCGTGAAAATCCAGGGTCAACGATTCTGATTAACTTATCAGGACGTGGTGATAAAGATATTGATTATGTTACCGAGAATTTTGGGTTTGCGACTCAGGTCTAAGATCTTAAATAATTAGATTTACACAAGCACCAGGCCTGGTGCTTGTGTAAATTAGCTAGGATGATTGTTGCGAGTCTGAATCATCAAAATCGGCCTCCAAATCCGTATTGGGTTTGAGGTGCGGATAGACGATGTACCAAGCTTGAGTAAACTTATCGTGATCTAGTTTGCGCTGCAATAAATTGATGGCTTGAATGTATTGATCAATGTACAAATAACGCCGACGTTTGAGTGACTGAATTAAATGACGATAGCGTGTCGGCAAAAAAGGTTTGAAGTGAACTAACAAACCAAACTCACCTTCAGTTTCGGCAATTCGGCGTTCAGTTTCTCGACGCGCGTCCCATTTGACTTGTCTGTCATAACCTTCAAACATCTTACCAATAAAAAACACCAGACCAGCTGCGATTAAAAAGCTCATGATTAAATGACCGCTTATCCAAGCTCCTAAAAAGGTGAAAAGTAGCAAACTCATCATGGCCACCGGAATGGTTAGGGTGTTAATCCAGATACGGTTGCCTCGGATTTCTTCTTCCACTTTTTTAATATCAAAATCTTCTAAATTGATGGCATGCAATCTTTCCAGCATCGTTTGTGCGCTGGGAATATCTTCATTGGTTTGGGTTTGTTCTAGTGGCGCTTCGCTCATAATGACTTCTTCGCTACCTTCGATTTTTTAGGTTTACTCATTTGCTCACAATTCAGCGTGTGGCGAACTCGAGTTTCAAGACAAAATGCGGTGAGTTGACCGCCCCATAAGCAGCCGGTATCGGTAGCATGCACTTGATAGGCATCCATGGCGCCTAGGGTTGACCAGTGACCAAAAAAGATTTCGTGATCTTTATTGCGGCGGTTGGTGTGTAAAAACCAGGCCTGGTGCTCGGCATGGGTGTGCTTGTCGGGGGCGCCTTTTAGGTCAAAGTCCAATTCACCTTGGGCGTTGCAATAACGCATGCGCGCAAACGCATTCACAATATAGCGCAACCTTTCCCAGCCGGTGAGGGCATCATGCCAAACTTTGGTTTTGGAACCGAACAAATGCTGGGTAATAAATTCACGCCAATCATCTGAGCGCATAATCTGTTGGACTTCATTTGCATGGATGGCGGCTTGATCAACCGTCCATTGAGGCGGAATACCGGCGTGAACCATCGCTATAGGCTGGGTCGGGTGGCGAACCATTAAGGGTTGTTGACGCAACCAATCAATCAGTTCATCGTGATCTGGCGCATTGAATATGTCTTCGAGCGTGTCAGACTTGGAGCGGTATTTTTCTAAACCGCTGGAGGCGGCGAGCAGATGGAAGTCGTGGTTACCTAATACCATTTGGCCGCGCTCACCTAGAGACTTTACAAAGCGTAAACACTCTAACGATTGGGGTCCACGGTTAACAATATCACCCACAAACCAAAGTTCATCCTGTTTAGGCTGATAGTTAATTTTTTCCAACAATTGTTGTAACGGGTCAAAGCAACCCTGTAAGTCACCAATAATGTAGGTTGCCACTTAGCCGTCCTTTTGAGGTTTCACTTGGCTGTATAAATTGGCCAAGTGCACAAAATCTTCTACCGATAAAGCTTCCGCTCTTAAGCCAGGGTCAATTTGGCAAAGTTCGATTTGTTCACTATTTAACCAGTTTTTTAGTGTGTTGCGCAAGGTTTTCCGTTTTTGACTGAAGGCTTGTTTAACCAGAGCCGCAAAATCCGCAAAGTTATCGGCTTTAAAAGGTGGTGATGCGTAAGGAATCAAGCGCACAATGGCCGAATCAACTTTGGGTGGAGGCGTAAAATTCTCTGGACCAACCGTAAATAGATATTCGGTTTGGCAGGCATATTGAATCATCACACTTAGGCGTCCAAATGCTTTGCGACCTGGTTCAGCCGTTAAGCGTTCGACCACTTCTTTTTGCAACATAAAATGCATGTCTTCGATAATGTCAGACTGCTCAAGCAAATGAAACATTAATGGACTGGAAATATTATAAGGTAGGTTGCCAACCATTCTGAGCGTTTCGCCTTTTTGCTTAACCAGTTGGCGATAGTCAAATCGTAACGCATCGGCATTGTGCAGGTGAAAAGACGGATGGTCTTTAAAACGCTGAGTGAGTGGGCCAATTAAATCACGGTCAATTTCAATAATGTCTAGGTGATTAACGCGATCCAATAATGGCTCGGTTAAAGCCGCTTCGCCCGGCCCAATTTCGACCAAGTGCTGTTCTGGGCGAGGTGAAATCGTATCAATGATGTGCGCAATCACGCTTGGGTTATTAAGAAAATTTTGGCCGAATTGCTTTTTATGTTTGTGGTTTGATGGTTTATTCATTGATACGGCGCGCCTCTAACATTTCAAGTGCGACTTGAATCGCGTAATGAAAGCTGCCAGTGTCGGCTTGGCCTGTGCCGGCTAAATCTAGTGCGGTGCCGTGATCGACTGAGGTGCGAATAAACGGCAGACCCAAGGTAATATTGACCGCTTTCCCAAAACCAACGTGTTTTAACACTGGCAAACCTTGGTCATGATACATGGCTAAGAAGGCATCGGCTTGCGCCATTTTGTGAGGCGTAAACATTGTGTCGGCAGGGTAACAGCCAGTAATGTCCATCTTGTGTTGTTGGAGTTGATCAATCACCGGTTGGATAACATCAATTTCTTCACGACCCATGTGACCGTCTTCGCCCGCGTGTGGATTTAACCCGGCCACAAATAAACGCGGTGATTGAATGCCAAATTGGTGTTGCAAAGCTTGATAAGTGATGCGCATGACCTTTTCTAATAAAGGCTGGGTGATCGCTTTGGGTACATCGGCTAGAGCCAAGTGTGTGGTGGCGAGTGCGACACGTAAACCGGGAGTGGCCAACATCATGACCACTTGTTCGGTATGACTCAGTTCCGCCAACAATTCGGTATGGCCACTGAACTTTAGACCGGCCTGATTAATCACACCTTTGTGTACTGGCCCGGTGACCATCGCGGTAAATTCACCGTCTAAACAACCTTGGGTTGCACGCTTTAACATGCGGATGACATAATCGGCATTCTCTGGGTTGAGTTCACCCGCGTGAGTGGGGGCATTAAGGCTCAATGGCAACACACAGAGTTGGCCGGGACGACTGATTTGTTCGGGCTGGTTGGCTTCATAAGGCCGGATTTCGAGCGGCAGACCTAAAAGCCGAGCGCGTGCTTTTAGCAGATCCGGGTCAGCAATTACCACTAATTGAATTGGCCAGTTTTGCTGTGCTAGTTGAATCACCAAGTCTGGCCCAATGCCGGCTGGTTCGCCGGAGGTGATAACGATGCGAGAATCGATCATGGTTGCTCCAACCGCGTTTCGACATAAGCTTCATCACGCAAGCGACGCATCCACAAGTCAAAGGTTTCATTGGCTTTACGGGAACGAATCGCTTGGATCGCCTCTTGTTCCAACGCTTGGCCTTGGTTTTCACCACGGCGTTTATCGTTGAGTTTTAGAATGTGATAACCACTTGGTGTTTCAATGATTTGACTAATTTGACCGAGCTGGAGTGCGCTGACCGTATCCGTAAAAAAAGAGGGCATTTCGTCAAGATTTAACCAACCGAGATCGCCACCATTTAAGGCTTGGCTTGCTTCTGAGTGGCGAACCGCCATTTGTGCGAATTCTTCACCGTCGAGAAGTTGCTGGTAAATATCCTTTACTTTTTGTTCGACTTCGCGACTCTGTTCAGCGGTGGGTGAGTCGGGGCGGGTAATCAGAATATGCGCGAGTTTAAATTCTTCGTTACTGTCTTGTAGTTGACGGCGCTGTATGAAGTTGTCGACCTCTCCTTCGCTCACCTGGATTTGACTGATAATTTCAATTTCACGTAATTTTTGAATCAAAATTTGATCACTAATTTGTTTGCGAATAGTGCTAAAACCATTCGGCATTTGTTGATTGAGCGCTTCACGAAGTTGTAACAACGTCAAATTGTTGGCTTCAGCCATTTGGCTAAGTTGGGCGTTGATCTCTTCGTCCGAAACCTGAATACCACGTTGTTTAGCGCGTTGCTCTTGTAGCTTTTGCATAATAATGTTGTCGAGTACGCGCTCGCGCAACACGTTCATATTTGGGCGCTGAATTTGGCGTTGGCGGAGTTCAGCTAAGGCCTGGTCGCTTTGTTCATTGAGTTCACTTAACAGAATAATATCATCGTTAACGACCGCGACAATTCGATCGAGCAAGGTGTTGGCGTGCAATAGATTTGAAAAACTTAACAGGCAAATCAATACGAGGCTGTTAAGGATTTTTTTTGTCGGTTTTGACCACATAATTATGACTTTCTTTTTTTGTTATAGAGGTTTCATTAAAAGTTGAGAGTGTTTTGAATGGTATCACGCATTCGGCTGCCGACGGTACTTAGACCTTTGAGTTCGAACACTAAGTTAACCGAGGCATTGTATCGACCATCCGCCAATTGTCGTTGCTCAAATACCAGCTCTGAAGCCCAGCAGCAACTATCATAACGTAGCCCGCCGAGAAACTCACGGCGCACCTTTTTTTGAAAATCGTAGTTCAGGTAACTGGCGAGCTGCCATTTAGAAGTTAAGCCAAGCATTAAGCCAGCACCGACTGTTTGTTGGCGGCGATTGACGCTTTCTGTGTCATCTAAAGTCGAATCGGCATTTAGGTTTAAAGCTTGATGAACGGCTAAAAATTCGACACGATTAAATGCTTGCCATTTTATCCGGTTTTGCATTTGTGTGAGTTCGGTGGTTTGGTAGTCGTATTGACTGGTGGAGGCAAAATTAAATGATTTTAGATTGGTGCTTAGGCGAACAAAATAGTCAGAACGCGGGTCGTCTTGAATCTGATTGCTGTCCAGTTCGACCTCTCTATCCGCTAAATAAAACACTTGCCCGATAGCCGCATCGGCCAGCGGTAAACCGGTTTGGTTAAGTAATCTTGTGGTGAGGGCGGTGCTGATTTGTTGAGTGTCACCAATGCGGTCAAAACCTGAGAAACGATTAAGTTGAAAAAGGTTGCTAAAATCAAGGCTTGTGCGCCCGGTATCAAAACGTTGCAAATGACTCTGGTCAACGTAAGGAACATAAAGCCATTGCACTTCTGGCTCAAGGGTTTGGATGAAGTCGGTATTGAATAGACTGACATCACGTTCAAAAAACAAACCACCACGTAAGGCATATTGCATTACGGTATTGTCTGTTGAGGCCGTATCTGCTGCGTTAATTAGATCGTATTCACGGTAGTTGGCTTGTACTTGTGCTTGCAGGCGCGCATAGGGGCGGTTTAATTGGTATTGAAGGCTGGGTATCGCTAAACTACGCCGTCCCATGACACCGGTAGAGGTTTGTCCACTGACATGGCCATCTTCCAAGAAGTCATTAAAGCCGTCATAACGTTTAAATTCAGTCGTTTCTAAATATAGATTGGTACGAACAGCACCGAAACTCTGACCCAGATTAAATCCAACTTCGGGCGTTTTCTCGAGATAGTTACGCTCACCATTTCGTAAGGGCAAATAGCCATAGTGTTGAATATGAGCTTGTATTGGTCCGCGGTTAAAACTTAAACGCGCACTTCGGTTAATGGTGGTGGTTTGTGAACCAATACGAGACTCGGAGGCCGTAAATGAGAGTGGAATATCGTTATAGAAATCCGGGTCAGATACTTCTTGCCAGTTTAAGCTTGAACTAAAACCGGCGCCCCAGTTTTGGCGGCCTGCGTAGCTGATACGCCAGCGTTCAGAAAGCGGTTGTTCGGTGATGATGTCGCCACTGCGATCAACATAACGTAAGCCTTCACTATTGGCGAGTTGATCTTGCAGTAGGCTAAATTGCAGTTCGCCGCTATGGTTGGGCTGCAAATAGCGAAACTCATTGTCCAACACCACACCACGATCTTGAATGCCTATTAAGGTGAGGGTGTCATCCATATTGGGGGCGATATTAAAATAGTAGGGCGCGGCGACCACCGATAGAGGTTCTGGCTGACTTTGAGCCGCGGTTTTATGGTTGCCGATGTAGGGGAATAAAAAACCGCTGGCTCGATCATCCAACGGAATATCAATGTAGGGCGTGTAAAAAATGGGTACACCTTTGAATTCAAGCCAGGTGTTATAACCGTACAAGCGGCGTTTAGGGTCATTAATTTCTAATTCGCCAAAGTGCATGTTCCAAGCCGGATCGGTTAATGGGCAGGTAGTAAAGCTGGCTTGGTTTAAGTGGCTGATGCGTTTAGTTTGATTAAACTCTAGACGTTCTGCGGATCCATGAGCGCGGCTTTCAGAAAGTTGGTATTGAACTTGATTTATGAAACCGATTTGGTTGGACTGATTGAATTCCGCTTGCTCGCCTAATAAGATAGTATTTTTCTGGTGAAGTTCAACCTGACCAAACGCACGAATATGTTGGTTATCTCGATCATAAAATAATTGATTGCTTAATACCACCAGGCCTGGTTCTGATAAACGTACGTGACCGGTTAGGGTGATTTGATTAGACTGGGTTTGAAGTAATTGGTCGCCTTCCACTTGAGTCAACGAACCAGATGGCGGTAGGGTTTGCGGGGTAGCAATCCACTCCGGTAGACAAGGGTTATCTGGACTTGGCATTAACTGAGCGGTTTGGGAATACGCCAAACTGCTAGTGGTGAGCGCAAACCAAACAAGGGATAACTTGGAAAAAATTGACATTCTAAAGGCAAAATTATCTAATTGGCGACTTAGCCGATTATTCTACCTGAGTTCGTTGTCTAATAGAGGCTTTATTAAGTCTGAAAATTAGGTTAGAAAGTGTATTTTCTTGCCTAGCCGATTTAGCGAATCATCGCCGTCATTTAAAAGCAGAGTTTATGGATTTAAGATTTGAACAAATGCAAACCTGGTTAGCGGGTTTGAGCCGTTTTAAACAAGGTGAGTTGTCTTTGCCGGAATCGGCCTCGAGTGATGCCAGTTTTCGGCGTTATTTTAGAGTTCGATTTAACGACCCAACCCAACAGCAAAGCTTTATTATTATGGATGCGCCACCTGAACAGGAAGATTGTCGTCCCTTTATTGCGGTATCGGCCGAATTGGATGCGCTGGGTTTACATGTGCCTAAAGTTCTCGAGCAGGATTTAACGCGAGGCTTTTTATTATTGACCGATTTAGGATCAACCACTTATTTATCAGTCTTAAACGAGTCGAATGCCGAAACCTATTACACGGATGCTTTGCGTGCCTTAGTGGTGCTGCAAACCCAAGCCAAAAGTTCGCATTTGCCGATTTACGATGCCGCCTTGCTTAATCGCGAAATGGACTTGTTTACCGACTGGCTGGGCGAACGTCATTGCGACCTTGGCATGAATAAATTAGAGCACCAGGCCTGGTTGTCGGTCAAACATCGCTTGGTGGAATCTGCACTGGCTCAGCCTCAAGTTTATGTGCATCGCGATTATCATAGCCGAAACTTAATGCTAACCGAACAGCGCAATCCGGGGATTTTGGACTTTCAGGACGCGGTGCATGGCGCGTTAACCTATGACGCCGTGTCTTTATTGCGGGATTGTTATATCGTATGGCCCGCCGAGCAAGTGCGCGAATGGCAAAGACAATATTTTTTGATGCTTTGCCAGGCTGGTCGTTTAACCCAGTCGGAATGGTCTGGTTTTGCTAAGTCTATGGATTTAATGGGAATTCAGCGCCACCTAAAAGCCGCAGGTATTTTTGCGCGTTTGTTTCATAGAGATGGCAAGGACGGCTATTTAAACGATATCCCGGCGACCTTAAACTACATCACCGAAGTAGGGTCACACTATAATGAAATGCGAGATTTAGTGAACTGGACACAAAAACTCGTATCTCGAATCGGAGAAGCTAAATAATGAAGGCGATGATTCTAGCTGCAGGGCGTGGAGAGCGTTTACGCCCCTTAACAGATAAAACGCCTAAACCACTCATACCCGTTGCTGGCAAACCTTTGATTCAATACCATATCGAAAAATTGGCGTTATTAGAAGTGGAGGGTTTGGTTATTAACCATGCCTGGTTAGGCGAGCAATTTGAGCAAGCATTCGGACAAGGTGATCAATTTGGCTTACCCATTGTGTATTCGGCTGAACCGGTAGGCGGACTCGAAACAGCGGGGGGCATTATTCAGGCTTTACCTTTGTTAGGTAGCGAGGCTTTTTTGGTGATTAATGGCGATGTTTATACCGAGATGGACTTTGCGTGTTTGCCGACTAAATTAGCCCCTGGCTGCTTGGCACACTTGGTATTAGTACCGACGCCTGAGTTTAAGTCAAAAGGGGATTTTGGACTTAGTCAGCAGGGTAAAGTTGAATCGCAGGGCGACTGGACATTTGCAGGCATCAGCTTAATTCACCCAGACTTATTCAAAAACATGCCAGCCCAACGCTTGGCTTTGGCTCCGATTTTGCGTGAAGCGATGCAAGCTGGGTTGGTCACCGGTGAGGTATATCCTGGTTTATGGAGTGATGTAGGCACACTTGAACGTTTAGAACAAATTGAATCGGTTATTGCGGATCGCGAAGCGGCCAAATAGCCGGCTTCGTGAGAGAGTGTTTTAGAATCGGATATTAATCCCTGTTGTATAAGAAAAATCATAATTTTCTTGATCGGTGAGAGGCTCCGAATCATGGGTATAAGCGGCATCCAGCGTAAAGGCAAACACGCTGTTAATGCGTGTGGTTAAGCCTGTACTGGTCACTGTACGCAAATTGCTGAAGTCGTCCGTTTTAGGTTGTGCATATAAACTGATTTTCCAGTCGGTGTTATCGCTTAGACGATACTTGGAATCAAGGTAGAAGTTAAAGCGCGTGCCAGTATCTTCTATCTTCTCTCCCAAAAGTTCAATGGAGCGTTCTTCATACATTAGACCAACACCACCAAATCCGTTAAATGGAAAAGCGTTTAGACGGTAACGAGCGTTCATACCCACTAAATTACGCAGGCTGTCATTACTTAAGGGCTCACTTTCGTGTTGCAAAAAAGTTTCCCAAGCCCATTTATGGGTAAGCTGCTCGGTATGACGGTAATGCGCAAAGTAAGATTCTGAGTAGGTTTCGCCTTTAGATTGGCTTTGACCAGCATCGTATAATAATAAATCGCGTCTTTTTAAGTTGTCAGAAATATGCTGAATGCCGCCCGAGATTGAAAAATTATCCTCTTCTGTATTACCGCGCTTTCCATTGGCGCCGAGGGTTGTCGAAGTACCCCATCCAGCTTGAGTTTCATCCATTCTTAGATTTTCAATATTCACGATGGCTAAGGCCGATTGACTGATGATTAAGCTGGTCAGTCCGATTGCTAAACGCATAACCCTTTCCTTGTTTTTTTGTTGGCCGACAAGACTAACAAACCTCGCCTAAAATCACAACGACTTGCGTTCTTTATAGAGCAGCAAAGCTGCGGTATGGCTTTGAGCTGGTGATATAATAAAAAAAGTAAGTCAATTTAGAGGTTGGCCGCAATAATTTAGGAGCGAACCATGAGCCACAAACATGATGTTGTTATTGGAAAAATCTTTGCGCATCCGATGGCGGCGAATATTGATTGGAAGAAATTATCCTCCGCTTTAGAACATTTTGGCGCCACGATTGATACGTCTCATCACGGACGCGCAAAAATTGTAATAAATGGTGCCGAATTGGTGATTAGTACGCCGCATCATGGTCATGATATTGAAGGCAAAGATGATATTATGAATTTACGCCATTTTTTAGAAGCTCAGGGTTTCGCACCGAAAGCTTAATGTATTTAGTTTTTAGGCCATGCCTGCTAGCGTTTTATAGTGATTTTGGAGACAAAAGATGTTGATGTTGATTTCCCCGGCCAAGGCGCTTGATGAATCGGCCCGACCGGCTGATGTGGATTTTACCCAAGCGGATTTTCTAAGCCAATCGGCTGAGTTAATGCAAGTTGTTAAGCCATTAGAGCCTAGAGACTTGAGTCAGTTGATGCATATTAGCGATGATTTGGCGCAATTGAATTTTGATCGCAACCAGGCTTGGTGCAAACCATCGGATAGCGATGAGGTCTCAAAACAAGCGATCTTCATGTTTAAAGGTGATGTGTATCAAGGGCTGGATGCGGCGAGTTTGGATAATAAAGGCTTAGCTTACGCTCAAACTCATTTGCGTATTTTGTCGGGCTTATATGGCTTGTTAAAACCGTTAGACTTAATGCGGCCTTATCGTTTAGAAATGGGTACGAAATTGGCCAACCCAAAAGGTAAGAACTTATATGCGTTTTGGGGGGAAAGCCTGACTCAGTCCTTGAATAAAACGCTGACGCAAGCCGGTAAGCCAGTGGTGAATTTAGCGTCGAATGAATATTTTAAAGCGGTCAAACCTAAGTTATTGGACGCGTCGGTGGTGACACCCATCTTTAAGGACTTAAAAAAGGGTGAGTACAAAATCATCAGTTTTTATGCCAAAAAAGCGCGGGGTTTAATGGTGCGTTATGCAATCGATCATAAAATCGAAAATGCAGAAGATTTGAAGTATTTTGATTATGCCGGTTATAAGTTTGCGCCGCAGCTCTCATCTGAAAAAGACTGGGTATTTACTCGAGACTTAGCTGACTAGACAGCAGGCCTGGTGCTTTGCCAGTGCAAAACTGGCAAAGCAAAGTTTGAGACTATTAATGAGACTTAAATAACTCGTCAATATCGGCTGCACTAAAGCGCTCGTGATAGTTGCACATATCGTTAAACACCACAATTTCACCTTCATCCGCTAGAATTTGGCGGGCTTCTTGTTCGCCTAGAGATTGAATCATCGTTGCGATACGTTGGCGGTCTTGAATGCATTCGTACTCAGCTTCTTTCGGTTCGTAAAGCTCAACCACTTCTTCATGAAACAACCTTGTTAATAAGATGGGGGTGTCCAAATCTAATAACTCATCGGCTTTAAGCGTGCTGGCTAGATGGCTAATCCGATCCCAAGCATCTTCATCGTGCGCGTCAGTCTGTGGCATTTTTTGCAGATACAGCCCACCAATTGCCTGTTCACTGACTTCAATCGCTAACTTTGAGTCAAGCTGTTCAGACTGGCTTAAAAAATTCTGCAAGGCCTCAATTAGCTGTTCGCCTTCGCGCGGCACGTAAGATTGGTATAAATGATCGTTTAAGCTGTTTTCTAGTGTAACTAATATCTGGCCCTCGCCTAGTAGCTCATTAGCTGAAAGCTGGTCGGTAATCGGCGCGTTGGTTTTAGCTAGGCCTTTGAGTTTAAGTTCATGCGTCACTTCGACTACTAGTAAGTTGACCGGTCCTTGACCTTGCACTTGCAAAATGATGCGGCCGGGGTGTTTTAAGCCATTCGCCAGCAAAGCAGCAAAAGCCGTGAGTTCACCTAATAATTTAACCAATACCAGCGGGTAATGCCGATCGGCAAGCATCGACTGCCAGGCCTGGCTTAAATGAATATGCTGACCACGAATATCATGCTCTTGAAATAAAAAGCGTTGAATCGCATCGGCATGCGAGCGTGTCATGACATCTTGAATCATTTATATTCACCTTTCGCCTGTAAATCAGCATGGTAAGACGACCGAACCATCGGGCCGCAAGCCACATGCGTAAAGCCTAATTCGTAAGCTTTAATTTCGAGTTGTTTGAATTCGTCTGGTGTCCAATAACGTTCGACCGCTAAGTGGTGTAGGCTGGGTTGTAAATACTGGCCAACGGTTAGCATGTCGACTTGGTGCGCGCGTAGGTCTTTTAAAACCTGAACCATTTCAGCAAAACTTTCGCCTAACCCCACCATTAAGCCAGACTTGGTTTTGACCTGTGGGTTCGTTTGTTTGAAGCGTTGAAGCAGATCTAGCGAGGCTTGATAGTCTGCGCCTGGACGTGCTTGTTCATATAAGCTTGGTACGGTTTCAAGGTTGTGGTTAAGCACATCAGGCGGGGCGATACTTAAGGTATCGAGCGCCACACTTAAACGACCACGAAAGTCCGGTACCAGTGTTTCGATTTCGGTTTGTGGGGCGTGTTGGCGTACCGCTTGAATACAATCGAGAAAGTGTTGGGCACCGCCGTCGCGCAGATCATCACGATCAACCGATGTGATTACGACATATCTAAGTTTCATTGCTTGGATGGTTTTCGCCATATGCATGGGTTCGTTGGAATCTAACGGTTTTGGTCGGCCGTGCGTAACATCGCAGAAGGGGCACTTACGCGTGCAAATATCGCCCATAATCATAAAGGTCGCGGTGCCGTGGCCAAAACATTCACCTAAGTTTGGGCAAGAGGCTTCCTCACAAACTGTGTGCAATTTATTTTCGCGCAAGATGCTTTTGAGCTCGGCGATGCGGTGAATATCTTTGGCTTTGGGCAGCTTGGCGCGAATCCAACTAGGCTTGGCAAGGCGTTCACGCTCAGGATCGGGACGATGCTTGAGCGATTTAGTTTTGTATTCGCCTTTACTCATCGCCGCATTGCGCGCTTTTAAACCGGTAATTTGATCCAAAGATATTTCTTGTATTTGCTGCATTCTATTCACCAGAACAACCTATCTAATCGGATGGGGTTGTGTTTTTTCGTTGTTTAAATGATGGCTTATTATAGGCCAATTTAATAGGCCGTGCTGAATGCGATCTACCAGGCCTGGTGCGAGGCTTTGAACCGTTTGTTCTGAGTTGTACAGGCTGACCTGAGTCATTTGCATACCACTCAACCCACAAGGGGTAATGCGTTGAAATGGACTTAAGTCCATATTGACGTTTAAGGCCAGGCCATGATAACTGCATTGGCGTTTAATTTTTAAACCCAGTGAAGCAATTTTTTGGCTATTAACATAAATGCCGGGGGCGTCTTTCCTAGATTGCGCTGAAATCCCAAGTTCCGTGAGCTGGGCGATACAGGCATTTTCAAGCAAGCTGACTAAGGCTCTTACGCCAAGATGACGGCGCTTGAGATCAATCAGCGTATAAACAATCAACTGACCAGGGGCGTGATAGGTGATTTGGCCGCCACGATCGGATTGCACGAGTGGAATATCGCCTAAGGATTGTTGGATATGTTCTGGCTGGCCATTTAGGCCTTGGGTATACACCGGCGGATGTTCAACTAGCCAGATTTGGTCAGGTGTATCGACGTGACGCTGGGCGGTGAAATCTTGCATGGCTTGCCAAGTGGATTGATAGTCTTGCAACCCTAGGTTTTTTATCTCAATGCTCATCACCAGTCCTGGTGCTTTTTACAGTGTCATAAGCACGTCTGGGTGCTCGTTCAAATCGCCGTAAATACCGTGGATTTGGTTAATGTGAGTGGCGTAAAATTTGATTTTTACCGACACAAACTTGCTGCCTTTGGATTCGTTAAGGCGAATATTTTCTCGGCTGGCATCGGGCACGTGTTTTTGGGTGATATTGAATACTAGGTCAATAAATTCTTCACAGTGACGCCCCATGGCCTTGAGCTCAAAATCACAAGGGAATTCAATTAAGGTATCAATATCTGGGTGGTGTAAATCAGTCATAGTCTTAGTTTGGGTTTAAAATTTCGTTTTTATAAGCTTGGTAGTGTTGGCGTAATGTTTGCCAAACGGACCCAGGCTTACCAGAACCGACCGCTTGACCATTCAATTGTGTAATCGGCAATGCTTCTTTGGTTGAACTGGTTAACCAAAGCTCATCCGCTGAATTGAGTTCATCTTGTTGAATGTCTCGCTCGATTAAATCAATATGGTGACGCCGTGCGAGTTTTTCAATCACTAGGCGCGTAATACCTGGCAAAATTTTGTGTGAGTTGGGAGGGGTGATCAGGGTTTGATCTTTCACCATAAACAAGTTGCTCGCCGAACCTTCACTAACGCTACCGTCGGCACGCACCAAAATCACGTCATCTACACCGGCCGCTTGAGCCTGAAGTTTGGCCATGACATTGGGTAATAGTGTTAAGGCTTTGATGTCACAACGTAGCCAGCGTATATCTTCTAGGCTAATCACTTTAATGCCGTGTTGGAGGATGTGATCCGCTACGGGTTTAAGTGGATTGGTGTAAGCATAGACTGTTGGTGTTAAATCGGCGGCGGGCATGTGGTCACGTGGGATTTGCACACCACGGCTAACTTGCAAGTAGATGAACTGATCAGCCCAGTCGTGGCGTTTAATCAACTGGTTGATCATATCTAACCAGGCCTCGTCACTCAATGGATTGTTTATAGAGGTCGCTTTTAAAGAGTACTTTAGGCGGGCTAAATGCGCCGCCCATTCAAATACTTGGCGTTGATATACCGGTATGACTTCGTACACGCCATCACCAAATAAAAACCCGCGATCCATGGGGGATACGCGGGCCTCATTCATCGGCATAAACTCGCCATCTAAGTAGACGATTTGTGGGTTCATGTCAGATTAGAGCCATCCGAATAAGTTTTGAAAAAATAGTTTGATACGATCAAATAGCTTTTTGAAAAAAGATCCTTCTTCAATTGCAGACAAGGCAATTAAAGGCTTCTCAAGTAAAACTTGATCGTTCAAATTAATCACTAATTGACCTATGTTGTCACCATGTTGCACTGGTGCGTTAACTTGTGGTGGTAGTGAAGTTTCTACTTTTAAGTTTTGATATTGACCACGTGGTACGGTAACAAATAATTCGTCAGCTAAACCTACGCCAAGTGTGTCGCGTTCTCCGCCCCAGATACGAGCATCAACTAAGCGTTGTGAGCCTTCAAATAACTTATGTGTTTCGAAAAAACGGAAGGCATAGTTTAATAGTTTTTGACTTTCTGAAACGCGCTGAGTAGCACTGTCTGTGCCTACTACAATCGCAATTACTCGCATGTCATTTCGTTTAGCAGATGAAACTAGGCAATAACCGGCTGATTCAGTATGACCTGTTTTTAAACCATCTACTGTCGGATCCTGCCATAGAAGACGGTTACGGTTGTATTGGGTGATACCGTTAAAGGTGAAGCGTTTCTCAGAGTACCAAGGATAAAAATCTGGGAAGTCACGAATTAAGGCTTTGGTTAAGATGCTTAGATCACGTGCCGTAGTTAAATGAGCCGGATCGGGTAAGCCTGTCGCATTAACAAAGTGTGTATTTGTCATGCCGAGTTGCTCAGCATACTGGTTCATAATGTCTGCAAAGTTTTCTTCAGTACGTGCAATGTGTTCAGCCAAGGCCACACTGGCATCATTACCGGATTGAATCACCATGCCTTTAATTAAGTCTTCGACCGATACTTGTTTACCCACTTCTATAAACATTCTGGAACCGGGCATGCGCCAAGCTTTTTTGCTGATGGTCACCATATCAGCCATTTGTATGCGACCTAATTTAAGCTCGTTAAATACCACATAACCCGTCATGATTTTAGTTAGGCTGGCTGGCTCTATTTGCATGTCTGGGTCTTTTTCGGTGATGATGGCGCCGCTATGATAATCCATCACAAAGTGGGCCGTTCCCGCGATAGAAGGCGGAACTGGAGACACAAATGGTGTATTAGCGTGAGCCTTTGCAGTGCTCAATGTCAGGGCGAGTAAAACAAAAAACAGTTTGTAAAACGAAGCTTTCATAGAGGGAATATTTGCCATTAAATTATCAAGTTAAAGAATTAGCTTAATTTATCACAAAAGCCTGCAAATCAAAACCTTTGTCTAGCAATTCTAGTTTCAATCGGTCAACATTTTTTTGTGTGTGTGAATCGACATTAAGATGCCAAAACTGATCATAAGTGTGACCATAGAGCTACCACCGTAACTTACAAGAGGCAGGGGGAGGCCCACTACTGGGAGTAGGCCACTTACCATGCCAATGTTGACCGTAATATAAATAAATAAGGTCATCGTAAAGCTACCTGCAACCAATCTGCTGAAATTATTTTGGGCAAAATAAGCGATCATCAAACCTCGAATTAGTACAAAACTGTAGAGGCTTAAAAGCACTGCAACACCAATTAAACCGAATTCTTCGGCGAATACAGAGAAGATAAAGTCGGTGGTACTTTCGGGCAAAAACTCAAGGTGAGCTTGAGTACTTCCCATAAATCCTTTTCCATCAATGCCACCAGAGCCAATTGCTATTTTCGATTGGATAATATGGTAGCCACTGCCGAGTGGGTCAGATTCAGGGTTCATAAAGGTTAAAACACGCTGCTTTTGATACGCATGCATAAAATTCCAAGCTATCGGCATGCTTACAGCTAGGGCAGCCAGCGCACCAATAATAATTTTCCAGGGCAATCCTGCAAAGAAAATAACAAATAAACCACTCATTGCGATCAAGATCGAGGTGCCTAAATCCGGCTGCACGACAATTAAGCTAGCGGTCACCGCAACAATGACCAGTCCCATAATAAAACGACTGGCAGGAGCAGGGAAGTCGCTATAGGCAAACAACCAGGCTACCATCATCGGTAATGCAAGTTTCATTAGTTCAGACGGTTGAAAACGCACAAAGCCAAAATCCAACCAGCGCTGCGCGCCTTTTCCCATGTCACCAAATAGGAGTACGGCAACAAGCATGAGCAAACCAATTAAAAAAGCCCAAGGGGTAATAAGGGCGAGATTTGAGGGCGAGATTTGAGCGACGGCCAGCATGAGTCCTAACGCAAATAAAATACGAAATCCATGCTGTTGAGTCGTGTGCCAATCGCCGCCTGACGCGCTGAAAACGGTCAACAAACTGGTTGATAATAGAAGTACTAAACCAAGTAGCAACCATCCGTCAATGTGCAGTTTTTGTAGCCAACTTTTCGGCGTAACATACAGCGAATCGGTTGATGAGGTAAGTGAGTGGATCATGTTACTGTAACTCTTTTATATAATGGTTCATGGCTTGAAGTGCAAGCGGTGCGGCCACACGGCTTCCTCCACCGGCGTTCTCAACAATGACGCTGATTGCGATTTTTGGACGAGTGACAGGGCCAAAGCCAATAAATAATGAGTGATCGTGTAAACGTTTATCGAGCTCTTCTTCGTTGTACTCGCCATCGTTTAAGCTGAATACTTGAGCCGTACCGGTTTTGCCGGCAATTTTATAGCCTGTGATGTGACGACCAGAACTCCAAGCGGTACCTCGAGGCGTATGAACGGCATCTGTCATGGCATCAATTATGTACTCCCAATGCTCACGGTTTTTAATTGGGATCTGTTCGGGCGATTCATGTGATTGGCCTTTTAGGGCATGAGGATTAATAATGCGTCCTCGGTTCGCTAGAATAGATGCGGCTTTTGCCAGCTGTAATGGAGTGGCCAAATTAAAGCCTTGCCCTATCGAAGAAATAATAGTTTCACCTCGGAACCAAGCCTTACCGTAGGTAGCCATTTTCCAGGCTTGGGATGGCAAGATCCCGTTTGCTTCGCCGGGAATATCAACTCCAGTTTGTGAGCCAAATCCAAAAGGCGCCAGTATGTCATGAATAGAGTCGATGCCCATATCCAGGCTTAATTTGTAATAGTAAGTGTCTACCGACTCGACAATCGAACGTTTCAAATCCGCCCAGCCATGACCGTCTCGTCGCCAGTTGCGGTAACGGCGGTTTTGGTATTCAAAATAACCAGGATCGAATATCGACTCACTCATGGTAGTGAAGCCTTGCTCTAAAGCGCCTAGGCCAATAAATGGTTTGGTAGTTGAGCCTGGAGGGTATTGCCCACGTGATGCTCGATTAATCAATGGCTTATTGCGGTCATGTAATAGAGAATTGTAATTAGTATGGCTAATGCCATCTACAAACAAATTGGGGTTATACATGGGGCTGCTGACAAAGGCCAAAATTTCACCGTTTTCGGGATCAATTGCCACGGCCGCTCCACGTCGACCCTCGAATAAGTTTTCTAGATATTTTTGCAGTCTAATATCTATGGTTAAGGTCAAGTTTTCGCCGGAGGTAGGGGGAATGGTTTCCAGGCTTCTGATCGTTCGGCCTTGTGCGTTGGTTTCGATACGCTGCAAGCCAGGATAACCTTGTAGCTTGTCTTCATAAAAATGCTCAATCCCCGTTTTTCCAACGATATCTGTACCACGGTAGCGACTGCGATCAATGCTTAGGTTGTCTTGTTGGCTGATTCTCCCGACGTACCCCAGCAAATGCACGGCTGACTTATTTTGAGTATAAACCCGCTTAAGGCGAGCATTTAACGCAATTCCAGAAAAGCGATAACTGTTAACAGCAAAGCGCGCTGCTTCAGATTCATCTAGTGTATAGGGTAAGATAATAGCTCGGTGGCGAGGTGTTCGTTTTAAGCGGGTCTTAAATTGCGCAAGTGTTTCTGGGCGAATGGACGGTAACAGTTCTTGAATCGCGTTGATGGTGTAATCAATATCATAAATTGATTCGCGCATAAACGATAAGGAATAAACTGGCTGGTTGTCGACCAAGATAACACCATTTCTATCGTATATTTTGCCGCGCTCAGGTGCGAGGGGTTCGACCGAGATTCGGTTACCCTCTGACAAGCCTAAATATTCTTCGTGGTTAAACCATTGTAGGTAAGCCATTCGAGCCATGAATAGACAAAATACCGCAAATACTATTAACCCAGCAAACAGTAAGCGATTTGTAAACATGGCTTTCTGTCGAATGCGGGATTGAGTTTCGTCGAACGTAAGGTTATTCATGTTGTCCGTATTTAAATAGTCGAGATGCGATTAGATAGTCCACGCATTAAAACCACCAGGCCTGGCCAAATAACAGCACTGAAAAACGGCATTAACCAGTAGAGTAATGCGGTTTGTTCCGTGAGTGTCGGTGAAAAGAAAAAGTGGTGTAGTAACTGATAAGCGCCCATATAGAAGCCAATTACTACGCCTTGTTGCCACAAACGATAACTGCGGAATCTTAACCGCATTCGTAACATGAAAAAGGTTAATAAAACAAAGAGAATTGAGTGACTGCCTAGTAACGTTTGATATAGACCATCGTATAACAGGCCTATCAGAAATGCTGTAATTAAATGGGTGTTACGTAAAAGCTGTACACTCCAAAACAAGACCAGCATCAAACCTAACGGTGGCAAAATGATAAGAAGGGTCTCTCTTAGCGCGAAGATATTAAAAATAATTCCTACCAGATAGCTGCTGATCACTAACCAGCGGACTTGGTGTAATTCGATTTCTTGATATTTATCACTCATTCTCGTCTCGCGAATTGGATAACACCAGCACTTCATAACTGCTGTTAATATCACTTAAGGGCTTAGCTTTAATTGTTAAATAGCTCATACCAGGGCTTTGAATGACTTGGGTTACCTCGGCGGCTGGATAGCCTGAAGGGAACACGCCACCTAACCCTGACGTAACTAAAATGTCACCTACCTCGACACGACTCGAAAGCGGTACAAAATCAAGGTTGAGTTTGTCATGACCTAAGCCTGTTAAGATCCCTCGTTGGCCCGTTCTTTGTACGCGTACTGGTAGTTGATGATCTGGGTCCGTAATCAATAAAACTCGACTAGTAGTGGGGGTAAGGCTGGTTACTTGCCCGAGTACTCCATAAGCATCAATTATGGATTGATTGGTTTTTACGCCATCCATGCTGCCTTTATTGATGGTTAGGTACTGAGATACCGGGCTGGAACTATAATAAAGCACACTTGCGACCCGCAAAGATTGGGTGCTCATGCGGCCGGTAGTTCCGAGTAGGCGTTGAAGGCGATCAAGCTCAAGTTCTAAGCTATCCAGACGCTGCAAACGAGCTTTGAGCATCAGGTTTTCTGTTTTAACTTGCAGGAGTTCGTTTTCGAGTAAGGCCAGGTCAGTTACACCTTGCATATACCAATGGTGAGCCTGTACCGGTAGATCGGCCACTCTTTCTAGGGGTTCAAGTGTGGTAGTGATGACATTACGGAATGACCCCATGTATTGACCATAGTAGTCAGAGGCCATTAAGAAAATACTTAAGATGAACACCGTAACAAAGTGGAGTCCGTCTTGCTGGGGTGGTGTGGCGTTAAGGCTAATGGGAGGGCTCCTAGCTTAGTTTCTGGGCACGAGATTAGTCGTGCGAGAATACGTCCATACCTTTTTCATCCATCAACTCTAGCGCACGTCCACCACCACGGGCCACGCAAGTTAATGGGTCATCTGCAACAATCACTGGAACGCCTGTTTCTTCGCTTAAACGTGTGCTTAAGTTGCGAAGTAGAGAGCCACCACCGGTCAAGACGATGCCGTGTTCGGCGACGTCAGCACCTAATTCTGGTGGTGTACGCTCCAGTGCACTGCGTACGGCACCAACGATGGCAGATAAAGGTTCTTGCAAAGCTTCTAGAATTTCATTGCTGTTTAATACAAAGCTTCTTGGAACACCTTCTGCCAAGTTGCGACCACGTACTTCAATGGTTTTTGGTTCTGGTTCGTAATAGGCTGTGCCAATTTCATGTTTAATTTTTTCGGCACTAGCTTCACCAATTAGCATGCCGTAGTTACGACGTACAAACTTGATAATCGCATCGTCAAAACGGTCTCCCCCAACTTTTACCGAGTCGGAATAAACAATACCGTTTAATGACAGTGTAGCGACTTCGGTTGTACCGCCACCGATATCAACGACCATCGAACCACTAGCCTCGCTAACGGGCATACCGGCCCCAATCGCAGCGGCCATCGGTTCTTCAATTAAGAAAACCTGACGGGCACCTGCGCCCGCTGCAGACTCGCGGATTGCGCGGCGTTCAACTTGGGTAGAGCCGCAGGGCACACAAACTAATACGCGCGGGCTGGGTTGGAAGAATTTGGCTTCATGAACTTTACGAATAAACGCTTGTAACATTTTTTCAGTTACGTGGAAGTCGGCAATCACCCCATCTTTAAGTGGGCGAATCGCTTGAATGTTGCCTGGTGTACGTCCGAGCATTTGTTTCGCTTCATTCCCGACGGCCACAATACTGCGGTTTCCGCGACCATTATCACGAATTGCCACCACAGAAGGTTCATTTAAAAGGATGCCTTGGCCGCGTGCATAAATTAAAGTGTTGGCTGTACCAAGGTCAATAGATAGATCATTAGAGAAAAGGCCGAGAATTTTTCGAAACATGGGTTTATCCTAAAAAAGGTTCAAAATTAGTGCTGGTATTTTATACCAAATAAAAACGGATTTTTTATAATTTGCATGTCAAGTACGACAAAAAAGCCTATTTTTTTGAATTTTTGTGCAAAGTGTCCGTTTTTTGCGAGTGATGGAGTTTCTATCAATGGCAAATTTTGTGCGAATCGTGCATCTGTGGTAACTTATAATGCTTTTGCGATTGAGTCAACACGAACTGATTATTTGTTTTTTTAAAGTAAATAATTTAATCCCCTATCGCGACACAAACCTGTCAAATAGTACGCATGAATGTGAGGAGTAGACGGTGTCTTTGCAAGTCTCTGAAATTAAGAAAATTGCCCAATTGGCGGCAATTGCAGTCGAACCAGCTGAGTTTGAGTTAGTTGGAAACAAGCTATCAAATATTTTAGATGTGTTTGCGCAGTTGGAAAAAGCTGACACATCTGGAGTTGAGCCCATGGCTCATCCATTAGATCAAACCCAACGATTACGTGAAGACTTGGTGACAGAGAGCAATCAGCGCGAAAAATATCAAGCCAACGCCCCCTCTACAGAAGCGGGACTTTATCTTGTTCCCCAGGTAATTGAGTGATTAACAGCATGCATAACTTATCAATAAAAGAATTAAGCGCACTTTTGCAAAGCAAAAAAGTGAGCAGTGTAGAACTGACACGTTATTTTTTAAATCGAATCGAAACATTGGATTCTGAAATTAACAGTTTTGTTACTGTCACGCCTGAACTAGCATTGCAGATGGCCGAAGTGGCAGATGCTAAGTTGGCCAAGGGCAACGCGCACCCATTAACGGGTATTCCGATGGCGCATAAAGACATCTTTTGTACCGATGGTATAAAAACCAGTTGTGGCTCCAAAATGTTGGACAATTTTGTTGCACCTTATGATGCACATGTGGTGAGTCAACTAAAAGCCCTGGATATGCCAATTTTAGGTAAAACCAACATGGATGAGTTTGCGATGGGTTCTTCTACTGAGTCCAGTTATTATGGCGCGACCAAAAATCCGTGGAACTTACAAGCAGTTCCTGGCGGCTCATCTGGTGGGTCGGCGGCGGCTGTGGCAGCAGGCCTGGTGCCTTTTGCCAGTGGCACCGATACGGGTGGCTCAATTCGTCAACCGGCTTCGTTTTGCGGCATTAGTGGTATCAAGCCGACTTATGGTGCGATTTCTCGTTTTGGCATGATTTCCTATGCCTCTAGTTTTGACCAAGGTGGCCCGATGGCCCGTAGCGCGGAAGACAATGCTTGGTTATTGAATGCTATGGTTGGGTTTGATGAGCGCGACTCAACCAGCCTGACAATGGATAAAGTTGACTATACATCGAGTTTAAACGACTCCATTAAAGGTCTGCGTATTGGTGTACCGGCTGAATACTTTGGTGAAGGTCTGGATCCAGAAGTTGCGACTGTGATTAAGCATGCAATGGCTGAGCTGGAAAAACAAGGCGCTGAGTTGGTTGAAGTGCATTTGCCAAATCAACATTTAGCCGTGTCGGCTTATTATGTGTTAGCCCCCGCTGAGGCTTCCTCTAATTTGTCGCGTTTTGATGGTGTACGTTATGGCTATCGTTGTGAGGATCCGAAAGATCTAAACGACTTATATACACGTTCACGCGCTGAAGGCTTTGGCGCAGAAGTCAAACGACGTATTATGGTAGGCGCTTATGCTTTGTCAGCAGGTTACTACGATGCGTATTACTTAAAGGCCCAAAAAGTACGTCGTTTAGTAAGAGATGATTTTACTAAGGCGTTTGAATCTTGTGATGTGATTTTAGGGCCAGTCGCGCCAACCCCTGCGTTTAATCTGGGCGAAAAAACCGATGACCCAGTTAGCATGTATTTGGCTGATTTATTTACTATACCGGTCAACTTGGCCGGATTGCCTGCGATGTCAGTTCCGGCTGGATTTGTGAATCAACGACCAGTTGGTCTGCACTTAGTGGGGCCGTATTTTAGTGAAGCTAAAATTTTAAATGTCGCGCACCAATATCAGCAAGTGACCGATTGGCATAAACAAACACCAGAGTGGATTGAAGGCGGGAGACAAGCATGAGTTGGGAAACAGTAATTGGTCTAGAAATCCATGCGCAGCTGGCGACAAAATCAAAGATTTTTTCAGGAGCCTCAACCGCATACGGGGCGGAGCCTAATACTCAAGCTTGCGCGGTTGACTTGGCTTTGCCAGGAGTGTTGCCGGTTTTAAATAAAAAAGCGGTTGAAATGGCGATTGCATTTGGTTTGGCGGTGGGGGCTGAATTGCCCAAAAAATCGGTGTTTGCACGTAAAAATTACTTTTACCCTGATTCACCTAAAGGTTATCAAATATCACAATTTGAATTGCCGGTAGTATCCACCGGTGCGATTGATATTGACGTAAATGGCGAAACCAAACACATTGGCATTACGCGTGCCCATTTAGAAGAGGATGCCGGTAAATCCTTGCATGAAGATTTTCATGGCATGACCGGTATCGACCTGAACCGATCTGGTACGCCGCTATTAGAAATCGTTTCGGAGCCGGATATGCGCTCGGCTGATGAAGCGATTGCTTACGCTAAAGCGATTCATGAGTTGGTTCAATTTATTGGTATTTGCGATGGCAATATGCAAGAAGGTTCATTCCGAGTGGATGTGAATATTTCAATTCGCAAACCGGGTGAACCCTTTGGTACGCGTACCGAGCTTAAGAATATTAACTCCTTCCGTTTTATTGAAAAAGCGATTGCATACGAGCTAGATCGTCATATTGATATTCTGGAAAGTGGCGGCAAGATTGTGCAAGAAACGCGTTTATATGATGCTGATCGTGATGAAACACGCAGCATGCGTGCGAAAGAAGAAGCGAATGATTACCGCTATTTTCCTGACCCAGATTTGTTGCCGGTGATTATTACGCAAGAAGATATCGATGCGGTGCGTCAAACTTTACCCGAATTGCCAGCGCAAATGCGCGCGCGCTTTGTTGAGCAATATGGTTTATCGGATTATGATGCGAATCAGTTGACGGCATCACAAGCGACGGCGGCTTATTACGAGGCTATGGTCAAACAGGGTGCGGATGCCAAATTATGCGCAAACTGGATGACAGGTGATTTGTCAAAAGCGTTGAACCGGGAAAGCTTGTCCATTGTAGATTCACCGGTTAAAGCGGAAGCTTTAAGCGGATTAGTGAAACGCATTATGGACAACACCATCTCAGGCAAAATTGCAAAGCAGGTGTTTGATGCAATGTGGCAGGGGGAAGGCTCGGCGGATGAGATCATTGAAAAACACGGTCTAAAACAAATTACAGATACGAGTGCGATTGAAAAGATTGTGGATGACGTACTAGCGGCTAATGCTGGCCAAGTAGAAGCCTATAAAAATGGTCAGGAGAAGTTGTTTGGCTTTTTTGTGGGGCAGGTGATGAAATTATCCAAAGGCCAGGCTAACCCGGCTCAGGTCAACGAGTTGTTAAAAGCAAAACTGAGTTAAAAAAGAAAAAATTCTACAGTCGGTGTATTGGGTCTTGAAAGCCCATAAAAAACCTTTATATTAGAGCAAGGTTTCGACTTTGAGTTATCAATTGCGTTTTTAACAGGAGGAAAACAATCCATGAAACGTATCGGTTTATTTTTATTAACGAACATCGCGGTCATAGCGGTGGCTTCGATTGTTCTAAGTTTGTTCGGAGTGGGGTCAACACTACAAGCAAACGGTGTCGATTTAGACTTAGGTAATCTATTAATATTTGCTGCGGTGTTTGGTTTTGCTGGTTCATTCGTGTCCTTGGCTTTGTCAAAGTTTATGGCCAAAAAAATGACGGGGGCTCAGGTCATTGAGAACCCAACTACGGCGGATGAAAAATGGTTGGTTGAGACGGTTCATCGTTTTGCTGATAAAGCCGGAATTGGTCGCCCAGAAGTCGCAGTGTATAACGCACCCGATCCAAATGCGTTTGCAACCGGTATGAATAAAAACAAAGCACTGGTTGCGGTTTCCTCTGGTTTATTACGCCATATGGCACGTAACGAGGTGGAAGCCGTTTTGGCTCATGAGGTCGCGCATATTGCAAATGGTGACATGATTACAATGTCGTTATTGCAAGGGGTTGTTAACACCTTTGTTATTTTCTTTGCTCGTGTCGCCGGTCATTTCGTGGATCGTGTGATTCTTAAAAATGAAGAAGGCCACGGGATTGGTTATTTTGTGGCGTCCTTTATTTTCGAGATTATTTTCGGTATTTTGGCGAGCATTATCACCATGTGGTTCTCGCGCCGTCGAGAGTTTCATGCCGACAACGGTGGTGCTTACTTAGCCGGTAAAGAAAACATGATCGCCGCTTTACGTCGTCTAAGTTCGATGCAGCCAGGCGAGTTGCCAGATCAATTGGCGGCGTTTGGTATTTCAGATCGTCCAAGCAAGTTTGGTGCTTTGTTTATGTCGCATCCGCCTTTAGAAGATCGTATTGCGGCTTTAGAAGCGACGCGTCAAGAAGAGCTTAAAATTGCTTAATTGAGAAATTAGGTAATATAAAAGCACCAGGCCTGGTGCTTTCTAATCAAGCCCGCTTTAATGATTTAAAGCGGGCTTTTTTTATTTATGCGGAAGCTGGATTGGTTGTTTAAACGCGAGATTGAGCTTCAGCTTGGATACGTTTAATCATATGATAGAGGCCGGTTGAACGGTTAGGTGATAGATGTTGCAATAAACCAGTTTGGGATAAAAAGTCTAATGGCATATTGATGATTTCATTAGGTGTACGTCCAGAATAAACACGCAGCAAAACGGCAATCAAACCGGCGACAATCGCCGCATCACTAGTGGCTTGCATGTAGAGGCGGCCATCGCGTTCTTCTATATGAATCCAAACCTGCGATTGGCAGCCGTGAATTCGGTTGGCCTCGGTTTTATATTCTTCAGGCATAGTGTCTAACTGTTTCCCCATGTCGATAATGTATTTATAGCGATCTTTCCAGTTTTCAAAATAATTCAGACGCTTAATCAGATCTGCTTGGACTTCATCAATATTGTTCGGCACGTTGGCTTCCTTTTTTGAATTCTTAAGGCTAATTTTAACGGATATTGTCAAGCTTGCACAACGAACTCAACTTTTAACCAAACATTGAAGCAAACTCTTGCTAAAATGGCGTTTTATAACCCTAATTGAATATGCTAATGATGCAGAGAATTTTTCGAAAAATCCGTCGCTTTTTGAGTAAAGCCCCCGTCTCGTCAGGTCAAGCTACTGGTCATCCGTCCCATAATCGAATTTCTCGTAACGATCATAAAGTTTCCAGACAATCAATTGATAAAACCGCACTGGATGTGCTGTATGGCTTAAAGCGTGCAGGCTATGATGCTTATTTAGTCGGTGGCGGGGTGCGCGATTTATTATTGGGTCTAGAACCTAAGGATTTTGATGTCGTGACCAATGCTTCACCGGAAGAGGTGAAGTCCATTTTTAGACATAAATGTCAGTTGATCGGCCGGCGGTTTCGTTTAGCGCATGTACGTTTTGGTCGTCAAATTGTCGAAGTTGCCACCTTTCGCGGAGGAGATGATCATGGTAAAGACCGTCAAGTCGATTCGGCGGGTCGAGTGTTACGTGATAATGTTTATGGCACTTTAGAGGAAGATGTTTGGCGTCGCGACTTTACTGTCAATGCGTTGTATTACGATATTAAAGACTTTTCAATTGTGGATCATGTGGGTGGACTGGCTGATATTAAAGCCGGGCAGTTACGTTTAATTGGAGACCCTAAGACGCGCTATAGAGAAGACCCCGTTCGTATGATTCGAGCCATACGTTTTGCCGCTAAACTTGGATTTGCGATAGAGCCGAAAACGGAGAAACCTTTATTTGAACTGGGGCCGTTGTTAGAAGATGTGTCGCACGCGCGTATGTTTGAAGAGGTGCTAAAACTCTTTCATAGTGGGGTGGGCGTCGAGGTGTTTGAAAAGCTGCGTCATTATGATCTGTTCAAGCATTTATTTCCATTAACGGATGCTATGTTGGGAACCGAGGTGGCGCATTTCCCGCGTCAACTGGTGATTGAATCGCTAAAAAGTACCGATAAACGTATTCAGGAAGATAAGCCCGTTAATCCGGCATTTTTGTTTGCCGCATTTTTGTGGGAACCTATGATGCAGCGTCGTCAGATTCACTTGGATTCGGACATGTCACCGCAAGATGCGATGTTTGCGGCGGCCAACGATGTATTGGAACAGCAGATTCGACGCACTTCAATCCCTAAACGCTTTACGGCGCAAATTCGTGACATTTGGAGTTTACAGTTCAGGTTGTCTAAGCGTTTTGGTGCTAGAGCCGCTCAGTTGCGTGCTCACCCTCGTTTTCGCGCGGCATATGACTTTATTGGTATTCGATTAGCCGCAGGTGAACTGGAGTTGGCCGAGCTATTCAATTGGTGGACGGAATACCAGGAAAAAGACGCGATTGAACAAATTGCGTTCGCTAATGAGATAAAGAAACCGGCACGAGCTCCCAAAAGACGTCGGACAGGGCGTAACATGTATCGTCGAAAGCGCGATTCGGATACCAGTGAATAAACCTTGGTTTCAAGTCGCGATTGGGTTGGGAAGCAATTTGGCAGATCCAGCTGAGCAAATTAATACAGCCGTACAAAGTCTGCAAGCGTTGAATTCAATTCGGCAGCTTACTTTGTCAGACTTATGGCGCTCTAAACCTCAAGGGCCTCAAGATCAGCCGGACTTTGTTAACGCGGTGTGTGTGTGTGAAACCTGTTTAACGCCAGAGGCATTATTGGTTTGCTTGCAGGCGATTGAGAAGAATCAAGGCCGGATTAAACGGCGTCATTGGGGTGAGCGTTTAATCGATTTGGATATTTTGCTTTATGCCGACCAGCAGATCGAACAACCAGGGCTGGTAATTCCGCATCCTTGCATGACGCAACGCGACTTTGTACTGATTCCGCTGGCGCAAGTTTGGCCTCAAGATCATTTGCCAGGCTTAGGAAGACTTGAAGAATTAATGGCTCAGTTAGATCAATCATTTATTTTGTCACCATCATCGACTGAGCTCAACTAGATACGTAAAAGGTAAAACATGAAACGCAATTTGGTTTACTTTCAAAGCTTAAAAAAACAGTCACAACCTATTGTGTGCTTGACGGCCTATGATGCTGCCTTTGCGCATTGGGCAGCTCAGGCGGAAGTGGATGTTCTGTTAGTGGGTGACTCTTTGGGTATGGTGGTACAAGGCCACCAGAATACATTATCTGTCAGCGTGGATGATATGGTGTATCACACCAAAATGGTACAGCGTGGCAATCAGCACCAGGCCTGGTGCATTGCTGACTTACCCTTTATGTCGGATGCCACATTGGAGCAAGTGTTGCAAACCAGTGGGCGTTTGATTAAAGAAGGCGGTGCCGATATGGTGAAGCTTGAGGGCGGCACACGGGTTTTGGCCTTTGTGAAGGCGTTAAGTCAAATGGGGGTTCCGGTTTGCGGCCATTTGGGCCTGCTACCCCAGTCGGTTTTGAAGAAAGGTTACCGAGTTCAAGGTCGAGATGAATCAGAAGCACAACGTTTGCTTGATGAAGCCTTAGCTTTGCAAGAAGCGGGGGTCGATATGCTAGTGTTAGAGTGCGTGCCGTCAACTTTGGCCGAGCGCATTAGCCAAGCCTTAAAAATTCCGGTGATTGGCATTGGTGCAGGCGCTAATACTGATGGTCAGGTTTTGGTGGTTTACGATATTCTGGGATTAACACCAGGTCATACGCCAAGCTTTAGCCATAACTTTTTACAGGGTTCAAGCAGCATTAAGGAAGCCATGGCGAGCTATGCACAAGCGGTGCGTCAGCGACGTTTTCCGGCGGCGATTCATGAGATGAAAGCATGATTGAATTATCAAGCATTCAAGCTTTACGTCAACAAGTGACGTCTTGGAAACAGTCAGGTTTGCGAGTTGGGTTTGTACCCACTATGGGCAATTTACATGCTGGGCATTTGAGTTTGATTGAATTGGCTTCCCAACAGGCCGATAAAGTGGTTAGTAGCGTGTTTGTGAATCCTTTGCAGTTTGGCGAAGGCGAAGACTATGAGCGTTATCCTCGAACTTTAGAAGCGGATAAGGCAAAGTTAAGCTCGGTTAGTTGTGATGCGTTATTTGCACCGAGTGTCACGGAAATGTATGGACAAGGTCAAACTCAAACACAGGTGTTAGCCGCGCCAGAGCTCAGTCGAGTTTGGGAAGGGGCAAGTCGTCCGGGGCATTTTGATGGTGTGACCACCATCGTCGCTAAGTTGTTTAACTTGGTGCAACCGGATGTCGCCATATTTGGACAAAAAGATTATCAGCAGTGGTGTGTTTTAAATCAGATGGTGGCGGACTTAAACTGGCCAATTGAGCTGATTAAGGCGCCGATAAAGCGTGATCTAGACGGCTTAGCGTTGAGCTCACGCAATCAATTTTTAAATGAAAATCAACGCAAAATTGCGCCTAGGTTATACTTAGAATTACAGCAAATTGCCCATGCCGTGACGAGTATCGACGAGATTGATTTTGCCAGCTTAGAGCAGGCCGCCATGCAGAATTTGCTTGGTCATGGTTTTGATCAGGTGGATTACATTGCGATAGTTGATCCAGCCAGTTTACAAAAGCTTACACAGCGACAAGACACGATGACCATTCTAGCTGTTGCGCGGCTGGGTTCAACGCGCTTGTTGGATAATATAGAGCTTGATTTGAGTTAATCGTTAATTCAGACAAACGTCAGGGTTGGTTTCAACACCTAACCTCAAGAGGGTGTGTATAGAATGAGTTTTTCGACTCTTATCGGTTTATTAGCAGGGATTGTCATTATCACGATGGCGATGTCGGCCGGTTCATCCCTTAATTTATTTTTCAATATTCCAGGCCTGATGATTGTAGTGGGGGGGACTCTAGCCGCGACCATGATCCGTTTTTCAATGGCGGACAGTTTTGCGGCGATTGGTGTGTCATTTCAAGCCGTCAAGATTCGTAGTGAGACCCGTGATTTATCTGAGTTAATTGATTTAACGGAAGATTTAATTCGTTTGTCTCGAAAAGGCGGGATGCTTGCCTTAGAAAACAAAGAAATTGATAATGCTTTTTATCAGGATGGTGTACGCATGCTGGTAGATGGCTATGATGCAGATCTAGTTCAAAAAACGCTAAAAGAAAAAAGCAGTTTGTTTAATGAAGTCGCCGATACTAGTTCGGGTGTATTTCGGGCGATTGGTGAGGCCGCCCCTGCTTTTGGCATGATTGGTACGTTGGTCGGGTTGATTCAAATGTTAGCCTATTTAAGTGACCCAGAAACTATTGGTCCAGCAATGGCGGTGGCTTTATTAACCACTTTGTACGGCGCTTTGATTGCAAACTTATTTGCGTTGCCCATGGCCGATAAGATTGAATCCTGGGCGCATGATGAGTCCTATCGTCAACATATGATTATTGATGCGATTAACTGCATTGCCAATGGTGTTAATCCGGCTATCATGCGTGACTTATTACATTCCTATTTGGAAGCAGGGGCGTCCAAAAAGGTCGAAAATGCCTAAAAAATTCCGTCAAAAAATGCCTTGGCTGGTCACCTACGCTGACATGGCTACCCTGTTGCTGGCATTTTTTGTACTGCTTTATACCGTATCAAAAGTGGATCAACACCGATACGAGCAGATTGTGCGTTCATTAACCGAAACCTTGACTCAGTCGGCAGAATTATCTCTGGTTCAAGAGGCTTATTTTCGACCGATTGCACCGCCTATTTTCGACATGGGCTCCGATAACCAACCAATTAGCTCTTTGCTAGAAATTTATGAAGCCTTGAAAGATACCTACAGCGAAGAGGTAAATCAGCAACAATTGCAGATGTCATTTGACCCTGATAAACAACGGATTCAGTTGGTGTTCCCAGAGTTGGTCGCGTTTGATTTAGGTAGCGCTGATTTACAGCCACGATTTGTAACCATGTTGCGTAAATTTTCTAACTTATTGCGTGGCAATGTTCAGATCAAGGTGGTGGGACACAGTGATCGATTGCCTATAATAGGAGGGCGGTTTCGCTCCAACTGGGAGTTATCTGCGGCACGAGCGGCGGCGGTGATTGAACAATTTATCCGAGATGGCGTGATTCACCCACAGCAGGCGATGGCAATAGGCTTGGCAGATACACAGCCAATTTCAACAGGAGATCAAATGTCTGATTATGCTATGAATCGACGAGTTGAGATACTAATAGAGCCTTTACCGAAAAAATAGCTCTTTAAATAAACTTGGCGAAACCACCAGGCCTGGTGGTTTGCTAGTAAGCCTAAAACCGCGGACTTATACGGCCGTTTTTAGCTGTTTGGCTATAAAGTTGCGAGTATGGCTGATGCTATTATCACCATCCACATAAACTAAGACAGGTTGATAGCTTTCCGCTTGTTTTTCATCCAGCATACAGTAGGTCGCAATAATCAGCAGATCCCCCGGATTTGCCTTGTGTGCGGCTGCACCATTGACTGAAATAATACCGGAGTTATCTTCAGCGCGAATCGCATAGGTTGTAAAACGTTCACCGTTGCGGATGTTGTAAATTTGAATCTGCTCATACTCACGGATACCAGCGGTATCAAGTAGATGACCGTCAATCGCGCATGAGCCTTCATAGTCCAACTCTGAGTGGGTTGTCGTCACTCGATGAATTTTGGATTTTAGTAGGGTAATTTGCATGCTATTCTCGTTATCCGTTCGTTAATTCAAGTCTTCCGATCTTGGTCGGGCTCACATTATACTCGAAACCATAAAAATAAAAAACGCTTCATTAATTATGATATTAATGAAGCGTTACGAGTTTAAAACTCATTTTGTTAGTGCCTTAAACACGTCGGTTTTTAGCCAGTATTACGCATCCCGGCCGCAATGGCATTAATGCTATTAAGCAGAGGCTTGAGCCATAAATCGCGCTCTTCTTCGGTTGTGCTTTCTGACTTATAACGCTTTAGTAACACAATTTGGATATGGTTGAGTGGATCCAAATAGGGATTACGGCGTTTCAGAGAAACGGCAATGTTTGGCGTTTCAGCCATTAAAAATGGGTTCCCACTGACAGCTAAGGAGCCAGAAACCGTGCGTTTATGCTCATCTGCAATCATATTATAGATCGTTTGAGCTTGAGCTTGGTCCTGCGCAATTTCACTGTACTCTTGTCCCGTTCTTAACTCCGTTTTAAACAGTGCCATTTGAATGTTACTTAATAGTGCGCGGAAAAAAGGCCATTGCTCATACATCTGTTTGAGCTGTTCTTCACCATTTTCTTGTGCCCATTTATTCAAGGCGTAACCCGTTCCGTACCAAGCCGGGAAAGTTAGGCGCGCTTGTGCCCAGCCGAAAACCCATGGAATAGCACGGATAGACGATTTTGATAAATTGCCTTTTTTACGGTGCGACGGACGTGAACCAATGTTTAATAACCCGATTTCATTTACTGGCGTTGCTTCATAGAAAAATTTAAAGAAGCCTTCAGTGTGATCAGTTAACTCACGGTAAGCGTGTTCACCGTTTTCAGCCAGGTTATGCATGATTTCAAGGTGTGATTCATTATCTTGCGCGACTGGCTTCACTAAACAGGTACTCGCTTTCATTAAACCGGTTACACCCAATGAGAGCTCATAGGTGGCGGTTTCAGAGTTGCTGTATTTGTAAGATAGCACTTCACCTTGTTCCGTAAATTTGATCGAACCACGTACGGTACCCGTAGGTTGCGATAATATCGCAATGTGGGTAGGGCCGCCCCCACGTCCAATTGTACCGCCACGACCGTGGAATAGACGGCATTCAACGCCACATTCGTCGGCTAGCTTCATGATTTTTTGCTGGGCTTGGTAAAGGCTCCAAGCCGAAGATAAGTTGCCACCATCCTTGGCCGAATCTGAGTAACCCAACATGATTTCTTGTTGGTTACCCGAGGCCTTTAATAAGGCATGATAGGTTGGGTTGTTAAAGAGTGCCGACGTAACAGGCACGATGTGGCTTAGATCTTCAATTGTTTCAAATAATGGCGAGATATGAATATCACAATAAGGCTCACCGGCGTTATAACCGGCTAAACCAGCTTGATGTGCTAAGAACAAAACTTCCATTACATGACTAGCATCATGGGTCATGGAGATTACGTAATTGTTAAAAGCTTTTGGACTGATTTCTTTGCGCATTTCGCGCACGATATTGAATACTTCTAACACTTCACGTGTCATGTCATTGAGAGCTAAATGCTGAGTATCGATAATCGTTGCGGAGCTAACGTGACTAGCTAGCAGTTGCAAACGTTCATTTTCACTTAAGCTCGGATAATCAACGCCTAGGTGCGATAGCAAATCGGTCACTGCATTGGTATGCACTGTTGATTCTTGTCGAATATCCAAGCGCATTAGGTAGAAACCAAAAGTTTGAACCAAGCGTATTAGATCTTTTAAATCGGCGTTTGCAATGCTTTTATCGCCGTGACCGCATAATGAATCGTGAATCAACTGCAGATCAGCTAAGAACTCATCTTCCGATACATAGGCAAACCGACCTTTTTCGACCGGTTTATCGTCATTGAGTTTGGCTTCGATGTAGTCTAAGTTTTCTTTTAGGCGCCCCTGCATGAGGTATAACAAGCGACGATAAGGTTCATCTTTAAAACGCTCCGAACGTTTATGAAACACTTTTTCTAACAGGTCTGCATCCACAATAGTGGCCCGATTGATCACTTCCTGGTTGATATCCGCTATATAGCGAGAATGAGTAAGTAATGAACTCAGCTCGAAAAGTCGACGTTGGTATTCATAAATGACAGCGCGTGATTGGAGATATAAAGCTTGGGTCGTTGTTTCGTGTGTTACAAACGGATTACCGTCGCGATCTCCGCCAATCCAAGAACCAAAGGTTAAAAAGTTGGGTGTCTCAATGTGGTCGTCGGGATAGTTCAACTCTAAAGCACGTTCCATGTAACGGTAGACTTGTGGCACCGACTTAAATAGAGATTGGCGGAAATAGTAGATACCGTTGCGAATTTCGTCGTTGACGGTAGGCTTACTGCGACGCACCTCATCTGTTTTCCATAAAACTTGGATTTGATACTTTAATTTTTGGATCACTTCTTCTTTTGAAAAGGTGTTGTTGTAGGTTTCTGCTTCATTCAAACCGTCTAGGGTTACAAATATACGGCGCAAGTTTTCCATCACCGCACGGCGTTTGGACTCAGTTGGGTGTGCAGTAAAGACCGGAATGTATTCCAACTTGTTTAGAAGTTTAGTGACTTCTTCAGCATTCATACCATCGGCTTTAAACTGGTTGATGGTGTTGAGCATCGAACCCATCCATAAAGGGCCATCGGCTTTTAACTGGCTTTGACGAGCATGATATTGATGTTCTTCTTCGGCCAGGTTAGCTAAACTGAAGTAAATGTTGAACGCACGGATAATGAGAATAAGATCATCGGGAGTTTGTTGTTGAATAAACTCACTGAGTTCAGTACGTAATACCGGGTCATCTTGTTTGCGAAGTTGAATATAACCCGTACGGAGCTTTTCGACTGCCGCTAACATTTCAGGGCCAATTTGACTTTCAATCACTTCACCGAGTAAGCGGCCAAGCAATTTGACACGTGCTCTCAGTTGTTTGTCTTGCGGATCGTTAGTGATGATCTTGGTCATAAAAAAGAAATCTCTATGCGTAAAAAATTTGCACAATTATAGCAGATTTCAGCGGGTTCAAGATTGAAAACATAGTGAGAGGGAGTAAAGAAAGGATTTAGTGTGTATTTTTGAATAATACACACTAGGTAGATTTAACCGATAATACGAGTATATTACGAAAGCTTAAGCTTGGTAGCGCTTGGCGCCGTCTAGAATTTCTTTACGTGCGGATTCCACATCTTCCCAGCCATCAATTTTCACCCATTTTCCAGGTTCAAGATCTTTATAGTGCTTAAAGAAGTGTTCGATTTGCTCTTTTAAAAGCGGGATCTGCTCAACGGCACTGATGTCTTTATAGATGGGCGTGAGCTTGTTGATCGGTACAGCAATCACTTTGGCGTCTTCGCCACCATCATCGCTCATTTTTAGAACCCCAATTGGGCGACAGCGAATTACTGAACCCACCATTAATGGATGGGGTGTGACAACCAATACGTCTACTGGATCGCCATCGTTGGCTAAGGTTTGGTTAATGTAGCCATAGTTGGCCGGATAAGACATGGTCGCACCTTGTAAACGGTCAACCCATACAAGATCTGTGTCTTTATCGACTTCATACTTAATTGGTGCAGCAAAGGCTGAAATTTCGATGATAACGTTGATATCATTTGGCAAATCTTGGCCTGCAGTAACGGCAGCATAACCCATGATAATTTCCTTTCATTAGAGTAAAACAAAACCACCCGCGAGGAGCGGGTGGAAGTGGATTAAGGTGGGTAACCCTTAGTCTTTTAAGTAAGACATCGCCTTTTCAACTTCAGTTTTTGAACCCAACATGACTGGGCAACGTTGGTGAATGTCTTTAGGTTCAACGTCCATGATGTGTTCACGCCCAGTGGTTGATAAACCACCCGCTTGTTCAATCAGCATGCTCATTGGGTTACCTTCGTACATTAGACGAAGTTTACCTGGCTTGTTTGGCTCACGGCTATCCCATGGGTACATAAAGATGCCGCCACGAACTAAAATACGGTGAACTTCAGCTACCATTGAGGCGACCCAGCGCATATTGTAACGCTTACCTAGTGGGCCGGTTTCGCCAGCTAAACAATCGTTGATGTAGCTTTTCATGCCATCTTCCCAGAAACGCTGGTTAGACATGTTGATTGCAAATTCACTGGTTTCAGTTGGAATTTTGACCTGTTCACGCGTAATCACGTATTCACCGATATGACGATCTAGGGTGAAGAAGTTAACGCCTTTACCGGTTGTTAAAACCAATAGGCTTGATGGGCCGTACAATACATAACCGGCGGCAACTTGCTTGCGGCCATTTTGTAGGTAGATATTTTGATCGTCGCCTTGGCGGCTGTCATCCGGTGCTTCTAGGATTGAGAAGATAGTACCGACAGACAGGTTAACATCAATGTTAGACGACCCGTCTAGTGGGTCAAATAATACAAGGTATTTGCCATCAGGTGTACCGGCAACGGTATAATCTTCTTCTTCAGAGGCAATCCCTTTAACGCAGTTGTCTTCAATTAGGATCTGCTTTAGAAGATCGTTTGAAACAACGTCTAGCAATTTTTGAGTTTCGCCCTGTACGTTTTCAGTGACGCTTGAGCCTAGAATACCGGCTAATTCACCCTGGCCTAATTTGTGTGAAATCTCTTTACACGCTACCATTGTATGGCGGATTACTTGTTGAAGCTCAGGATTGACGCCGTCGCGTTTAAGAATTTCATGCAGTCTAATCATGGATTGCTCTCTTAGTTAGTTTAAAAATCCGGCTAGCTTAACGCTAAGTCCCAAAAAAAACAAGCATTGTTGAAGTAATAATGCAATCCATAATCCAGTAAATATTGTGTATAAAAAAGAACAAAATCAATGAAGTATATAGTTAAATTTTTCCCAGAAATTATGATTAAAGGTGATGCCGTTAAAAAGAAAATGGTGCGCCAGTTGCATGAAAACCTGTTGCGCTTATTGAAGCGACTGGATGAAGAGATCGTTACAAAAAAATACTGGGATAAGATTGAAGTGTTTGTGCCCGATTCATCACCAGGCCTGGTGGCGGCCGCGCAAGGCGTATTATTAAATACTCCTGGAGTTGACCAAATTTGGCAGGTAAAGCAATACCCGATTGATACTTTAGAAAGTGTGGTTGAAAAAGTTGTGCCATTCGCTTTACCTTTGATTAAAGGCAAAACTTTCGTTGTGCGTGCTAAGCGTACCGGTGAACATGATTTTGATTCAATGCAATTGGAGCGTGAAACGGGTCATGTACTGTTTAACCAGGGCGAGTCGAAAGGTGTCAGTCTGCATAATGCAGAAGTTAAAATTGAATTTGATGTGTTTGATGGTTTTTTGAATATTATTGAAGCTCGTTACCCTGGCTTAGGTGGTTACCCGCTGGGCAGTCAAAGTGAAGCTTTGTCTTTAATGTCAGGTGGGTTTGATTCGACAGTGGCGAGTTATTTGGCGATTAAACGTGGCATTAAAACCCATTTCATATTTTTTAATTTGGGTGGTACCGCGCATGAGCTGGGTGTTAAACAAGTTGCGATTTATTTGTGGAATCGTTATGAATCATCCCATCGCATTAAATTTATTAGTGTGCCGTTTGAGGGGGTGGTGGCCGAATTGTTTAAGTCAGTACATGAAAGCTATATGGGGGTGATGCTTAAGCGTTTGATGTTACAGGCGTCTGAAAAAATTGCGAAAGAGCTCGATGTATACGCTTTGATTACAGGGGAGAGCGTGGCACAGGTTTCCAGTCAGACATTGAAGAACTTAGCGGTGATTGATGAAGCGAGCTCCATGCTAGTATTGCGCCCTTTGGCAATGATGAATAAGCCCGATATTATTTCAATTGCGGAACAAATTGGTACCAAGCATTTTGCTGAAAGTATGCCGGAATACTGCGGTGTTATTTCAAAAAATCCAGTCACCAAAGCTTCATTTCATCGAACCTTATCCGAAGCCAGTAAATTTGATATGGCCGTGTTAGATGAGGCGGTCGACAAACGTGATATTCAACCGGTGGATCAATTAGTTGATCAAATTGTGGCCGCCGCTCCGGTGGAAATTATTTCCGAGCTGCAATCGGGTGATGTTGTGGTAGATATTCGAGCCGAAAATGAGCAGAAATTAGCCCCACTAGATGATGCATTAAGTGTACCTTTTTATGAGTTAAATCAATCGGTTAAAACTTGGAATAAGTCGTCCCGTTATTTGTTGTATTGTCAGAAGGGTGTAATGAGCCAGCTACACGCGCAATATTTGCGGGATCAGGGTGTGGAGAATGTATTTGTTTATCGCCCCTCTCAATAAAATGGGATCGTTCATGCTAGGGGAAGAGGCCTCTGGCTAAACGCTTTTCCAGCTCTAAACGTTGCGCCGACTCGAGTGCAACGCGATGTTTTTGAATGCTAATCACATAATTCACTGTTTCCTGTCCAATTCGCGTACGCGCTAGTTGCTCAACGTTGTAAAACCATTTGTAAGGATTCAATCCCTGGCGTTCGGCTAAGCGTTGCAGTTGTCGAATACGAGTGGGGCCCGCATTATAGGCTGCGAGGGTGAAGTTTAAACTTTCATCTTCAGTGTAGTCAGGCGTACTGAAGTAGTGCTCTTTCAAATGTGCGAGATATCGAGTTCCAGCATGGATGTTTTGCTCTATGTCGGTGATGTTCGGTATGTTGACGGATTTTGCTCGAGCTGTACTAGGGCGTACCTGCATAATGCCGATTGCGCCTTTGTTGCTAATCGTATCTTGCTGGAATCGCGATTCTTGATAAGCCGTCGCTGCGACCAGTAACCAGTCTAGGTCATAAAAATTAGCGTAAAGTTGAAAATAGGGTTTTAAAAAGTCGACTTGACGAAGAATGTCTTGCGATAGCGGCCGTTGGTTGATGCCGGCACCCAGTTCAAAATATTTGGTATAAAGCACATTGCTTAAAAAACGGCCGGGCTTGGCGTAGCGATTGATGTATTGGTTAAGTGAGGCTTTAAGCTTGGGGTTCTCTTTGCGCACAGCCCAAGCAACTTGGCCGTTATGGTAAAGAATAAAATCCTCGTGAATTTTTATATTACTAAATACCGATGACCAGGCTCGGGCGATGTGGTTATCAACTACCGTAAAGTCGTAGATTTCTGCATTTACCATTTCCAATAAGTCTTCAGCATCCAGGATTGGCGCGGCTTTGACGATTTCAATCGGGGTAAGGCCTGCTTGACCTAAAGCTTGATTTGTCATTTCCAAGTTTACGATATAGCTGCTGTCGGCGACCACTATGACGCGTTGTCCAGATAAGTCTTCTAGGCGTTTAACTGTTGGTGAGCGTGGGTGAGACACCAAAACTTCGGTGACATTCTTTATGTAAGGTACGCTAAAGTCAACACGCGCTTGACGACCAGGCGTGATGGTTAAACCTGAAGCGATCAAGTCGCCATGCCCGCTGAGTAAGTGATCCATTAGCTCGTTAAATGGCACGACAATAAAGACGATATGCGTTTGGTAGCGCTCTCTGAGAGGTCCGCGATTAAGGTAGTTTTCGTAGGATTTTAAAAGCTCAAATTCAATGCCTTGAGTACCGGCATCTGACATGAAATAGTTGGTTCGGTTGTAGCTAACTAACACGCGAATAATACGACGTTCGCGCATCTCTTTAAGGTCGCCAAAAAAAGGTTCATTGACGCGGTTGTAGAAGGATGTCTCTGCTTCAACAGGCAAAACTTGCGCTTGTGGGGTGGCAGGGCTGAAGAGTCCCGCGAGTATCACTAGCATGGATAGCGTAATTTGCAGCAAGGTTTTACCTAAAAAGTCTTAAGGATAGAGTCCAATTCTAGTAAGTGTGGTTGCAATTTACCAGTAATTCTTTGTTAAAAGCGTAACAATGAGTTTGGATAGTGGTTTTTAGCTATATAAAACAAAGGCTTAGGTAGATCTTTCTGTTTCTTAATTATAGCTTTAGCGGTTTTTTAAATTTTAAAAGAATGCCACGCTGGATATTCGTTTTTGGTTAAAGTCATCATATATCATAGGTTTGGCGAATAATAAGGTTGCAGGTGTTTGGTCGGAGTCTGTTATAATCCCAACTGTTTTTATTTGGGTTTTTAGTAAAACGCCAACAACAACTTCTGCGAGTAACCCTTGCACACGCATTTAACCAGGCTTGGTAATGGGAAATTATTTTACCGGGCCGCAAAATTTAAGATGGTATCGAGTGACTAAAGAAAATATTGCATCCGTTGATGATCCTTTTGCCCAGCGCGAAGCTGAAAAGTACGACAACCCTATTCCAAGTCGAGAGTTTATCCTAGAACACCTTGAGCAAGTCAATAAGCCGATGCGTTTGGAACAATTGGCTGATAGCCTAGATATCTTTCCTGAAGACGAAGAGCGTTTCGAAGCTTTGTCGCGTCGTTTAAAAGCGATGCTACGTGATGGCCAGTTAATAAAGAATCGTCGTGGTGCGTTTGGCTTGATTCAGAAAATGGATTTGATTAAAGGTAAGGTCATTGGCCACCCCGACGGCTTTGGCTTTTTAAGCACGGATTCTATGGACGACGATCTATTTTTGTCGGCTCAAGAGATGCATAAAGTCTTACACGGTGACGAGGTCATAGCCTCCGTTATTGGTGAAGATCGCCGTGGTCGTAAAGAAGCGACCATTATCGAAGTAACGCATCATAATTCAACCCAGTTAGTAGGTCGAGTACACATAGAAGAAAACATGGCTTGGGTTCATCCCAACAATAATCGCATCACCCAAGATGTATTTGTGCCCGCTGATGGTTTATTGGGCGCTCAGGAAGGCCAAATTGTTTTGGTAGATATCCTGATGCAGCCTTCAAGACGTCATGGCCCGATTGGTAAAATCGTTGAGATTATGGGCGACTATATGGCGCCAGGGATGGAGATTGATACTGCGATTCATGCGTTTGGTATTCCGAACGAATGGCCGGAAAGCTTACTGGCTGAGTTGGATCAAATTCCAAATCAGGTCACAGAAGCGGATATGGAAGGCCGCAAAGATTTACGCCACCTACCGCTAATGACGATTGATGGCGCGGATTCTAAGGATTTCGATGATGCCGTTTTTGCCAAACGCCGTAAAAATGGTTGGCGTTTAGTGGTGGCAATTGCGGATGTGTCGCATTATGTCAAACCAGGCAGTGAGCTTGATAAAGAAGCCTATAAGCGTGGGAATTCGGTTTATTTCCCACAACGTGTTATTCCTATGTTGCCGGAAAAACTGTCAAACGAATTATGTTCGTTGAATCCACAGGTTGACCGTTTATGTATGGTTTGCGACATGAATATTTCGGATGATGGCCAGCTTGAGCGTAGCCAGTTCTATCAAGCCGTAATGAATTCTAAAGCGCGTTTAACCTATAACCAGGTACACGATATTTTGACGAATGAGCAAAGTGAGCATAAGCAAACGTTTGCGCCGATGGTTGAACATATTGAATCCTTAAATGAACTTTACAAAATTCTATTAAAATCGCGTTCTGAGCGCGGTGCATTAGAGTTTGATACGGTTGAAACCCAAATGATTTTTGATGCCGATCGTAAGATCGATAAAATCATCCCAGTGGTTCGCAACGAAGCGCATAAGCTCATTGAAGAATGTATGTTAATGGCAAACGTGGCTACAGCTCGTTTCCTAAAATGGCATAAGCTGCCGATCCTTTACCGTGTGCACGAAAAGCCAAAAGAAGAAAAGCTTAAAAAGTTAAAAGGCTTTTTAGCAGATTTTGGTTTGCAGTTAGGTGGAGGCGATGAGCCTACCGCACAAGATTTTGATGCAGTCATGAGTCAAGTTGAAGGTAAGTCTTATTCTCACTTGGTTAAAACCGTGATGCTAAGAAGTATGAATCAGGCCGTGTATCAGCCAGAGAACAAAGGGCATTTTGGTTTGAATTATGAGCATTATGCGCATTTTACTTCGCCAATTCGTCGTTATCCAGATTTGTTAATTCATCGTGCAATTCGTCACGCTTGGTTGAAGCAAGGAACCGAAGGTTTTGCTTACACTGAAAGTCAGATGGAGGTCTTTGGTCGTCATTGCTCAGATAGCGAGCGTCGAGCGGATGAAGCTACGCGTGATGCCGTTACCTTCTTGAAGTGTGAGTTCTTGTCACACCGTTTGGGTGAGCAGTATCAGGCGGTTATTTCTTCGGTCACCAGTTTCGGCATGTTTGTTGAGTTGGACGATTTATATATCGAAGGCTTAGTGCACATTACTGAGCTGGGCGAAGACTATTTCCATTTCGATCCTGTGCGTCATTGTTTAAAAGGTGAACGTACTGGTTTGGTTTATCGTTTAGGCGATCGTGTTGAAGTTCAAGTTGCACAAGTCGTTTTAGACACGCGAAAAATTGACCTGCGTTTAATCCGCCATTTAAACCCAAACCCAGTTTTAGAGGGTGACTCGGTGGATAAAGTTGAAGCTAACAACGATTTGCCTCAAGCAGACTCGGATGAGGATGGTGAAGGCAAACCGAAGAAAAAACGCCGTTCGCGTAATTATCGCAAAAAACGTAAGCCTAGAGGCCCTAAGGCTGAATCATGAGTGTTGACACACTTTATGGTGTGCACGCGATTGAGCGTTTGTTAAAACAGTCGCCGCATTTAATCTATCAATTAATTCTGATAGAAGGTCGCTTAAACCCGCGCCAACAAACTTTGCTGAATCAAGCACAAGCTTTAGGTGTGCAAACGCGCTTTGAACCCAAATCGTTTTTTGCCAAAATGGAGGCTGTACATCAAGGTGTGATGGCCGAAGTGGCTCCCCAAGCTGAGTTTTCTGAATCAGATTTGTTGGCCTTAGTTGAGCAGTCGCCTAATTGTTTGATACTATTTTTAGATGAAGTTCAGGACCCACATAACCTAGGGGCTATTTTACGAAGTGCGGATGCCACCGGGGTAGATGCAGTCGTAATACCCAAAAACAATTCGGTTGGTTTAAATGCAACCGTACGTAAGGTCGCTAGTGGCGCAGCGGAAACAGTTCGGTTAGTTGCCGTGACTAACTTAAGTCGCACAATTAATAGCCTACAGCAAGCAGGTTTATGGGTGGTTGGCTTGGCGGGTGAGACCGATAAAACTTTATATCAAACTCAGTTTTCAGGTCGTTTGGGTTTGGTTATGGGGGCGGAAGGTTCTGGTTTACGTCAATTAACACGCCAAAATTGTGACGAGCTTATTGCGATTCCGATGCTTGGACAAGTAGAAAGTTTAAATGTATCGGTTGCTACGGGTGTGACTTTATATGAAATCCAGCGCCAAAAAAACGCGTTTTAAAGCACCAGGCCTGGTGCTTTCATTATTTGATTACTCAGCTAAATAAATACCACCGGTATCGGCATCAATTTCGATATCGACCGGTTTTAGCTCATCCCGCCAACATGGCCCCTCAACACAAACCCCGTCTTCTATTCGAAAATACGCATCGTGTACCGAGCATTTCATTGTCATCTCGAATGGATTGATATCAATCTTGTAGGCTTCATCCAACGGCACATCTTGGTGCGGACAATTGTTTTCATAGGCTTTTATTTCATTATCATGTTTAATTAATACTACTTTATGAGGTAGGCCTGGTGCCGGCACAACCGTAGCTTTAGAGCTGGTAATGAATTTTATATTAGCGATGGGTTTACGACTGGCCAAAGGTTGTAATAAGTTATCTAAACCAACTTGCTGGCATTTACGCGCGGCCAGCAGGCTGGCCTGGTGTACGGCTTCTTTTAAGTTAGCTCCAGATAATAAGTGGTGAATGACACCCGCATTGAAGGTATCGCCTGCACCTAAAGTATCCACCACTTTTTTTATTGGCTGTGCAGGCTCGTGCAGGAGCTCACCACTGGCTGATAAACTCCATGCTCCATGCTCACCCCAGGTGCAAACCAAGTTGGCGGTTGGAGCCGTCTTATGGATGTCTTTTAGCAAGCTTTCAGCATCTTCATAACCTTTTTGCTTAGCATAATGATGTGAAAACAATAACAAGTTGGCCGAGCCAAATAAGGCTTCGATACCATCACGCGCTTTTTCAACCTCAAGTGAGATGGGCTGATTATCTAAAAAGGTTTTAGCAATATTAAGCATGCCCGGTAAAGCGTCCATGTTTCGACCTTCAAAATGCAGCCAGTCATAGGACTCCACTTCAATTTTGGCAAAATGTTCAAAGTCCAGTTCCGGCAAATCTCGATAATGCGTAATACTGCGAGATCCGGTGTTTTTTGAAACCATTACGTAAGACGTGGGGGTAGCGCCTTTAATAAAGCGTTGGATGTGGTCAGTCGAAATGCCGTGATCTTGAATGGATTTTTTGAGATGTTTGGCTTGTTCATCGGTTGCCAAGGTGGTTGCAATGGCTGGCTCATGACCCAGTTGAGACAGAACGTACAAGGTGTTGGCTGTGTTGCCACCGAATCGAAACTGGCGAGATTGAGCGCGCACTTCTTCGTCTTCTTGTGGGTAGTGGTCTAGAGTTAAAATGGTATCCAATACAAGGTTACCAGTGCCAAGAATTTTTGCCATAGTTGTTTTCCGTGATCAATAAAGCCCAAAAAGTTATGCAAATGCAGGGCATGGTCATGTTTTAAATGGGCTGAAGTTTAGCATAATTTTCCATAAGCTTGGGTTTCTTGAACTAACATTAAGCGATGTGTCAAGACCTGGGTAAACAAAGTGGAACTTAATAGTAAAATTTAGGTATTGCATTTTTATTAAAAACACTAACCTGTTGAAAATAAAGTAATAAATAAATTATTCGGCTGTTTTTTTATGCTGAACATTATTCACAATATATGTGGATAACTTTGTGGACTATATGCCTGGTGATGAACTAAGTGCTTTAAATCTGCGAGGAAATATTAGATTGATTAAAAACTAGTCAAGTTATAAAACCATAGTATAAAAGAGGATTTGTTTTCATAATAAAATATTTATAGGTTAATAAAATTAGCGAGGGGTCAGTATGAGTGACAGTCATATCAAAAGCCGTTAGAATCAATTGCACGTAAACCAAAATACATAAAACAGATTTTTATCCTGGGAGCGGAAGTGGGCGAACTAAAAAATGCATTTAATATTGGATGCCCAAATTGTGGTCTTCAAAAAATTTGCTTTCCGACCGGATTAATGAGGGCTGATATTACCCGACTGGATTCTATAGTTGAACGCAAATCACCTTTGCATAAGGGTGACCATTTATATAGGTTTGGCGAAAGTTTTGATTCAGTCTTTGCCATCAAGGCGGGTGTAGTTAAGGTTTATAATCTGACTAACCAGGGAGACGAACAGATTCTAGGTTTTTACCTTCCAGGCGATGTTATTGGTTTGGATGCACTTAGTACCAAACACTATCAGTGCAATGCCGTTGCGCTGGATACTACATCAGTTTGCGCCATTCCTTTTGATCAGTTAGAAACCTTATCTATGCAGATTCCCGCTTTAAATCACCAGCTGTTTTGCTTGATGAGTAAAGGAGTTAATGATGGTCGCGTGCATTCTGAAATTTTATCTAAGCGTAATGCTGATCAACGTGTGGCGCACTTTATTTGGAACTTGTCACATCGATTTATGAATCGAGGTTATTTGCATACGGAATTTAGGTTTAATGTCTTACAGCGAGATGTCGCTATGTACTTAGGCTTGACTCCTGAAACCGTATCACGAATTTTAGCTCGATTGGCGAAAGATAAAGTAGTGCACTGGAAACGCAAGGAAGTAAAAATTTTTGATTTAGAGAGGTTGAGAGAGTTGGCAGGCGAAAAAGCCTATTCGCAGGAAATTGGAAAAGATCTTCATGTAAAGATGGGGTAGTTCGTTTACTTTAAAATTGATGTGGGTCAATTAGAATTTTAAGCGGTTATGGTTTAATGAAGCTGTGATGGAATTCGAGAGATCGTTTCCTTTGAATATGTAGCCCGCTTAGCCCGACCTTGAGTCGGGTTTTTTTATGTTTATAATTCTCAAAAGTCGATTTTTTGACGATAAAGTTAAGTTTGTTTAAAAATAAAATAGACTTTTTGTTTGTTTTGGGTGTTATTAAAGTGTATGCAATGTTGGCAATTTGTTATAATCAAACGCAATTGGATACTCTTTTAACTCAAAACCCACGGAGAAATGTATGTCATTAGAACGTTTAAAGCAGTTATTTATAGTCGGGGCCCTTGGTGTTGCATTAGTTGGTTGTAGTTCTACGCCAACTGACGAAAGTGCAGGTGTATCAACATCTGATTCTGTTTCACAAACAAGTACAGGTTCGGACGACTCAGGTAGCTTGGTTGGTCAAGTTGAGGATACCGCTGACGCAGCTGCGGTTCAAACAGCACAAGAGATTGCAGGCTTGTATGCTGCTTTAGAAGGCAAGCGCGTCCAGTTCGACTTTGACCGTTCAGAAGTGAAATCTGAGTATCATGACGTGATCAAAATGCACGCTGATTACTTGGCGCTTAACCAAGAAGCTAAGCTTACAGTAGAAGGTCACTGTGATGAGCGTGGTTCACGCGAATACAACCTTGCTTTAGGTGAGCGTCGTGCGAATGCAATCAAGAACGCATTGATTGCCGAGGGTGTAGAAGCTGATCGTATTGATGTAATTAGTTTTGGCGAAGACCGTCCACTTGTTGATGCAAGCAACAACGAAGCTTGGGCTAAGAACCGTCGCGGTGAATTTGTTTACTAATCCATAGTAGACTTTTCATTTAAAAAGCCCTCCCAGCTTTGCGGGAGGGCTTTTTTGTTTGTGTCGATGTAAAATATTCAAATTTAGATGTAAGGATGCGGATGTGGTTGCAGAAGTGAACGTGAATTATTTAAAAGACTATCAGCCCGCTGATTTTATGATCAAAACGGTCGATTTAAGTTTTGAGCTTTTACCCAATGCGACTCTAGTAACAAATCGGTTATCTGTCGAAAAACTTCACCCCAAATCTAACTTGTTAAAGCTGAATGGCGAAAATTTAGAATTAGTATCCGTGCGTATTGATGATCAAGTTTTAGCAAAAACAGATTATCAACGGGATGAGCAGTTCTTAGCCTTAAGTATTGAAGTAACGGAATGTGTAGTTGAAATCATTACGCGTGTGAACCCTGAATCAAATACAGCATTAGAAGGTTTATATCGCTCGGGTGGAAACTACTGTACGCAATGTGAAGCAGAGGGTTTCCGTCGTATTACGTACTTCCTTGACCGCCCAGATGTTTTAAGCATCTATACCACCACCATTGTGGCTGATAAGTCTACTAATCCAGTGCTACTTTCAAATGGCAATTTGATTGAACGGGGTGACCTGCCGAATGGACGACATTTTGCGACCTGGCACGATCCGTTTAAAAAACCATGCTATCTATTTGCGTTGGTCGCCGGGAATTTAGCCTATATAGAAGACCATTATAAAGCTCAAGATGGTCGAGATATTTGTTTGCGTATCTATACCGACTCAGGTCACTTATCCAAATGCCGTCATGCGATGGATTCTTTGATTCATTCGATGCGGTGGGACGAAGAACGATTTGGCCGGATATATGATCTAGATATTTATATGATTGTGGCAGTAGACGACTTCAATATGGGGGCGATGGAGAACAAAGGCCTAAATATTTTTAACTCCAAATATGTACTGGCCGACCCACAAACCGCGACCGATACGGATTTTGAAGGGGTTGAAGCCGTTATTGCGCATGAATACTTTCATAATTGGACAGGTAACCGCATTACCTGTCGAGACTGGTTTCAGTTAACGCTAAAAGAAGGCCTAACTGTATTTCGTGATCAAGAGTTTACGGCCGACCGTTTGTCACCCGCTGTTAAACGCATTGAAGATATAAAGCGTTTACGCAGTGTACAGTTCCCTGAAGATTCCGGTCCCACTTCGCATCCGATTCAGCCTCAGTCTTACATTGAAATGAACAATTTTTATACGATGACCGTCTATGAAAAAGGCGCAGAAGTGGTACGTCTTTACCAAACTCTGCTGGGTCGAGACGGCTTTAGAAAAGGCATGGACTTGTATTTTGAGCGTCATGACGGACAAGCTGTTACGGTACAAGATTTCCGTCAAGCAATGGCGGATGCTAATCAGGTAGATTTGGCACAAATGCATAATTGGTATGTTCAGTCAGGTACACCGATTCTAAAGATAGATACTCATTATGATGCAGTCAATAAACGTTATCAAATTCATTGCCAGCAGTCGATACCAGGCCTGGTGGATGCTAAACCTCAATTAATACCCATTAAGGTAGGACTATTATCAGACTTGGGTGAGCCGCTTGCTTTATATCCGGCACAAAATTGTGCTGACACGATTCGAATTGAGGCGGATAGTGCCGTTCTGCAACTTACCCAGCTTCAACAAAGCTTTGAGTTTATTGGTATTGAAAAGCCCCCAGTTCCCTCGCTTTTAAGAGAATTTTCAGCGCCAGTAAAGCTGCAGTATGACTACCGTTTGGACGAACTTGAATTTCTAGCGCAACATGATACGGATAGCTTTAACCGCTGGGAGTCAGCGCAAAGATTGGCCGTAGCAGATTTGATGCATAACGTGAAGCGTTTACAAAAGGGTGAGTCTTACCAGTTAGGTGAGTCTTATGCACGGGTATTTTTGCGTTTATTGAATGAGGTCAACAAAGGCCTCGCTAAAGATTTGGCTTTGCAGGCTTATGCGCTCAATTTGCCTGACATGAGTTACATGATTGAGCAATATGAACAAGTTGATATTGAAGCATTATTGACGGCGCATCAACAAATGAAACAAGCTTTAGGGCATTTATATTATTCAGAGTTAGAGACCGCCTATCAAGCTTTAAACAAGGTTAAACCCTATTCTTATAATAAAGAAGATATTGCACAACGAATGATGAAAAATCGTTGCTTACAGTATTTGATGGCTTCAAAATCGCCGCAAGTATTGCCGTTAGCCATCGCGCAGTATCAAGCGCAAGCAAATATGACAGATGTATTAGTAGCGCTGGAAACCTTATCTCATTCAGAAGCCGATCAAGCACAAGCTTGTATGGATGATTTTTATAAACGTTGGCAGGATGAACCCCTAGTATTAGATAAATGGTTCGCGTTAAAAGCCTCTGCAGATCGTTCGAATGCGTTGGAGCAGGTGAAAGACTTGATAAAACATCCTAAGTTTTCATATCGCACACCGAACCGCGTTAGAAGTGTGGTGGGTGTGTTTGCGCGTCAAAATCTTCGCGCCTTTCATCAAATATCGGGTCAAGGCTACGAATGGTTAGCTGATCAAATCCTGCATTTGGATGAGACGAATCCTCAAGTCGCCGCCAGAATATTAACCCCCTTAACGCACTGGTCTCGATATGACGATCAGCGTCAGCAGCTCATGCTGGCCCAGTTAAAAAGAATATCGCAACAAGCGAAGTCAAAGGATGTTTATGAGTTGGTTGAAAAATCCTTACTCGTCGCGGATTAAGGTAGGGCATCAGGGGCGAGCTTGCCTCGTTGCTAGCCTTTTAACGATAATCGGTTCAGTTACCCCAGTTTCGGCAAGTCTTGCCGAAACTGGGGTAACTAATGCTCAGCAGTTGCAAGATACGCGTATTCGCTTGATTGATTATGAGATTTTATTACTTAAGGCGGAAATTGCGCTTCGCAATAATGAGTTGATTGCTTTTGTGCAACATATGCAACAACTGGAGTCTCAGCAGACGCCTGAAAAATTTGTGAGTCGGTTTGATTATTTGCAACAACAAATGCAACTTATTGATACCAATTCTTCTCAACCGAGCATTGAATTCACGAGTGCCGCCGATGCTCAAAATATTGTGGTGTTATTGCCTTTATCTGGACCGTATGCGGAGGCCGGACAAGCCATTTTGGCGCCGATTCAACAAGCTTTTGCCAATAAAAAAGTCTATGTAATTGATACGGAACTTTATACCGATATGGCAGAGTTAGCTCGTTTGGTGAATTTGTTTAATCCTGACCTTATTGTGGGGCCATTGGAGCCACATAAAGCCGAGCCGTTTTTGCAAAATAATATTAACAAGCCGACCTTACTCTTTACCTCGATTCAACAAAAATATGCACACGTTGTTTCCTTGGCATCCTCTGCAAAAGCTAATGCAGCTGCATTACAACCGTTACTCAGTCAAGTGAAACCTCAGTATGTAGCCTGGCTAGTTGATAGTTCACCGGTTTCCGATCCACTTATTGCCGCAGTTGAAGAACAATTTAATCAAGCCGATTCGAAGGGGTTTGAATTTCCATTACGTTCTGAGGCGGCAACGGTAATAGAGCCAGAGTTGCTAAAAAACGGGGTGGATAAATCCTTGGCGAAGTTGGTGGGTGCTGAGCAGTCTAGCGCACGAGTAAACTGGTTGAAACGAACCATTGATCGCTCAATTGAATCGAATCAATATGTTCGTCAAGATAAGTCATTATTGATTGCAGCGGTACCGCATCAACCTGCGATACAGTTGGCCCCATTGATGGGATATTACGGCTTTAATTATCCAATTATATGGGTGCCAACCCAGTTGCCGGACACGAAAACATTTAATTTGTCACTGGGTTCATGGCAAAAAACCTATGTGTTACTGCCGCGCTATTTTGTGTATGAGCAAGCCTTGTCGAACAAAAAAAATCAAGAAAATATAAATATTGGTCTGTTTAGTGCTTTAGCTGAAGTAGCGGTTGAAATGATACGTCGTTCAGAGCAACCCAAGCCTTATGTGATCAACTCTCAGATAGGGCGTATAGAAGTAAAGTCGGATGGTGAATATTATTTGCTCCCCGAACTTTTTGAACTGAATAATGGGCGTATGAAGCGTATTTCTTTAGAGCGTTTAAAGCCCCCGCGTTAATTTGTCTTAAATGACGGTTAGCTGTTAACGCAATAATGAATTTAGGAGTGGCGTCTGTGGCTGAACCAGACAAAACAATAGACCCCAACGATCTTGACAGCATTGATTCATTGCTGGACGAAGCTGAGTTTGAACAGCGCGGTGCGAATGAACAAGCACGCGATGAAGATGACTTGTTAGCGGCTTTGTCGGAAGACTCTGATCAAGTGGCACCCGAGCAGGGGGCGCTTGAGAACTCTCAGGAAGAAGATGACGAGTTAGAACGCATGTTCGAAGCGCCGTTGGATGAAAGGCCTGCGGAGCCAGAGTTGACTCGACCAGACCCCGCAATTAGAACGGGGGATGCCGAAGGCTATAAACCCAGACGTGATTTTGAAGCGGAAGAAGATGACTTCTTAGCAAGACGAGCAAATAAGAATAATGGCAATGAATTAACGGTGGCAGAAATGGACTCAATTAAGAGCATGATTATTGGATTTGGATCAACGCTAATCGTATTGGCGCTAATTGGTATAGGAATTGCAACCTGGGGAGCATTGAGTACTAATGGTGGCGATAGCGATACAGTAAAAATGATTGAAGAAATTAGAGGTGAGTCCGAAATTGGCCGAGTTGCTTCACAAGCAAACGAAACTATATTGCGTGATTTGAATCGCAAGCTCGACGCATTGAGTTTTCAAATTGAACAGGCTAACGGTGATATTGTGGCCTTGTCGCAAGGTAAACAACCAATTTCAGCTGTTGTACCAGGCCTGCCGGAAAATTTATCAGCGACTCAACAAAATGACGCTCAAACTAAAAATGGCAGCACACCATCGAACACAACCGCTCCCGTTGTGAATACAACAGAAGTTCAGCCAGCAGCTTTACCTCAGCTAGATATGAGTAAGTTTGAAGAAAAGTTGGATGCGGTAAATCGCAACGTTTCGGTCGCTCAACGACGAGTGGTTGAAATTAACAACCGAGTTAAAAGCCTTCAACAGCAGTACAGCTCAATTGTCGAGACCATTAAATTGGTCGAGAAAAATATGCTAGAGCAAGAACTAAAAGCTAAAGCTGCTGAACAAGAAGCCGCTAAAGCAGAAGAGGCTGAAAAAGAACAGGCTAAGCAACCGACTACCAGACAACAGCCAGATGGTTATCGTTATCAAGCGCCAGACGGGGGCTTAGGTTACGATACTGGCAATATGAACAGCTACCCTTAAGCAGGTTTTGTATGAAAAGAGTTTGGATACTTTTTGCATCAACCCTAATTTTAGGTCTAAACGGGTGTGCGGGCTTAAGTGGTCCACAAACAGCTGCGGTAGCTGGAGTTGGTTGTTGGTTGGATGAGTGCGAATGGCTTTATCCCGCACAAGTGAGTGTGCCAGATTACTACAATCAAACAACCGAACGTAAACCACGTTATTTAGTTGGCCGATCCTATAGCATGGAACAACTACGTTGTAAGAACAACCCAACGCTTTGTCGTTATGATGGACCTGAGGTTCAAGTACGCGAGCGTTACTATTCTAAACCCTATTTACTAAGTGAATGAATGGAGTAAAGTCATGAAAAAGCAGATGTTAATTGGTGTGGGATTAGCCAGTGTATTAGTGTTATCTGGTTGCGAAACCACTCAGCCTCAACCTCAGGAAGTGGTAAGTTATTCAAGTACCACCTATCAAGGTAACAAGCCTGTCACGAAGGTGGATTACGCACTTCGTCCAGAAAGTCATAATTTGAATCAAGCTGAGAAGGGATATTTGCTACCAAACAGACCCCGTATCGAAGAAGCTAGCGTTAGTACACCTGCGCCAGCGGCTCAGCCTGTAGCGCAGCAGCCAATGCCGGTTGTGCAGCAGCAGCCAACTGAGGTTAAACAAGTGGAAGTAGCCGTTCAGAAACCGGCTCCACAACCACAACAAAACCCGCAACAAGAGCAGCAGATGGAGCAGTTACAGCAACAGGTACAGCAATTACTCCAGCAGCAAGAGATGCAGAAACAGGTACAGCAAGCAAGCCCAGCCCCGGTTATTGTTAAACAGCGTCCTCGTCAAGAGCGCATTAAAATTACGGGTGTTGGTTATGGCGCACAAAGCACCTATGAAGGTTTTACCGATGGGCAAAAACGTTTAATGGCTATCCGTGCTTCTAAATTAGATGCTTACCGTTCGCTAGCGGAGCAGTTATACGGCATTAAAATTGACAGTAACACCTCGGTGGCGACTATGACCGCTCAAAGTGACAGCTTCCGTGCTCGTGTAAATGCGGTTGTTAAGGGTGCACGTATTGTAAGTATCACGCCAATGTCGGATAATAACTACGAAACAGTACTTGAAGTGTTTGTTGACCGTCGCTTTTTTGAAGATGTATTTGTTTACAGCGGTAACCAGCAAGATGTTGTGTTAGAACCATTGGAAACTTGTACACTTGGATTTAATTGTTACGAGGCAGCAAACTATCGCTAGAATCCGATAGGGAGTGTGTGGCATGTTAATAAAAGGTCTGACGGTAAGTGTAATGGTGGGCGCGCTGGCCTGGCAAACAGTGCAGGCGTCCAGTATTTCAACTCGAGTAAGAGTACTTGAAAACAAAGTGTCTCAATTTGAGCGCCAAGTCAATCAAGAACGTGCCCAGCAGAACAACCAAGTCGAGCAAGTTAAACGCAACAGCCATGCGATTGAAGCTTTAACGGTTCGAGTGGATGAGGTTTCTCTCAAGTTGAAACAGGGTTCGGATATAGAATCGAATTCAGCTAACGCGCTTAAACGTGCCGAAGCTAACAATGGTCGATTCACCGATACACGTTATTCATTTCCTTAGTAGTTAATTTAACGTCTGTTATTAATAAAAAAGCCAGCATATTGCTGGCTTTTTTATTGGTATAAATTTAATCTGAATCTTAAATTAGTTGAAATTAGGCCGTTGTTTATTAACCGCCGTCAATTTGATTGGCGCAACATCCGGCAAGCCGTTTTTAAAAGCAACCGAGTGTTCTCCTTGAATAAGAGGGCGTAAATAATCTAGTGCTGCTTGAGTAATCCCCATACCATCCTCACGTATAAATTCATCGGGTACAGACTTTTCTAGTTCGGCAACCGCTTGTAAATCGACGCTTTTAAAGCGCCATTTAAACGGTGTGTTGGAAGTTACTTCAATCACCGGTAACGTCCCATGTTCACCACGCAAAGCGGACTGAACGGCTTCCGATCCAGCCTGGTAGGCCATTTTCCAATCGGTTAGGGAAACTAAATGGCTCGCGGAGCGTTGTAAATAATCTGGATTAGCGCTGTGAGTTTTGACGCCTAAATGTTGGGCGACCAAATGACCAATTTTTTCACTCACCCCACCCAGCTGGGTATAGGTTTGACCATGGGCGTGTTCTTCGCCTTCCACCGAAATAAAGCTACCATCTTCATTTCTGATACCTTCTGATACCGAACAAACACAATAACCGTGACATTCGATAAGGCGTTTTACTTCATCCAAAAAAGCTTTTTGCTTGAAGGGGCGTTCGGCAGGCAAAATAATGATGGGCAAATCGTCTATTACCTCTTGCACCAGGCCTGGTGCGAGCGAGAGCCAACCCACATTGCGCCCCATGGTTTCCATAACAAAAAACTGGGTGGAGGTTTGGTGCATGGAATGAATGTCCAACACCGCCTCTAAAAAGCTGGTGGCGAGATATTTAGCCGCACTGCCAAACCCGGGGCTGCAATGGGATAATGCAATATCATTATCAATGGTTTTAGCGACGCCGATGCAAATCACCGGATGGCCATGTCGACGGCAATAATCCGCTACTTTTTGGGCGGTGAGCATCGAGCCATTGCCGCCGTTATAAAAAAAGTAACCGATTTCATAGGTCATAAAAATATCGAGTACGCGCTCATATTGATCGGGACGTTCCTGTTCGGACTCAAGATCAAAACGGCAAGATTTAAAGGCCGCACCCGGTTGGGTTTTTAAGCGTTCTAGGTCAGCGTGGCCAAGCTGATCCAAGTCGATCAATTCTTCTTCTAACACGCCTTTGATACCGTTGATTGCCGCATAAACTTTACCAAATTTTTCTGGGTGTTGTTTTGCGGTTTCAATGACACCAGCGGCGCTGGCATTAATCACAGCGGAGACGCCGCCGGCTTGGGCGTAAAGTACATTTTTTGCAGGGCTGGTCATGCCAAATCCTTCGTCCTAAATTTTTGTGGGACATTATAAAGCATTCAGCTTGAGCCCATGCATTAGGATGCGGTTAAATGCCCAGCAATTTAATCTGACCGGCCTCTACACACAAGCAGGCCTGGTGGTTGAATAGTTGTTTAAGTGGTTCACCGAGTAGAAGCGCACGCCAACCCTGATCAAGCATACTGGGCTGTTTACGTAACAAGCAAAGGATATCGCGACGCTGAGTTAAGTTGTTCAAATTAACTCCGGTATTTAGCGCGACCTGATTCGCATAACTCATGGCCAGCTGAACTTGTGTGTCTTCTTGAGGTTGCGCTGGCTCGGGTTTAAGTGGCTTATTCGGCCAAGCTTTTTCGTGTTTAAATGCCCAATCCAACTGTTGCAGAATGGCTTCGCCAAACTGTCGAACTTGGCCGGCATTCAGGTCCGGAACTTTATATAATCCCTCCAGCGCACGCACTGGGCGCTTGGCCAAACTAAGAATGACATCATCGTTAATGATCCATTTACGAGGCTGGTTAAGTTGTATCGCGGTCTGTTCGCGCCAAGCGGCCAGGGCTTTCGTAATGCCCAATTGTTTGGGGCTGAAATTTTGGGTGCCTTTTAACTTTAACCAGGCCTGGTCAGGGTCGATTTGGTAGAGTGAGACATTCAATAATTGCTCAAAATCCCAGTTTAGCGCCTGTTTTTGCTCGGTGGTTAATTGCTGTTGCATAGCTTGATACAGCGGCGCTAAATAACGCACATCGTCCAGCGCGTATTGAACTTGTTTATCCGTAAGTGGTCGTTGATGCCAGTTGGTGCGGGTTTGATCTTTATCTAAAGACACCTTTAACTCATTTTCAATCACACGAGCAAAGCCTGCCATATCGCCATAACCCAAAAAAACCCCGGCGATTTGCGTGTCAAAAACATTTTGCGGCATTAAGCCGCCTACTTGAAACAAGATTTCAATGTCTTGGCGTGCAGAATGGAAGACCTTGGTGACCGCTGGGTTCGCCAGTAATGTCCAAAGAGGGGCCATGTCTTTTAGCGCTAATGGGTCAATTAAAGCTAGGTCGCCTTGCTCAGAAAAAATTTGAATTAAGCTTAACTCGGCATAATAAGTATCTTGACGCACAAATTCGGTATCAATCGCAAACCAGGTCTGGTGGCTTAAATGTTTGCAAAATTCGTCTAGGGCGTTGTGGCTGATAATGGTTTGATGATTCATGCGTCAAGTGTAGCCTTAGCTCAGGCTAGCGGCAAGTTCTAATTGGTTTAGATGTGACGGTCTATGTGCAAAAATACAGCTAATTTATTTTCTGCGAAATTGTGCTTAACGTGCACAATTATTTCTTTATAAATCAAAGCAATAATGCTTTAAAAAAATTCTATTATCTTGTCTAATAGGGTTCTGATAAGGTTTATCTGTTAGTGATAAAACTTAGGTTTTAGTTTGATATATAACGCTTAACCTTTGACCCAGTCAAAGCAAGGAGGACATCATGTCTAATCAAGCAGTATCAACACAGGTGCACGACCACTATACCGAATCGGGCGAGCACATCATTTCACGCGATGCTAAATTATCCGATATTGGACGTTGGCTTAAAAACGGTTGGCATGATATGGCGCACGCGCCGGGCATTTCACTTTTCTATGGTTTGGTGATGGCTTTATCAGTAGTGTTAGTCTTCTTTGCTTTTCAGCGTCAACCTATTCATATGTTTACCGTTGCAACGATCTTTATTTTATTATCGCCGTTTATGGCGACAGGCCTTTATTACACAGCGCACAAACTAGAGCAAGGAAAAAAACCATCCTTAGGTTCGTCAATGGTGGCTTGGAAAGACAATGTCTCCGACATCGGCTTCTTTGCGGCCACTTTAGGGGTCATCACCGCAATGTGGGCAACCTTTACGCCTTTGTTAGCGGCAGTCGTTGTGGGGTCCAGTTCATTGTTAATCATTAACCCAAATATGGGCATCATGGGCTTCTTAACCTCGGATGCCGGTTTGACCTTCTTAACCATTTTTGCCGGTATCGGCCTAGTTTTATCCGCCTTTGTGTTTGCCATCAGTGTGGTCACCATTCCAATATTATTGCGTGATAAAAATATGGGTGCCGTGTCCGCGATGATTTTAAGCTACAAAATTGTGATGGAAAACAAACTGGTGATGGCTGCTTGGGCACTCGTGATTGGCTTTATGCTTAGCGTAGGCATTTTGTCACTAGGTTTAGGTATGTTGATTGTGATGCCGTTGCTTGGTTATGCCAGCTGGCACGCCTTTAATGACCTAGTCGAAATTGATGAGCCAGCTTAATTAATCGGCTCGTTTAAACTCAGGATAAACCCGTCTTTAATGGCGGGTTTTTTTATGCGTGAAGCCTGACCCGTTAATGCCTTGTTTTAAGCCATTAGGCACGAAGCCAACCCGCTAGCAAAAGGCCTTGCTATAATAGGCGCAAAATATTGTTAGGAGACTCATCGTGCAACTTCACATACTCGGTATTGCGGGCACCTTTATGGGCGGCATCGCACAACTCGCCAAAGCAAAAGGCCATCAAGTTAGTGGGTCGGACAAAGCTATTTATCCGCCCATGAGCACACAGCTTGAGCAAGCCGGTATCGAAGTCATGGCCGAGGACGATGTGAGTTTCCTACAAAGTCCGCCCGATCAAGTGGTGATTGGCAACGCCCTAAGCCGAGGGAACGCAGCGGTCGAAGCCACCCTAAACGCCCAACAGGTCTACACATCCGGCCCGCAATGGCTGGCGGAAAACGTATTGCACGACCGTTGGGTAATCGCAATTGCCGGTACCCACGGTAAAACCACCACCAGCTCGATGGTAGCCTGGATTCTGGAATACGCCGGTTTAAACCCCGGGTTTTTAATCGGTGGTGTGCCGCAAAATTTTGGCGTATCCGCTCGATTAGGCGAAAGCCCGTTTTTTGTAGTCGAAGCCGATGAATACGACACCGCGTTTTTCGACAAACGCTCCAAGTTTGTGCATTACCATCCGCGCACCTTGGTGATGAACAACCTCGAATTTGACCATGCGGATATCTTTGCCGATTTAAAAGCGATTCAAACCCAATTCCACCATTTAGTGCGCACCGTACCCGGCAATGGACTAATCATTTATCCCGCCGATGAGACAAACTTAACTGACGTACTGGAGCAGGGTTGCTGGACACCTACGCAAAGTCTGGGTTTAGAGCAGGGCGACTGGCAAGCGGGTTTATTGCAAGAAGACGGCTCCGCCTTTAGCGTGTTTTTTCAAGGCAAATTAGTCGGCCAAGTGCATTGGAGCATGACTGGGTTGCACAATGTGCAAAACGCCTTAAGCGCCATCGCCGCCTCTGTTCATGCGGGCGTGCCCGTGTTAGAAACAATTGAAGGGTTATGCCAATTCAAAGGCGTGCAACGCCGCATGAGTAAAGTCGGCGAAGCCAACGGCATCACCATTTATGACGACTTTGCACACCATCCCACCGCAATACGCTTAACCCTGCAAGGCCTAAGAAAACAAATGAACCAAAGCACCAGGCCTGGTCGTTTAATCGCGGTATTTGAACCGCGCTCCAATACCATGCGACTTGGCGTGCATAAAGACACCTTGCCACAAGCCTTTATAGATGCCGACGCGGTGTATGCGTTTATTGACCCGGCCTGGAACTGGCCGCTACCGGTCGACGCCTTTAGCCAACCCGTAACAGTCGAAAACAGCTACGATGCCTTGCTCGACACCCTAGCCAAAGACCTTCAACCCGGCGACCAAGTCGTTATTATGTCAAACGGCAGTTTTGGCGGGCTACATCAGAAGCTGTTGGGTCGGTTAGTTCAGAGAAAGGAATAAGTGATTGAAATCTAAGCACGTCCTTTCTTTATATGGGGCGTACTTAGATTGCATATTAAAATAATTGTTATTTTATAGTTAAAGATATTAACGTATTTAAAGCACTATCTGCGTGTTCATCCATCATTCCCTTTACTGTTTCAAGTAATAACTGCTGTTCAGCTTGGGATAAGCTTAGTACCGTTTGATCTGACCAAAAAACACTTTTCTTAAATTGTTTTGAGGAGTGAACTCGATGAAGTAGAAAAGATACTAACTTATTTTCTTCAAGTTTATATATTGTAAAATCATGTGAAAAAACAACGCTTACCGTTCCGTTATCTTTTTTAAAAGTCGAGGATCTAAGCATTATTGGTGGTGTAAATAGTTCATAATTTTCAGTTTTTAATGACACTTGGCTGATCATCAGATAATCTAAATTATGATCAGTAATTAATTTTTTAAGATTAGGTATGTGACTTGTTGCAATTAGTGTATGAGGTGAACTTTCATCATTATTTCGGTTTAAATAACGCATAAAATTTACGTCACCGTTATAACCGGAACGATAATAATAGTCTCTCCTGAATTTCAATATTTTCGGATCACCAAACTCCATTCCATCGGCATAAGGTGAAATCCTTACGGCCTCAAAATCATTAGATAATTTTGATACAACGGCATCCTCATAAATACGATTTAAATTTAATTGCTCAATATTAGCTAATTCATTAATGTCTTTTGATGCTATATTTTTTTTAAAAAACAGCACATCCTCCATGCCCGCAGATATAAAACCAATTCGAGCATCGTTTTTGATTTCATGCTTGGGAAGTAACGTACATCCCTGCAGAGAGAAAACTGAAGCTATAACTACATAAAATAAATATCTCACAATATACCCCTGGTAAGTTTATAAATAAATTTTTAATTAAAAGTTTTTAACTGGCTATAAATACTTATACGGTACTTCTCCTTTCTAGTATTTGAATAAAGCATAATAAATGATTACATAGTGTCACCAGGCCTGGTGGTGTCGTTTGGGTTGGGTAGGCCGTGGAGTTCGTAGTAGTCTTTGAAGAGGCTCATATTTCTTTCATAGTAAATACTGTCTTGGTTGGTGAGGCAAAACTCCGTGTGGTTAAGAAAGTAGGGTTTCCAGCCGCAGAATCCGGCATAGTGTTTATAACTTTTAACATTGTCGACAAACTCGTAGCCACGTTGCGTCATGCATTCTGCTGTGGTCTGATCAAATGGATAATAAGACCAGTGTGTTGCTGTACCGGCTGCTATTTCGTCACAGTCGATGGCATCTATTACTTTTTGACGGTATGAATGGTTTTGAGAAGACCAGATTTGCACAAATGGCTCTGGTGTATCTTTTGTAGTCAGAAACCTATCTAGTTTTGCTTGGTAGTCGGATGTCGAGCGACAAAACGCTAGGTTTTTAGCGCGGAAACGTTCATGACCGCAAAATCCATTATAGCTCGCATCAAGTCCAGTCATTGACTCAGCGAAATCGTATCCTTTATTAAGCATGCATACATCAACTTTGTATGGCCAGGCTAAAGCAGGATTTGTAAGTGATGAGTATGCTTGATTGCCACAATCTATATAGTCATCAACTGATTGAATCTTACTGTAGCCGGGTTTCGTATAGATTTCGCCAATTTTGGACTCTAATATGACTTTTCTGCTGGGGCCGACAGCAACAGGTTGGTTTTTACCGACGCCACCCCATTGCTTTATTTGTTCACTTTCGGGTGCACCGGGGCCGTAGGCGTAATCTCCGCAAGCGGTTAATCCGATCAGAGCGATAGCTAAAATCAATAGGTGTAACGCTTTCATTGTTTATCCTTATCACCAGGCCTGGTGGTGTCGTTTGGGTTGGGTAGGCCGTGCAGTTCGTAGTAGTCTTTGAAGAGGCTCATATTTCTTTCATAGTAAATACTATCTTGGCTGGCGAGACAAAACTCCGTGTGCTTAAGAAAGTAGGGTTTCCAGCCGCAGAATCCAACGTATTTTTTATAGTCTTCGACATCATCAACAAATTCATAACCGTGTTCTGTCATACATTCGGCCCAGGTCGAATGATACGGATAGTAGGACCAGTGGCTAGCTTTCATACCTGCAATCTCGGAGCACTCAATATTTTCTATTACTTTTTTCTGGTATGAATGGTGTCGAGAAGACCAGATTTGTATGTCTGGTAAAGGGTTATCCTTTGCTTCTAGGTTAGCCTTTAGGCGTGCTTGATAATGTGAAGTCGAACGACAAAACGCTAGGTTTTTAGAACGGAAATTTTCAAAACCACAATATCCCTCATGCCTTCCACTTAATTCTGTCATCGATTCAGCGAAATCGTAACCTTTATTAAGCATGCAGATATGTCTTTGATAAGGAATGCTTAATGCCGGATTATTGGCTTTAAGGTCGCAGTCTATGTAGTCATCTACGGTTTGATATTTATCACGGCCTGGTTGTATAAAGAACTTGTTGACATCACTTTTGAGAAGGAATTTTCTGCTTGGTCCAACGCGGATAGGTTGATTATTACCCACGGCACCCCAATGCTTGACTTGTTCGTCTTTAGGTGCGCTGGGACCATAAGCAAAGTCGCCGCTACAGGCTGAAAGGCCGAAGAGCCATATTAAAAATAAAAACCGCTTTATCATCGTTTGTCCTTTTCTGTTGTCTCATCAACTCAGCCACCAGGCCTGGTGGCTGAGAGTATAGCTTGCCTTTGTAGAATTGTTTCATGCTTGTCTGTGAGCGTTATGTATTCTTTATACCTTGGCTGCACTTAAAATGTAAGTAATTTTTGTTTTTATATGGTGATATTGTGGTATTTAAATAACGCATATCAATTCTTATATAGAACGTCTTTACGTTTCAGTACTAATTAAATAAATTAAGTAATTTAGACCTGGGTATTTATTTGATTAAATGGAATTATTTGGGCGAGGTTTGAAATTTACGGTGTTTGGTTTTAATGGCGATGATTGATTTTAACCTTGGTTGGAAGGTCACCAAGCGTGGTGCGTAAATAGTTAAGATGAGCAGCTGAGTTGGTGGCCTTTTAGGTGGCTGTGGGGTGGTTGAGTCCATTGTTGCCATTCTGGGTTTTCTATAAAGGGGGAGGCTAGCCATTGGCGCCATTGGTCGACAATGTCGCGGTCGCCTTTTTCGGCTTGTTCGATGATGTGTTGTGCGATGTAGTTGCGCAGCACTAAGGCTGGGTTGGTGTTTAGAATTAACTCGCTTCTTTGTGCTTCTGTCAGTGTTTCTTGTTCGAGCCTTTGTTTATAGGCGAGCAACCAGGCCTGGTAGTCGTCGGTTTGTGGCCAAACTGGATGCGGGTTGTTTAAGTCGGCTAGGCTGCGCATAAAGACGTGATAATCCACCCGATGTTTGTCTAGGCAAATTAATAGGTCGGCGATTAAAAGTTTGTCTTTAGGTTGTGGATTGGTTAAGCCTAATTTGGCGCGCATTAAGTCCACATAATTTTGGTTGTAGGCTTCTACATAATCGTTAAGGCTGTCCTGACGCTTTTCGGCGGATTCGATGAGTGGCTCAAACGCTTGCGCTAATACTTGGCCATTCCACAAGCCAACGTTGGGTTGTTCGTTATAGGCGTAACGTCCGCCGGTGTCGGTGTGGTTGCAGATATAATCGATCTGGCAGTCATCAAAAAAGGCATAGGGACCAAAGTCGAAAGTTTCACCTAGGATCGACATGTTATCGGTATTCATCACGCCATGATTAAATCCGACGGCTTGCCAGTGGGCAATCGTGCGCGCTGTGCGTTGTAGGATCAATTTAAGCAGGCTTTCGTAAGGCTTGGGTTCGGATGCACATTCTGGGTAATGGTGTTTGATTACATAGTCGGCTAGGGTTTGGCTGTGTTGTGGGCTTTGGCTGGCGGCCCATTCAAAATGGCCAAAGCGGATATGAGTGGGTGTAACTCGAATCAAGTTGGCGCGCGGTTCTAAGCTTTCGCGCCAAACTTGTTCATCGCCGCTGGCAATTGCTAACGCACGTGTTGTGGGTACACTTAACGCATGTAACGCTTCAGAGGCTAAGTATTCACGAATCACGGAGCGTAGCACCGCTCGGCCATCGCCTCGGCGAGAGTAGGGTGTACGCCCAGCGCCTTTTAAATGCCAATCAAAGTGTTCGCCTTGTGGTGTTTGCCATTGGCCAAGCAAAATCCCGCGTCCATCACCTAAGTCTGGATTGTAATAACCAAATTGGTGGCCGGTGTATTTTTGCGCTAAGGGCGACATGCCCTCAACTACCTTGCCAGCGGCGATATCTAAAATAGTTTGCTCAGATAGATCAACGTGTTGCTGCTGAATTAAATCGCGGTTTAGGGCAACCAAGTGGGCTTGTACCAAGGGTTCTGGTGACAATTGGGTGTAAAAGTCGGCCGGGATTTCGAGATAGGTTTGGGTAAAGGGCATAAAAAACAACCAAGTTAATAACTGAGTAAAAAGCTTGGTTATAGCTTAGAGGGTTTTATTGCGATATGCAATCGCGTTTAGACCATGTAACCCGACATGGACAATAAAATCAGCGCTAAAATTAAACTGGGTAGGATACGTTTGATATTAACGTGTGTAGATTGGTAAATATAGCGGCCATAAACTTGTCCGTTTGGCGAACCTTTATGGCTCCATTGGTGCATATCTCGAAGTTCGTTGGTCATTTTTCTGACCAGCATTCTGTTTTCTGGCGGCAAACCATTTACGATTCGGCTGATGACTCGGTCATCGTAAAGGGATAGCTGATTTGCTAGGCGTTTAAAATCTTTTACTTTAGCCATTTCATTGGCAATTTCGGCATCACTTTTCTTCATGAGGCCGCTAATGGCTGAAAACTCAGAGCTGCGCTGTGCGGGCATATTATGGTTTCTCCAAAAGGCCTAAATAGACTTGTTTGATTAATTGTAATTTTAAGGGCTGGAAACTTGAAGATCAAGCAATGTATTTGATTAGACGCAAGTTATGGAAACTTAGTTTGCTTGAAGTGCTGTAAAGCTAGATAAGGCTAGCCAAATAGCGAGCGCTAGAAAAATAAAGGCGCTTAAACGGTTCATCCAGATCTGTTTGTGATGGTTGAGTAATTGCGTATGTAAGTGCGCCGCGACAAATGCGTAACTTAATAAAACCAAGCTTAAAGAAACGCCTATAAGGGCAATAAGTAGCAGGCTGTCTAAGAAGTTTAAGTCCGACACATCTATAAAGGCCGGTAAAAACGCGAGATAAAAAAATACAGGGTTGGTTAGGCTGACAATGATTCCGGCTAAAAAATCGTGCTGAGGTAGTGGGGTATCGGTGCGTTTGAAGATTATTGGGCGATGCCAGCTTTGCCAACTGAGCCAAATCAGGAACAGCGCGCCCAAAAATTGTAAAAACACCAGGCCTGGTTGTGACCACTGCGCGATCAAACTTAAACCACTTAGGGTTAAAATTAAAACCAATACATCCATTAATACTATGCCGGCGACGACCCAAGCGCCTGCGCGAAAACCATTTTGCAAACTGCGTGTAATGGTCATTAAAACACCAGGGCCCGGGCTGGCGGCAATAACCATTAATGCGACTATTAAGCTGATTAAACTGGTGATTGACATAATCTGTCGGGTTTATTCATTGAGTAGTTGTTGGATGCGTTCTATATGATGTGGCTGATCCCATTCGGTTCCGCCGAATAGGGCGTAGCGAATTTGGCCTTGTTTATCAATTAGGTAGGTGGTGGGGTAAGCCATGATGCGCCAATCTTTAATTGCCTGACCTTGTGGGTCGAGTAATACCGGAAAGTTAACCGGATTGGCTTTTAAAAAAGGTTCAAAATCTTTAGCTTGTTCGGCTAGGTTTACGGCGAGTATTTCAAAATTCTGTTCTTTAAATTGAGTTTTTAGGCGTGTCATTGAGGGCATTTCGTGCAAACAAGGCGGGCACCAGCTAGCCCAGAAGTTCAGTAGCACGACTTGTCCTTTAAGGTCGGCTAAAGATACTGAACCTCCAGCGAGTTTTGGCAGGCTAAGCGGTCGATTTTGTTGGCCTGAGTATGTCTGCAACGTATCTTTTTCGGTTGATGGTGTCGTAACGGCGGCATTTTGTTTGGTTTTAAGCGCGGGGCTTTGGCGAGCTTGAGTCATGTAAGGTGTCAGCAATCTCATAGCTTGGAGTAGTTGATCTGCAAAGCCGTCGCTGTAATTCTTTTCGATGGCTAAGGCATCTGGACGAAAATAAAAACGGTCTCGCACTTGGGGGAGTAATTGGATAAATACTGGGCTACCGGATTGTGATAATTGTGTTTTCAACTCGGGCAGTTGCCAGCGCCAGGGCGAAAGTTCGGCTTGTAACACAAAGCTCGGCAGATTGAGGTTTTGGCTGGCGGGCCAATATTGTGGGGGTTCGCCGGGAGCGGGTGTTTGGGTGTACAGGTTCGGGTTGATTAGAATTAATCCGATTTGGTCTTGCGGTGTTTGCTGAAAAGATACTAAGCCACGCGCCGCTAATTGAGCGGCTTTGTTCGTTGCGACAATATACAAGGGTAAACCATCTTGACGTGCTTTGACTAGGAGTTCGGTTAACCATTCAGTTGGCACGGCATCCACCGCGCTCGGGGTGGGTGATAAAAACAAGGCTTCATATAAATCCACATGCCAAGATTCAAGACCATATTTGGCGAGGGATTGGGCGAGTCGCTTTTCTTGCGGCAAAATTCCGTATTCCGATGGCAACCACAACACGCGTGCGACCGGCTGGTCGGCTTGTGTGACCTGTAGCGTGATTTGTGTATCGCTTAAATCTAGGGTTTGTGCGTGCGCCGTATAAAAAATGCCCCATAAAGCAAGTAGAAAACTAAATTTGAACCACCAGGCCTGGTATGAAGGTCTGGATAGGTTGTTAAGGTTTGTTTTAGTGTGTCGAGTAGTTTTATGGGTCATGTTTGGTTTTCTTATTCGTCCGCAACAAACTTTAGCACGTTGCCATTAATGCAGTAACGTTTGTAGGTTGGCGGAGGGCCATCATCAAACACATGGCCTAAATGAATGCCTGAGCTTGCACTACGCACTTCGACACGAGTCATGCCGTGGGCGCGATCTTCGTGATACGTGAGTGCGCCTTCAACTGGGTTAAAAAAGCTGGGCCAACCCGATCCGCTTTCAAATTTAGTATCGGTACGGAACAGTGGGGCGCCGGTAATGGGATCGACAAAGACGCCCGGACGTTTTTCATCTAAATGCGAGCCAGTAAAAGGACGTTCTGTACCTTGTTCAAAGGCGATGCGTTGTTGTTCTGGTGTCAGAAGCTCAAAACCGAGCCATTGCCAAAACCGCTGTTTATCGCCGTTATAACCGGTGTAACGTGAGACTTCTTGACCTTTTTTGAATAAGACGATGGTTGGTGTCGCAAATAAAGGTTTGCTGAGTTGCCAACCTTTAGGCGCTTCAGACGATAAGCTGGTGGTGACTGCGACATCAGCTTGCCAGTTTTGTAGAACTTCGGCTTTAAATAAATCGCAGAATCCACAATCTTTGGCTTCAAACACGATTAGTTGTTGTGCTTGATTTAAGTCCTCGCTCGACAAGGGGGTGACAGAGGCTTGCGGTTTTGTTTGGCTTTCTGCACTGGGATAGGGGACATTGGTGCCACCCAGGCCGCAGTAACCATTTGGATTCTTTTGCAGATAATCTTGGTGATAATCTTCAGCCGAACTATAGTTTTGCAGCGGGGCGATTTCGGTTGTGATCTGGCCTAAACCGGCTTGGCTCAAAGCTTTTTGATATTCGTTACGTGTGGCTTCCGCTAGTTGGCGTTGTTGATCGTTACTAAAGTAAATAGCGCTGCGGTAGTTGGAGCCCACATCGTTACCTTGTCGATCGCCTTGAGTTGGATTATGGTTTTCCCAAAACTGAATCAACACTTGCTCGAGACTAACTTGGTTAGGGTCAAAAAAAACTTTTACCACTTCGGCGTGATTGCGTAAATTCGCGTTCATGCCACGTTGCAAGGCACGTTCGTGCTGCAAAATGGCTTCGTAATTGGCTTCAATATCACCGTTGGCATAGCCGCTTTCAACATTGACCACACCCTCTAACTCGCCCATACGACGCTCGGCGCCCCAGAAACAACCCATGCCAAGCACAATGGATTCTAAGTTAGGGTTCGATGCTTGTGTCGGTGTCATAGATTGCTCCTGGGTGCAGCCGCTCAGCCATAAACTGCCGACTAATAAACCGTAAGTTAACCAGCGAGTTGCTGAGAGGGAAAAGTGCATATTAAATATCCTAGTAATTAAGTCAAGTATACGGCTTTTAAGCCTGCAAAACTAGCCATAAACCTTTTATAGAATTTGAACTTCCAAATGGCTATTCAGCGAAAGCGATGCGGTCGGCCAGCTTATCTAGGGCGGTCATAACACAAGCTTCGTCACGCTCCCCACCTGGTGCACCACTGACACCAATCGCGCCGACTCGACTACCGCCTACTGTAATTGGCACGCCACCTACCATCATTAAAATGCCGTTTACATGATTCATTTCTGGCCGAATATCGGCGCGTTGTTCTCTGAACGTGCCAGAATTAATGCCTGACATTAACGCCGCATTGGCTTTTTCTTCAGCGATTTGCAGGGTGAATTTGGAGGCCACATCGTCACGTAAAGCCACGCGTTGATTGCCATGACGATCAACCACCACGGCACTGACTGAATAGCCATTTTCTCGACACGCCAGTACGGCTTCGGTCGCTAGATCACGGGCGAGCTCCATGCCAATGCTGGATTCGCGGACTAAATCACCTGCGAAAGCGGGCCAGCTCGTCAAGGCGATCAGAGTTAATAGCCATGTTTTTTTCATGTCTACATCCTAGTTGTTTGGGAAACGGGTTTGGATTCAACCAAATCATTGAGTGAGTTAAGACTATAAGTGGATCACTTAAAAGGCAATGACTTAGGATTAAAGTTCACTATATTTGTGAAAAGTACCAGGCCTGGCAGAAAGGAAGGACGCCTTTCAAATAGATTGAAAGGCGTAATAACGCGAAATTACAGAGTTTTCATCACAATGCGCGCGGCTTCGATCGTTTTATCAATATCCGCATCGGTATGCGCGCTGGATACAAAACCGGCTTCGAAGGCCGATGGAGCTAAATAAACACCTTCGTTTAACATGCCATGATAGAACTTACGGAAACGTTCCATGTCGCATTTGGCGACTTCGGCGAAGCGAGTAATGTTTTTGTCTTCTGAGAAGAAAAAGCCAAACATCGCGCCGACTTGGTTAGTGGTAAACGGAACACCGGCTTCATCTGCTACGGCTTGTAAGCCATTCACTAAACGCGTGGTTTTAGCTTCTAAGTTTTCAAAGAAACCTGGGGCGCGCAATAGGTGTAAGGTGGTTAAACCTGCCGCCATCGCAATTGGATTGCCTGACAAGGTTCCGGCTTGGTACACCGGGCCTAATGGTGCGATATGACTCATGATTTCTTTTTTACCACCAAATGCGCCCACCGGCATACCGCCGCCGATCACTTTGCCAAAGGTGGTTAGATCCGGAATGACGTTATAACGACCTTGCGCGCCGTCTAAGCCTACTCGGAAACCACACATCACTTCGTCAAAAATCAGGACTGCGCCCGATTGGTCACACACTTCACGCAAGGTTTCTAAAAACCCAGGCTCTGGTGGAATGCAGTTCATATTACCCGCAACCGGTTCAACGATAATGCAGGCGATTTGGTCGCCAATTTCTGAGAAAACTTTGCGAACTTCGTCCGAATCATTATGGGTCAGGGTGAGGGTTTCAGACGCTAACGCCGCAGGCACACCAGGCGAAGACGGGACACCTAAAGTTAAAGCGCCAGAGCCAGCCTTTACTAATAAAGAGTCCGAATGTCCGTGGTAGCAGCCTTCAAACTTAACGATTTTATCGCGTCCGGTATAGCCGCGTGCTAATCGTATAGCGGTCATGGTGGCTTCGGTGCCGGAGCTGACCATGCGCACCATATCAAACGAGGGGATGAGTTCGCAAACTAAATCAGCCATGGTGGTTTCAAGCACGGTTGGTGCACCAAAGCTTAAACCGTGTTCGGCTTGTTTTTGCACGGCTTGAATCACTTCTGGGTGGGCGTGGCCTAAAATCGCTGGGCCCCATGAACCTACATAATCAATATATTGCTTGTCGTCTTCGTCGGTTAAGTACGCGCCTTTGGCCGATTTAAAAAAGACCGGATCGCCGCCTACGCCTTTAAAAGCTCGAACGGGTGAATTCACACCACCTGGAATGTGTTTTTGAGCGGCGATAAATAAATCATGAGAGCGAGACATAAGCATCCTTTTTGTTGTTTATCCACAAATACACAGAGATACGAAGTGGGTTGTATTTCGTTCGAAGATGGGAGTAAAAATTCCGATTAGAGGGGAAGGTTATTTCCGCTAATTCCATAATCTTCGTATCGTCGTGAACTCTATTTTAAAACCGAAATTATACATTGAATAGGCTTGCGATGTCAGTCGCCGCTTGGCGGATATTGGCTTGCGCAAACAATCCTTGAATAATCGCGACACTGTGTGCACCACTTTGAATTAACGGCGGTGCATTCTGGGCGGTGACACCGCCAATCGCCACAATTGGAATATGAAGCTGCGCACGAGCCTGAGTTAATGTGTCCAAATCGGCGGGCGGGGCATGGGGTTTGGTTTTTGAGTTAAAAAAACGGCCAAAGGCGACATAGTCCGCGCCCAGTTTTTGCATTTGATGAGCACGATCCAAATCGTTATAGCAGGAGACACCAATAATGGCCTTGTGACCAAGTTGAGCACGCGCTTCGTTTAAGGCGGCATCGTTTTGTCCAATATGAATTCCGTGCGCTTGACTTTGTTTTGTTAGTTCAATCGAGTCATTAATAATCAACCAGGCCTGGTAGTGCTCGCACAGGGTTTTAAGTTGGCGAGCGGTTTCTAACTGTTGGTCAAAGTCAGAGCTTTTATCACGATATTGGACTATACGAGCGCCGCCTTCGAGCGCTTGACGTACGTGCTCAATAACCACCAGGCCTGGTGATAGGGCTGGGTCGGTAATTGCATATAAACCCTGAATAGGCATGATTAAAAAGTAGGTAGAAAATTGAAACAGCCCAAGACTGGGCTGTATGCATGGTTCAGATGTTTCATCAAACTTAGAGTTGCGGACTCAGTTTTTCAATGCGCTCGTGCAAATGGGTCATATCGGTGTCACCAATTTTTCGGTAGACGATATTGCCATTGGGCGCGATTAAAAAAGTGGTCGGCGTCAACTTGATATCACCGAATGCTCGGCTCAAAGAACCGTCGGTATCTTTAATAAAGTTAAACGGGTAGTTGTGCGCCTTAATAAAGGCATCGACTTGGGCCGCCGGATCATAGTCCATTGAAATCGATAGCAACTCAAAACGGTCGCCTAATGCATTTTTCAATTCCGCCAAACTCGGCATTTTGCTAACACAGCTTGGGCAAGAGGTCGCCCAGAAGTTGACCAATACGGGTTTGTTAGGCTGATTAAGTTGTAGGGTTTGACCATCAGAGGCCTTAACTGTAATCGCCGGTGCTTTTTCACCGCCCGATAAGCTGAAAAACAAGACCGCACCTAAAAGCGCGATTATGAACCCGCCAAATAGTTTTGTAGAAAGCTTGTTCATAGGTTTCTCCTATTCTTTATTGGTCAAAAACTGAAACGATGATAGGTCATTTAACAGAAATCGTGAGTTCTGACAAAAAGGGCGAACACTTAGGTTCGCCCCAAATTTGGTTAAATACCCATTAAAGCTTAGGCCGTAATCGTTTCAACACCTTTTTGACTACCACATAAAAATACATCAGCTTTGCGACAGGCAAATAGGCCGTTCGTTACTACGCCAACGATTTGGTTGATTTCGGTTTCCATCGCGACCGGGTCGGTAATTTTTAAACCGTGTACATCTAAAATAATGTTGCCATTGTCGGTAGTGAAGCCTTCACGTAATACGGGTTCGCCACCAAAACGTTTAACAATTTCGCGTGCAACATAACTGCGCGCCATTGGAATCACTTCGATTGGTAAAGGGAATTTGCCCAAAACATCGACTTTTTTACTTTCATCGGCGATGCAAACAAATTTCTTGGCCACGGCTAACACAATTTTTTCACGTGTTAAAGCTCCACCGCCACCTTTAACAAGGTGTAAAGCCGGATCAGCTTCGTCGGCGCCGTCTATGTAGACAGAAATTTCACTGACGCTGTTTAGATCAAGTACCGGAATACCGTGTCCACGTAAACGTTCGGCTGAAGCTTCAGAGCTGGCCACCGTACCTTCAATGGTATGTTTAATTTTAGCCAATTCGTCAATAAAGAAGTTGGCCGTTGAACCCGTGCCTACGCCAATAATGGTTTCCGGAACTACGTGTTCAATGGCGGCTTTGGCCACCAGCTGTTTTAATTCATCTTGTGTCATCTATGTGTCCACCCTTTGTATTTATCTTATTATGATTTCTATAAGCAAAACTGCCGGCCATTTTAAAACAAAACGACTACAAAAGTATAGCCAAGATGGTCTTGATGCTTGTTTTGTCCATTGGATGTTATACTTTTAGTCGATTTTTGATTGAATGAATTGTTTTATAAGAGGTTTTTACGATGCGACGTTATTGGGTATATGCGCTGTTATGGGTTTTAATTTTAGGCTTACAAGGTTGCTTTGAAAGTAAACCATCAGACTTGGCGGTAGAGGTGATGGCCAAACGTTATTGGCAAGATAACTTAAAGTTAAATGAATTGTTTCCATTGACTGATACCCAAATGCTTAATGCGCATAAGCAAGGGGCGGACACCTATGTCGCGCAAGTTCGTTACCGCGTAAAATCCGCGATTAATGAAACGGATCTAGTCGCACGTTTGCAACAAGCTGATCAGGAAGGGATAGAAACGCATTTAGATCAACCGGCTGTGGTTTCTGTTTTAAAAGCCTTGCCGACCGGGTTTCGTCAAAATGATACATTTGAATTGGTGAAACAGTTGCAGTTCCGGAATGGCTCAAGGGGGTGGTTGCTGGAGCAAGAATTGGCCTTGTAGTATGTATTTTATCTGTATAAATACTTAATTAATACTTCTTGTATCTGTTTTTTTTGCTTGTTCTATGCGATAGTGGAATTCTGTTTGTTGGGGAGTGATGCGGATGGATCGTTTAAAAGAAACAGAAAACTGGCTATTCAAACGCACCTGGTGGGGGTTGCTGAGTTTGGTCCTAATTTTAACCCTGAGTTTTCAGGCCTTGTTTTTCTTTCTGCAATACCGCGATAACACCCATCAATTAGAATCCTTTCAAAATGACCTTTTTCACAAAGAGTTTTCTGCGCTTCAATCGCATTTAGAACGTGAACTTAACTTAATTAAACAATCGCTTAACAACAATAGTTTTGATGCCCAAGAAGTCATTGACCGCTTACGTTCTCAACGTTTTGGTCTTGAGGATCGGGGTTACTTTTTTGTTCTGAAATTGCATGATATTGAAGGCGGTCCCGGGTTTGCCGAGCATTTGTTGTTACCGATTGATCCGAGTCAAGAAGGTGTGCTGATCGATTCTGGGCTATTGGATGAAAAAGGCTTTGCTTATCGAGAGCAATATTTATCTCAGTTGCGTGAAAGTGGTCAATCTCAAGTCAGTTATTGGTATACAAAACCCGGAACGGATTTTTCCAGTGAAAAAACCAGCTATATTCATTTAATTCCTGAATTGAACTGGGTACTAGGTGCGGGTTTGTATTTAGATGATTTTGATGCCTTGGTCAGCCAGTATCATGCCAGCCAACAAAGCCGATTAATTACCAGCGCGATTTGGTCTTTGGGGGCAAGTTTCGTATTGGTATTCTTGGCCTTATTAGTTATGCACCACTATAACCAAAGATCGATGAGGCGGTTGCGCAAATTGCACCAGCAGGTATCGGACTTTCAATCTCAAATGGTGTCTTACAGTCATCGTTTACAGGTAGACGTTGAGCGCAAGGCCCGGCAGTTAGAAAAAATGTATCAAGTTGATACTTTAACTCAGGCACTTAACCGCCGTAAATTAAAGCAAGACTTGGTCAGTTTACGCAAAAATGAAGCCGTGATCATGGTGAATATTGATGGATTTAAAGAAATCAACGAAGTATTTGGCAACGAAATCGGCGATGTAATCTTATGTGAACTGGCTTATAAACTGAAGCAGCGCTTTGTCGAAGACCGGGTTTATCGTTTAAATGCCGATGTATTTGTACTGATTTTTACACCGGATTTAAATGAAGATGTACACGCACTATTAAACGAATTGCATCATCATTTAGTACAAGATCGTTTACCGCAGTTTAATGACCACGATGTCGAATTTAATGTCACGATTGTGGGTACGCAGGAGCATGAAAACACCCTTGGTCGCTTAGAAATGACGATGTTGCATGCCAAGTTCAAGCGTTTAAATACCTTATGTTATAGCCCTGATTTAGATTATTCGGCGCAGTATCGCTCTAATTTATCCATTAGTCATGAGATTCGAACCGCGATTGAACAAGACCGGGTGACCCCTGTGTTTCAAGCGATTCGTGACTTGCAAACCAATCGAATTACCCATTATGAATGCTTGATGAGGATTGAGGATGATAGCGGGCATATAAACCCAGCGAGTTTTTTACATGTCGCGCAACGCTCCAAACTTTACCCACAATTGGTCAGGATTATGTTGCAAAAATCGTTTGCTGCGTTTGAAGATTCAGAACTCAATTTTAGTATTAACTTATCGTATGAAGACATTATTAGTGACGATATTCGAAAAACGATTTTTGGTCTGTTAAACGATAAAAATGCTGGGCGCGTGATTTTTGAGATTCTTGAATCGGAAGGTATTGAGAATTATCCTGAAGTCTCACATTTTATTAGTGAGGTCAAATCTCGTGGTTGCAAAATTGCGATTGATGATTTTGGCACGGGTTACTCTAATTTCGAACATTTGTTAAAGCTTAATGTTGACTATATCAAGTTGGATGGCACCTTAGTTGAGGGCTTGCTGGAAAACAAAGAAGCGCAATATGTGGTCGAAAGCGTGGTGTATTTTGCCAAGCATGTCGGGATTAAGGTGATCGCTGAGTTTGTTAGCCAACCGGCTTTAATTGAGATGGTAAGAAAGCTGGGGATTGATTATGCGCAGGGTTATGCGATTGGTTATCCAAGTGTCGACTTAGTGTCTGACGAGTCTAACGCCTAAAAGAACAAGCACCAGGCCTGGTGCTTGTTCTAACTCAAGCTATTAACTTTCTTTAGTCGCACTTTCAGGTTTTAATGTGGTTTTTTCAAGGCGTTTAACTGCGTTGGATTTGCTGCGAATATTAAACGTCAGTTTCGCCACATCATCAAACACCTTGGCAAAATGCACCGTCATATCGGTTTTTAGATAATCCGGTAATTCATTGTAGTCTTTGCGGTTGTCGTCCGGCAGAATCAACTCTTTTAAACCGATGCGTTTGGCGGCGATGACTTTTTCACGTATCCCACCTACGGGTAACACTTGGCCGGTTAAGCTGAGCTCGCCCGTCATGGCGAGTGGACGAATTACAGCTTCATCTCGCGCTAGCGATAACAGGGCGGTCGCCATCGTCACACCGGCGCTTGGGCCGTCCTTAGGCGTGGCGCCGTCCGGTACGTGCAAGTGCACAAAGGCTTCATCAAAGAATTTTGGATCGGCTTTAAATTTATCTAGGTTGGATGAAATATAGCTATAAGCAATACCCGCCGATTCTTGCATCACTTCGCCCAGCTGACCGGATAATTTAAAACCGCGATTAAGCGTGTGCACGCGACTGGCTTCAATGGTTAAGGTCGCGCCACCCATTGACGTCCAAGCTAAGCCGGTAACCGTGCCGATTTGTTGTTGGTGTTTTTCTAAATTAAATCGAGGTTGTCCTAAATAGGTCTCAAGCTGATTTAAGTGTAAGCGCGCCTGCTCAATTTCCCCCGTCACCAATTTAATCGCGACTTTGCGAATGAGTTTCGCCAGTTGTTTTTTCAAATTACGCACACCGGCTTCACGCGCATAACCTTCGATGACTTGTCGGATAGCGGCCGGTGTTATTTGCATTTGTTGTTTGCTTAAGCCCGCGTCTTTTAAGAGTTCAGGCCAAAGGTGATGTTTGGCAATCTGAATTTTCTCTTCGGTGATATAACCTGATAAACGAATCACTTCCATGCGGTCTAATAATGGCCCTGGAATCGTGTCCAAGGTGTTGGCGGTGCAGATGAAAACCGCTTTGGATAAATCAAAGCGTAAGTCCATGAAGTGATCCATAAATTCATGGTTTTGTTCTGGATCTAATACTTCGAGCAAAGCCGAGGCGGGATCGCCTTGATAGGAGGCGCCGATTTTATCGACTTCATCTAACATGATCACCGGATTGGCGGTTTGGCAGTCTTTTAAGGCTTGCACAAATTTACCCGGCATCGCGCCAATATAGGTTCGGCGATGGCCTTTTATTTCGGCTTCATCTCGCATTCCGCCCACTGAGAAGCGATAAAACTGGCGGCCTAGCGTATCGGCGATCGAACGCCCAATCGAGGTTTTCCCCACGCCGGGTGGGCCAACCAAGCAGATAATCGATCCCGATACTTCACCTTTTAAAGCGCCCACGGCTAAGAACTCGAGAATACGGTCTTTAACATCGTCTAGACCATCGTGACCTTTATCTAAAATTTTGCGCGCTCGTTTTAAGTCGAGTTTATCTTTGCTGTGTTTGCCCCAGGGAAGTTGGGTTAACCAGTCAAGCCAATTACGCGATACGTTATATTCGGGTGATTGGGGGTCTAAAATAGCCAGCTTATTGAGTTCTTCTTCGGCTTTCTTTTCGGCTTCTTCAGTGAGCGCTAAACTTTGCATGCGCTCTTGAAAAAGGTCCGCATCCGCTGTGCGATCATCTTTGACAATGCCAAGTTCTTTTTGAATTTCTTTTAATTGTTGACGCAAGAAAAAGTCACGTTGTTGATCGCTTAGATTTTCTTCTACTCGTTCACGGATATTGAATTGAAGTTTGGTGACTTCAATTTCATGCTTAAACAAGGCCAATACTTTTTCTAGGCGTTCCATTAAATCCAAGGTTTCGAGCACATCTTGCAGCTGCTCAGCATTTGCAGTAGTAATGGCGGCGGCAAAGTCGGCCAGGTGTTCTGGGTCTTCTGGGTTGTAGCGATTTAAAAAGTAACGTAATTCCTCGCTGTAGAGCGGGTTAAGTGGTAAAAGCTCACGAAACGCATTCATGATCGCTAAGCCGTAAGCTTTGTATTCTTTGTCGGTCGCGGTGCGAATATCTTTTGGGTAGCTCACTTGTGCTTTGTAAGGTGCGCTATCGCTTAACCAATGTTCGATTTGAAAACGGCACACGCCTTCGGCCACTAACTGAATATGATGGTCACGAATTTTTGGTTCGTGAATACGGATTAGCGTACCAATTTTATGGAATTCTTCGGGTTTAGCGTTGTGGTGGTCGTCGTTATCGACATAAATGACGCCCACATGCTTAGCTCCACTTTCGGTTATGGCTTCAATAGTTTCTAACCAAACACTTTTGTTCAACACCACAGGTAGCGTTTGACCCGGAAAGAAAGGCCGCTCTTTAATGGGGATTAAAAAAATCGCCTGTGGCAAACTGGCGGTGGCTTTAGCCAGTAATTTTGGGGTAATGTCGGCTTCATAATGTACTTCATCGTCGGATTCGATGTCATCAAATACAGCGTCTTCTGACTCGGATTTTTCGAGTTTGCTATCAGCCGCATTCGGTGACGCATCATTTTGCTCCGCCTGGTTAGTTGGTTCAAATGAATCGTCTGAACTGTACACTTCATTGTTGACGGCATCCCACGAATCCTGGGTTGGATTGTCGGAATCTTCTTCGTTTGCGGATGTTTTTGAATTTTCGTGTTCTAATTCTGAGTCGCTCATACGGGCTTCAATTTTATATTAGTTAATGAATTACGGTATCATATGCGGGTCTTAATGCTCAGTTTCAAGGGGAGTGCATGCAAAACATTAAAATTGGCTTTGTGACGGTTTCAGATCGCGCCAGTTCTGGCGTTTATGAAGACTTAGGCGGGCCGGCCATGCAAGAATGGATAAAACTCGCTTTATCAACAAGTTGGCAAGCGGTGCCAAAACTAATTCCAGATGATCAGGCCACCATTGAGCAAACCCTAACCCAGATGGTGGATGAAGACGGCTGTTGTTTAATTTTAACCACAGGTGGTACTGGTCCGGCTAAACGCGATGTGACGCCTGAAGCGACCATGGCGGTTTGTGATAAAGTTTTAGATGGTTTTGCCGAACAGATGCGCGCTGTATCATTGCAATATGTGCCAACCGCGATTTTATCGCGCCAAATTGCAGGCACACGAGGATCTTGTTTGATTATTAATTTACCGGGCAAGCCATCGGCGATTAGTGAATGTTTAGAAGCGGTTTTTCCAGCGGTGCCTTATTGCATAGATTTAATTGAAGGGCCGTTTCTAGAAACCCATGATGACTTTGTGAAAGCGTTTCGCCCCAAACATGCAAAGCAAAAGGCCAGCGAGTGAGTAATTTAAATTACCAGCCAGAAGGCTTGGAAAGCGTAGAAGATTTTATTCGATGGGGTGGCTCATTATTTCAAAAAGCAGGCCTGGTGTTCGGACATGGCACGGATAATGCATTCGATGATGCCAAGGTGTTGGTTTTGCATAGTTTAAGCTTGCCTTGGAGTCTAGCTAATCAATATTGCAAAGCGCGTTTAACCGATCATGAACGTCATGAAGTAACGGAGTTGTTACGTCGACGCATAGAAACTCGTAAACCAAGTGCGTATTTAATTGGCGAGGCGATGTTTGCCGGTTTGAAGTTTTATGTGAATGAATACACGTTAGTACCACGCTCGCCCATCGCAGAGTTAATTGCGCAGGCGTATCAACCTTGGGTTGAACCTGAATCGGTGACACGGGTGTTGGATTTGTGTACCGGTTCGGGCTGCATTGGCATCGCATCGTTACAAGCTTTGCCAAATGCCAGCGTAGACTTGGTGGATATTTCGCCGCAAGCCCTAGAAGTGGCACAGAGAAATATTGCGCGTTATGATTTAGAAGCCGAGGCACGAGCAATCGAGTCAGACTTGTTCTCGGCTTTAGCGGGTGAGCGATATGACTTAATTGTGTCAAACCCGCCTTATGTTGACCAAATTGAAATGGATGCGTTACCCGAAGAATTTAAAGCCGAGCCTGCATTGGGTTTAGCCGCCGGTGAAGATGGTTTGGATTTGGTTCGCAAGATTTTGGCTCAGGCCGCCGATCACTTAACCGAAGAGGGTGTATTAATCGTTGAGGTGGGTGTGTCGCAATATTATTTGGAGCAAGTATACCCAGAACTTCCCTTCTATTGGTTTGAATTTGAACATGGAGGAGAGGGTGTGTTTGCTATTAATCGCAATGAGTTGGTGTTGTTTCAGGATATTTTGAACCAACGTGTAAATGCTTGAGAGGAATTGAGATGAAAAAGTGGCTAGCGGCATGGGCATTCAGTCTTTTATCGACAGGCGTATGGGCTGAAGAGCCTTTAATTGATTTGGCTTCTGAAGTTCAGCCCGCTGTGGCCGAACAAGGCCAAGTGCAAACGCAGTCCGAACCTGATCCTGAATCCAAATCGTCTGAGAGCACTGAACCTGCGGCTTCAAATACGGACGGTGCTACCAATAAATCTGACACAAAACCAGATAAACCCAGTTTGCCGCCTGTAGTCGCGGAACCTGCAGAATGGGGTTATGTGGCTGAGCAAGCCCCACGTTATTGGGCCCAGTTGGATTCGCGTTATCAAACCTGTGCTTTAGGCAAAAACCAGTCGCCGATTAATTTAACCAGCCAGCAAGCGGTTCAAACTCGTGGGTTACCAGCTTTGGATATTGCTTATCGCGATGTTCCGTTGCGTTTGATTCATTCGGATCACGGTTTGCGTGGCAATTATCCTTTGGGCAGTTACATTCAACTAGGCAAGCAACGCTATGAACTTACCCATTACACTTTTCATACGCCCAGTGAACATCATATTGAAGGCTTTGCTTATCCGATGGAAATTCAATTAATGCATCGCAACGGTGAAGGCAATCAAGTGGTGATGAGTGTGATTGTGCAAGAAGGTGAAAATAATGAACAGCTTGCGACGATTCTGAAAAATTTGCCGAATAAAAAAGATAAGTTACAAGTTTTTGAAAAGGTAAATTTTAATCCGGTTAAATTCTTACCGGGCGATAAACGGTTTTACCGCTATATTGGCTCGATGACACAACCGCCTTGTGAAGAAGGCGTGGTGTGGCTGGTGTTTAGCAAACCGATTCAAGCCTCAATCAGTCAGCTGGTAAAATTGAACGAGTTGATGGGTGATAATGCGCGTCCATTACAAGGCTTAAATGGCCGCGTGCCGATGAAGTCTTGGATGCAGGAATCGGCGGACAGTCATCCAGCTCAATCCTCCCCCGGTTATTATTTTGATTATTAAAGCGGATTATTAAGCTGGCTAGACAAATTTATTTGATTTAGCCAGCTTAAATCACAAGACCAAGCGCTAGCAAAGCGAAACAATAGATTAGGAAAAAGTGATTATGGCGGGCAATACCTTAGGGCAAGTTTTTCGAGTCACTACCTTTGGCGAAAGTCATGGCGTAGCATTGGGTTGTATTATCGACGGCTGTCCACCAGGCCTGGTGATTAGTGAGGCCGATATTCAAGCTGAGCTTGACCGTCGTAAACCTGGCACATCAAAATTCACCACTGCGCGTCGTGAGCCGGATCAAGTCAAAATTTTATCGGGCGTGTTTGAAGGGGTGACCACCGGTACGCCGCTTGGTTTGTTAATCGAAAATACCGATCAGCGCTCGCAAGACTATTCTAAAATTTCGGAAACGTTTCGCCCAGCCCATGCTGACTATACCTATTTGCAAAAATACGGTGTGCGAGACTATCGCGGGGGTGGACGTTCATCTGCACGTGAAACCGCGATGCGTGTGGCGGCCGGCGCGATTGCTAAGAAGTATCTAAAAGAGCGCTTAGGAGTCGAAGTGCGCGGTTATTTATCGCAACTTGGGCCGATTAAGGTTGAAAAGGTCGACTGGTCAATCATTGATAATAATCCGTTCTTTTGCCCAGACTCGGCCAAGGTTTCTGAAATGGAAGCTTATATGACCGAGCTGAAAAAAACCGGTGATTCGATTGGTGCCAAAATTACGATCGTGGCCAAAAACGTGCCAGTTGGCTTAGGTGAGCCGGTGTTTGATCGTTTGGATGCGGATTTAGCTCATGCTTTAATGAGCATTAACGCGGTCAAAGGCGTCGAAATTGGTGATGGTTTTGCGGTGGTTGAGCAAAAAGGCACCCAACATCGCGATGAAATGTCACCGGAAGAAGGCTTTATGTCAAATCATGCTGGTGGTATTTTGGGTGGTATTTCAAGTGGGCAAGATATTACGGCGCATATCGCACTTAAGCCAACGTCGAGTGTTACTGTGCCGGGTAAAAGCATTAATCGTCAAGGAGAAGCGGTCGAGATGATCACCAAAGGTCGCCATGATCCTTGCGTTGGTATTCGAGCTACACCGATTGCTGAGGCGCAGATGGCGATTGTGTTGCTAGACCATTTTATGCGTCAGCGTGCCCAAAACGCAGATGTGGTGCCCCCTGTGATGGATTTGGCGAAAATTGCACACTCCTAGCGAATCATTGGCGCGCTTACCAGCGGCGCGCTTATCGAGTTACTATTTCTTTTATTTCACTCTGTTTGGTACTTTATTGCCATTTTTTGGCCTGTATATGCAATCGCTGGGTTTCAGTGCTTGGCAAATTGGGCAGGTGATGGCGGTTCTGATTGGTACTAAAATTGTCGCCCCCTATATTTGGGGGTGGTTAGCTGATCAAACTGGACATATGATTCGCTGGGTCCGGGTGTGTATTGGGTTTGCCACCTTAGCCTCAGTTGGACTTTTATGGACGCACAGCTTTGAAGGCGTGTTGTTGGTAGTGGCCTTGTTTAGCTTTTTTTGGCATGGCGGCTTACCTTTATTTGAAGCTTATACCTTCAGCCAGCTCGGATCCCAGAAGGCACGCTATGGCAAAGTGCGTTTATGGGGTTCTATCGGCTTTATTGTGGCTGTATTAGCTTTAGGTGAACTGTTTACACGTTGGGGTTTGGCTGGGTTTCCGTGGGTGATTTTAGGGTTGTTTGTGGCTTTGTGGTTGACCAGTTGGACTTTAAAAGATCAACCCAAAAAAGAGTCCGAAGGAACCGATAATCGATTTTGGGGGATTGCACGATCCCCTGTGGTTTTGTCACTGTTAGCCGTTAGTTTTTTGATCCAGTTTTCGCATGGTACCTACTACAATTTCTTTTCAATTGATCTGGTTAGCTATGGTTACAGCAAAAGCCTGATTGCGGGATTATGGGCGCTGGGCGTGACCGCCGAAATATTTGTGTTTTTTTGGATGGTGCATTTATTTTCACGTTATCGAGTGCGAGCCTTGATTATCGCGAGTTTAGTCTTAACCTTAATTCGTTGGCAACTCAATATATGGGGCGTGGAAAGTTTAAGTGTCATGATGTTTGCGCAACTCTTGCACGCCGCAAGTTTCGGTTTATTTCATGCCGCGGCTTTGCATTTAATTGACAGTTTATTTTATGGCGCTAATCGTGGGCGCGGCCAAGCCATTTATGCCACTGCCAGCCAAGGTTTGGGCGGAGCGTTGGGTGCGTTAGGGGCGGGTCTAACTTGGACGTTGGGCGGCGCTATGCTATCGTATATGGCCTCAAGTTTCGCTGTACTTATCGGTTTAATGATTGCCTGGCGTTGGTTGCGACCAGTCACGGTGTAAGCCAACCACCAGGCTTGGTGGTTGTGCCAATATTTAGAAAGGAGAAGCAATATGCGTTTTTTACACACTATGCTACGAGTGGGTGATTTACAAAAGTCGATTGATTTTTATACCTCTGTAATGGGAATGACATTGTTGCGTCAAAAAGATTATCCGGCGGGCGAGTTTACGCTGGCGTTCTTAGGTTATGGGGATGAATCGGATCATACGGTATTGGAGCTAACCTATAACTGGGGCGTGTCGAGCTATGATTTAGGCGAGGGCTATGGTCATATCGCGATTGAAGTCCCTGATGTTTACAAAGCGGCCGATGCAGCAAAAGCCAAAGGCGCGAAGATTTTGCGTGAAGCGGGCCCAATGAATGCGGGAACCACTATTATTGCGTTTATTGCCGATCCAGATGGTTATCAGATTGAATTAATCGGTGCCGACCATCAACGAGGATAAGTTAAATTATGATTTTTTCAGCCAAACATCAGCATGTTGTGTTTGCCTTTTTTATGTCTTTTATGATGTCGGCGATTATGTCGTTTGTGATCAGTCTCATTAATTTGGGCTGGGTTGATAATATTCTATCCATCTGGTTTCAGGCTTGGGTAATGGCATTTATTGTGGCTTTCCCTGTCATCTTAATAGTGGGGCCCTTGGTAAGAAAGCTAGTTAGTTGGGTTGTGAAACAACCTTAAAATAATATAAATAAATCAGTAGGGAAAAGTATGTCTGCAAACTTTGAAAATGTCACAGTCGTTAAACAAGCAAATATTTATTTTGACGGTAAGGTGACCAGTCGAGTGGTTAAGTTTAATGATGGTTCACGTAAGACCTTGGGTATTATGATGCCGGGTGATTATGAGTTTGGCACGGATGAAAATGAGTTAATGGAAATTATGGCTGGTGAAGTAGAGATTTTGTTGCCAGGTGAAACTCAGTGGCAAACCATTAAAGGCGGGCAGTCGTTTGAAGTTCCTGCAAATGCGAAATTTGGTATTAAGGTCAAATCAGTTACAGATTATTGCTGTACTTATTATTAACCGCTTTATTCAATATGCCTTAAAGCACCAGGCCTGGTGCTCCAGGTTTATAAAGGCTGAATCTGATTTTAAGATTCGGCCTTTTTTTGTTTGCGCTTGCGGTATTTTTGCCATTTAAAAATAAACATAATGCCAATTTTTAAAGCGATAAGTACCACAAACGCAATCATGCCAATGGTACCAATATGTTCAATCCACATGCTGGATCCTTTGATTTATTAAGCTTGAGTTAGGGCCGATATTATCCCATGTAAGCCGGTGAAAACACAGTACATCAAGCCTCACAAAATTGGGTTTTAAAAAGTGGTGGTAATGCTGGCTAGACTGACTGATAATGCGAATATTAGCTATTTTCTGACAAAGCTTGGCTGAAAGCCTATTATCAAAAGGACCTATTTTGAACCAGTTTGCTGAATTTATTGATCTGCTTAAATCGTTGATTCGAGAACCGAGTGTGGTGGGGGCAGAGCATTCATTTTTTCGTGTATTGCAACGCGAGTTGGAAGAGCGTGGCGCCAGGGTGACCTGGTATGAAGGTTTATTAGTGGCGCAAGGTACTGAACCTCATTCATCTATGTTTTCGGCGCATATTGATCGGCATGGTTTAATTTGTACTGGGCCAAACGAGTTTCAGTATGCGGCTTTTGTGTCTGGTCATCGTTCAGATTTATTAGGAAATGCGGTGAGTGAAGAGCTGATGCTGCGCATTAGTGATCGTTTTGATGCTACGCCTGTGATGGCTTATGAGCCTTGGTCTGGTGCTTATCGCGGTTCTGGGGTGATTCGGAACACTTATATCTGTGAGTTTCGTAATAACTTGATTTTTGAGCTGGAGGGGTTGGAGCATTTGGTAGCTGGCACGCCAGTGGGCTTCCGAGATAGTTTAAAAGTTGAAGATCAATGGCTAAAGGGGCAGTTGGATAATGTATTAACCGCAGCTCTGTTAGTGCATATGTTTAGTTTAGGTTATCAGGGAACCGCTTTTTTTACCGCACAAGAAGAGTCGGGGAGTAGTTGGCGTTATCTATTGGAATGGTTTCGTCGTTTTGGCGGTTCGACCAATCAGTTGATTGTGTTGGATACCAGTCCCTATCCAAACCGTGAAGCCGTGTTAAAGCAAGAGGTGGTGTTACGTAAAAAAGACAGCCACGCGCATTATCACGAAACGACTACACAAGCCTTAGCTCAAGCCTGTCAAGAGTTAGGCATAGGTTATAGTTATAAGGATGAGTTTGTTGAAGCGCAAAACCGAGAACTACAGAAACAAGGCTTGCCGCCTAAGTCGCTAGGCAGTACGGAGATGGGGCGTATTATATTAGCGTCAAATGGTTTCGTGCATGGCACCACGTTACAAATTCCGACCACCGGTTACCATACTATGCAGGAATCCGCTGCGATTCAATCTTGCCAGTCGTTTTTGAATTTATTGATGAAGGTAGCGAAGTTGGATTTCACTTAAAGCTTTAACCACCAGGCTTGGTGGTTAAAGTTGAAACGGGCTAGGGTAAAACGAATCCAATGCTTTGTTGGACATCTTGTAGCGTTTTATGTGCTTGTTCACGAGCACGTTCTGCACCTTGTTTTAAAATGCCTTTTAAGTGGTTTTCATCTTCACGAATCTCATGAAAGCGTTGTTGAATTGGTGCGAGATAATCCACGATGAGTTCTCCCAGTTCAACTTTTAAGTGACCATACATTTTGCCTTCAAAATATTTAATTACTTCATTTATTGGTTTACCACTAATGACGGAATAGATGGTTAGCAGGTTTGAAACGCCCGGCTTATTCTCAACATCATATTCAATTACATCACCAGAGTCAGTCATGGCTTTTTTGCACTTCTTTAGAATCGTTTTAGGGTCGTCCAATAAAGCAATAAAGTTATTTTTATTGCTGTCGGATTTCGACATCTTACTGGTCGGATCTTGTAGGCTCATAATGCGTCCGCCGGCACTGGCTTCAGCAATAAAGGGTTCAGGTACTTTAAATAGCTCACGCTCAAACCGATTATTAAATCGATGCGCTAAATCTCGTGTTAATTCAAGATGTTGTTTTTGATCCGCACCCACCGGAACCAGTTCGGTTTGGTATAGCAAAATATCCGCCGCCATCAGAACTGGGTAATTAAATAAACCGGCATTAATATTGTGCTCATGTTTTTGTGATTTGTCTTTGAACTGGGTCATACGGTTAAGCTCGCCCATATAGGTTGAGCAGTTTAAAATCCAAGCTAGTTCAGCGTGTTCGGGGACGTGCGATTGAATAAAGACCGTGCTTTTATTTGGGTCAATCCCAGAGGCTAGGTAGAGTGCAACAAAATCTAAACTGCGCTTAGCCAGTTCTTCGGGGGACTGTTCGACAGTGATTGCATGCATATTCACTAAAGAAAACAGACATTCGTAATCATCTTGTAACTTGACCCAATTTTTGATCGAGCCAATGTAGTTACCAATCATTAAGTCGCCGGAAGGCTGGATGCCGCTAAACAGGATGGGTTTGCTCATAGTGCCGTCTTTATTCTTTGAGTGAAAAGAAGGTATTCTAACCTAACTCGCTTTAGGGCTGAATACTGAAGCGGAGGTTTAGCGTAATTTGTATTCGATTGGCACGGTGTGACGCCATTCTTTGCGTTGAATTTCTTCTGGAAAGGCCTTAAAAAACATCTGCATACGTTCGGTGAAAATACTTAGAGCCGCTTCATCCAGTATTTGTTTGCCTGAACTATCAACGACGCTTATATTCGTTATAGAGCCATCCGCTCGCGTGGTAAAACGCAAAATAACCCGTCCTTGCCAGTTACGACGTTTAGCCATCGTTGGGTAAGTATCTTGGGCATGACGCATGAGCGTTGTAGCTAACTCGGATAAATAACGTTTCTCAGCTTGGTCAATTTCGGATTGGCTGAACTGCGGCGCTAAGGGTTCCGGCTCCGGCTGAGGTTCCGGTTCGGGCTGAGGTTCCGGTTCGGGCTGAGGGGGCTGAGGTTCCGGTTCGGGCTGAGGTTCCGGTTCGGGCTGAGGTTCCGGTTCGGGCTGAGGTTCCGGTTCGGGCTGAGGTTCCGGTTCGGGCTGAGGTTCCGGTTCGGGCTGAGGTTCCGGTTCGGGCTGAGGTTCCGGTTCGGGCTGAGGTTCCGGTTCGGGCTGAGGTTCCGGTTCGGGCTGAGGTTCCGGTTCGGGCTGAGGTTCCGGTTCGGGCTGAGGTTCCGGTTCGGGCTGAGGTTCCGGTTCGGGCTGAGGTTCCGGTTCGGGCTGAGGTTCCGGCTCAGGCATCTCAAACATATTGAGCGTAACAGGTACCGAACTTTCGGTGCTGACTATTGGTGTTTCTTCTGACCTAAAAAACCATAGCAGAACCGCTACCGTGAGCAACGCATAAATAAGGAGGGTGAGGATAAAAGCTTTAACCGAATCGTTTAATTTCACGGCTGCTTGCGTTCCGTCAGAATCGTTAAATTGTCATGTTGCTGGCGTTTAAGCATGTCCATTAAACGGACAAAATGGCGAAATTCCACGAGCTGATCAACGCGTAATTGAATATGAGTGCTAGCCTCAAGTTGATTGAGTTGCTGGCCAAACTGCTCGCTATTAACTTCCTCGCCATCCCAATAAAATTGGCCGTGTTGATCAATGGATATATTCAGTTTGTCTTCATTATCTGGATCATACGTGCTGGTATGTTCGGTTTTTGGCAGTTGAATATCGAGTTTATCATTCACGATAAAGGATGCTGTGAGTAACACGATCGCTAACAAAACCAACATGACGTCAATAAGTGGTACAACGTTCATTGAATCAAAACGCTTCATACTTATTGATCCTGGTGGACTTTATAGTGTGCCTGTAAAACATCCACTCGACGCAAAAGACCGTTGTAGGCCATTAAGGCTGGAATTGCGACCGCAATACCAGCGGCGGTTAGTTTAAGTGCGAGTGCTAGACCAGTCATGATGACAGAGGTTTCGAGGCTGTCTTGTTGGCCTATTTCGTAAAAAGTAATTAATATGCCGATGACTGTACCCAAAAGTCCAACATAAGGTGCGTTGGCACCTATGGTTGAGAGGGTGGTGAGGTTTTTTGTGATTTCAATATTGAGCAGCTCTATATGGTTAAAGGCCTTAACATCCAAGCGGCGATATAAAAATAGTCGCTCTAGTGTGATCCAGATGGCCAGAAACCCCATCAAGCCTAAAATGCTAAAAAAAGTGATGTCTAGGTAGAGGTGTATATTTTGCATGCTAAAGCAGTCCTGTGATTGTTTAAAGTCGAGAAGTACTTTAAAAATTGTGCTTGGATTATGATTGTTCAAGATGGCTATGTCAATACAAATGATAATGGTTCTTAGTTGGTGGGCTTTTGAGTTGCAGTTTTGGGCACCGAAGAGTAATATTAACCCTGATATTTTTGGATGAATTTAACAAATATAAGGATTCAAAATGAAGCGTCGTGATTTATTAAAGTCAGCCTTTGGTCTGACCGCTGGTTTAGCTGGTTTTTCGGTGATGAAGCCGGTTTATTCGGCCGATGATTGGGTAGAAAAAGGTCCAGATATGCCAAATGTACCCATCACAAAAGTAACCAATCGCTGTTATTACTTTTTAGCCCAGGATGGTGAACCATCCCCTTCAAACCAAGGCTTTTTTAGTAATCCGGGTTTTATCGTTACCTCTGAAGGCGTAATGGTTGTGGATACAGGCGGCTCGCTGCAAATTGGCGAAATGTTAGTTCGTCAGATTAAAACCGTAACCGATAAGCCAGTTGTTAAGGTGATTAATACACATATTCATGGTGATCATTGGCTAGGTAATCAGGCGTTTGTTGATGCTTACCCTGATGTTGAAATTTACTCGCATCCAAAAGTGATCCAGCAAGTTAAAGACGGTGCCGGTGAATTTTGGGTTGGCTTTATGAGTCGTAACACCAATAACGCGACTGCAGGAACAGCGGTAACGCCTCCGACTAAAGAGTTGCATGGTGGTGAAACGATTAAAATGGGTGATACTACATTTAAAATTCATTACTTGGGTAAGGTGCACACGGACTCGGATTTAGCGGTTGAAGTGGTTGAAGATAAGATTTTGTATAGTGGTGATATGATGATGCGTCGTGTTGCGAACATGGCGGATGGCAGTTTTCCAGGCTCTATTTCTGCAATGGAAGAGCTGGCAAATATGGATATTAAAACCTTTATTCCTGGGCACGGCTTGCACGACGGTAAAGCTTTAGTAAAAGAACAAAAAGAGTTTTTTGAAGTGATATATAACACGGTTGGCAAGTATTATGACGAAGGTTTGTCGGATTTTGAAATCAAACCGAAAATTGAAGCCCATCCATTTATGCAAAAGGTGGCTAGTAAGTGGCCTGGTTATGAGCATACAATTGGCCGTTTCGTAAGTGATGCTTACCATGAGTTTGAAATGAGTTTATTTTCATGAATTTAGTTTAAACGCAATAAAAAAGCGGGCCTAGCCCGCTTTTTTATTGCCAGAATATTCCACAATTTTAGAAGCGAAGTTGTTAGTTAACGAAATCCAAAATTGCGTCTAAGCCTCGATAATTGAGTGAACAGCTAGCCTGTTGCTGAACTTTTGGCTTGGCATGATAAGCAATGCTTAAACCGGCCTGAGACATCATAAGTAAATCGTTTGCACCATCACCAACCGCTATCACTTGATTTGGTTTTATTTCTAATTGTTCACAGAGTTCGAGTAAAAAATCCGCTTTTGCTTGTGCTCCAATAATTGAACCGTCAATTTGACCAGTGAGCTGATCTTGAGCGATTTTTAGTTTATTAGCGCGTGCAAAATCTAAATTTAATGTTTGTTTTAAACGATCAGTAAAAAAGTCAAAGCCACCGGATACTAGAGCAAATTTTATGTTTTTTTGCTTTAAACCGGCTAAACACTTTTCTGCTCCTAGGTTCAGTGTTAAGCGTTCATCGTATACTTTTTGCAGCGCTTGAATATCCAAACCTTTTAATAAAGAGACACGCTGTGTGAGGGACTCTTCAAAGTTAAGCTCGCCCCGCATGGCGGCTTCTGTAATTTCTGACACCTGGGGTTTTAGATCCATCATATCAGCAATTTCATCAATGCACTCAATTGCGATCAAGGTTGAATCCATGTCACTAATGACCAGTTTGACTTCAGCAGGATTAAATCCTGTAGGCAGGACATTCAGATCCAAATTAAGTTCTTTTGATAGGTCAGCCAACTCCACTGAGTTAATAGGTTTATCTGTTTCAATTTTATAATGTTGGGCGTGTTGATAGGGTTTGCCATAAAGGCGTTCGAAGCTTTTTATCTGTTCAAAGTTTAGGGTCTGTGTGTGAATTATAATAGTCGACATGGTTGTCCTTTATATAGCTGAATCTGTTGTATCAACAATGTGAGTGAAAGATAGTTGATCGTGCAAACTTTGGTTGTTTTTGCTGAACCATAACCACAACCAGCCGAAGCCAAGTGTGATGATGGAAAATAAGCTCAATACAAATCTTATGGTTGCATCGCGACGGGTAAGCAAGTAGTTGTCAGTTCGAACCAGACGCAATTTCCAACTCCGTAATCCAGGTGTTTGACCAGTCTGTAACCAAAAATAACTCAAATAAATATAGCTGACACCCAGTAGGTAAATTTGAAAAGCGAGTAAGGTCATCGGCTGGCTTTCAAACCCCTCTCCTTGCCAGATGACAAAGGGTATCGCCGCCACAAACCAAATAGCGAATAGTAATAGCAGGTCGTAAAATAGGGCAAAAATAATTTTAGCTTTAAGCATGGTTTTGGGTCATAGAGTGAAAGAATGTATTATAGAGCTTAGAGAGGTTTAGTGTAAAAGAAAGGATGCAATCATGAATTTACCCGATGGTTTGTTAGGTTGGCAATGGGCTGTTACAGGTTGGGGGATTTATTCAATCGTGATGGTGTGGGCACTAAAGACGGCCCCTTGGTATAAGGTGAAAAACGATAAAAATGCGCAACATGTTTGGTTTGGCGCGGCTTTTTTATTGATTTTATTGTGGAGTATGAGTGCGAGCATTAGTGGAGGGTTTAGTTTTCATTTTTTATTGATGACGACTATTACTTTGATGTTTGGGCCACAATTTGCCTTAATGGCGATGACGTTGGGCTTGCTAGGTGTCACTATAAACGGCGAAGAGGGTTGGGGTATGTTTGGTTTAAATGCCTTGTTGATGGGCTCGATTCCAATCGTTTTAACTTGGTGGCTTTATAAGCTAGCTTATCGATACTTAGATCGAAACTTTTTTGTTTATGTTTTTTTGAATGGATTTTTAGCGGCGGGTTTAGGCTCGCTTTTGGCGATGTTAAGCGCAGCAGGCGTTATGTATTGGGGAGAGGTATATAGTTATGAAGAGTTGCGTTATAACTTCTTGATTTTTATACCGATGCTTGTTGCACCCGAAGCTTTTTTAAATGGGTTTATAATAGCCAGTCTTGTGCTGATGAAGCCAGAGTGGGTCAGTAGCTTTAGTGATGCAGATTACCTTAAGGGTAAGTGAGAGTTGAATAAGGTTTAAGAAATTAGGGTATAAAAAAGCCGGCTGGCGCCGGCTTCTAAATTAAGCATTTCGCTTATTTGCTTTGATACCAACCAGGAGTTAGATCTTGCGCTTCTTTAGTTTGTGCGATTTGTGCATCCGCTGAACGTACGGCTTCTTTAGCTAAACGAACAGATTCAAGGCGTGCTTTTTCAGCTTCCTCTAAATAATGCTCAACATAAGGCTTTTTCATTTTTTTCTGTTTCCAAACATTTTGGTTCTCTTCAGAGATGGCTTGTTTAGCCTTTGCTTCCTCAACTAACGCTGAGTAGTTATCGCTATGCTGATTGTGCGCGCAAGCACCTAGGGTTAGAGTGGCTAGAACCGTTGCACCAACTAGTAATTTTTTCATGTATTCCTCCAGATTAGATGAGCTTTTATTTTTTATTGTGTTAATCACAGTTTTAATTGTATAGGATGAACAAAAAAAGCTAAAGTACGAACAGACATTTTTTCTGTTTTTCGTATTTACGTATACGTTATTAAGTTTACCCCGTCGCTGTCAAACTTTATAATAGGGGAAATTTTTAAAATTTTGGGCCATTTTGTCGAATGAGACATCTTTTTTTTTGCTAGTGCATTGAAAAGTAAAAGGAAAATCTTTTTAATTTGGTTTTTACTAACTGGCAATAAAAAATCTAATCAGCCTATAAAGAATTGTGAGAGGTAGTTAAAGTGAGAATTTTGCAAGAAGCGTTGACGTTTGATGATGTGTTATTGGTGCCTGCACACTCCACGGTACTGCCTAAAGATGTTTCGCTAAAGACCAAGTTGACGCGGAATATTAGCTTAAATATTCCGTTTGTGTCATCAGCGATGGATACCGTTACCGAGGCGAGATTGGCGATTGCTTTAGCGCAAGAAGGTGGTATTGGCATTATTCATAAAAATATGACTATTGCTGAGCAAGCGGCAGAAGTTAATAAAGTAAAGAAATATGAGCATGGTGTGATTTTAGATCCGATTACGGTGCAGATTCAGGCCACGGTCGCTGATGTGGTGAAAATTACAGATGACAATAATATTTCTAGTGTACCTGTTATGGATGGCGATAAATTGGTGGGCTTGGTAACGGGACGTGATTTACGTTTTGTGACCGACCATAAAAAACCAATTAGCGCTGTCATGACCCCTAAAGAAAAATTAGTTACCGTTCCAGAAAAATTTGAGCGCACAGCCGTATTGGATTTATTGCATACCCATCGTATTGAACGTGTTTTGGTGGTTAATGATAATTTTGATTTGAAAGGTATGATTACCGTTACGGATATTTTAAAGTCAAGTGAACACCCTTTAGCCAGTAAAGATTCTAATGGTCGTTTACAAGTTGGTGCGGCAGTTGGGACCGGCGGTGAGACTGAGGAGCGTGTTGCAGCCTTGATTAAGGCCGGTGTAGACGCGATTGTGGTAGATACCGCTCATGGTCATTCACAGGGCGTGCTAGATCGGGTTTCTTGGATTAAGCAAATGTATCCTGAAGTTGATGTAATTGGTGGCAATATCGCAACTGCTGAAGCGGCGTTAGACCTAGTGAAAGCCGGAGCGGATGCCGTTAAGGTAGGCATTGGCCCGGGTTCTATTTGTACAACACGTATTGTAGCTGGTGTGGGGGTGCCGCAGATTTCAGCGATCTCAAATGTTGCGAAAGCTTTACAGGGTACCGGTGTGCCACTAATTGCCGATGGCGGTATTCGTTTCTCAGGTGATGTATCCAAAGCCTTGGTGGCAGGGGCTTCTTGTATTATGTTGGGCAGCATGTTTGCCGGTACTGAAGAATCACCGGGTGAGGTTGAGTACTTTCAAGGACGAGCTTACAAGGCTTATCGTGGTATGGGTTCTTTGGGTGCTATGTCTCAGAAACAAGGTTCAAGCGATCGCTATTTTCAGTCGTCTAATGCGGAAGATAAGCTTGTGCCAGAAGGTATTGAAGGGCGTGTTCCGTATAAAGGTTCGTTGTCCCCGATTATTCATCAGTTAATTGGTGGCGTTCGTTCGAGTATGGGGTATACCGGTTGCAAGGACATTTTGGAGATGAACACTAAACCATCCTTTGTACGAGTCACGAATGCGGGCATGATTGAGAGTCACGTGCATGATGTAATGATTACAAAAGAAGCCCCAAACTACCGTATATAGTTTAAAATTCGTTATCCTTTTTTTCATTAAGCGGAGCCTTGGCTCTGCTTTTATTTTTATATGGACACCCTATGACACAGCATTCAATTCACGATCATCGTATTTTAATTCTAGACTTTGGTTCACAGTATACCCAGTTAATTGCACGTCGAATTCGTGAAATTGGGGTCTATTGTGAAATCGAGCCTTGGGATGTTGACTTGGATGTGATTCAGGCGTTTGGTGCGAAAGGGATTATCTTGTCTGGAGGTCCAGAAACGGTGACGGGCGATGATGCACCGAAAGCACCAGGCCTGGTGTTTGATTTGGGTGTGCCGGTTTTGGGTATTTGTTATGGCATGCAAACCATGGCCGCTCAGTTAGGCGGCAAAGTGATCAACGCGGATGAGCATGAATATGGTTATGCCCAAGTTCGTGCGAGAGGTCATACTGATTTACTACGTGATATTGAGGATCATGTCACGCCGGAAGGTTACGGGTTATTGGATGTTTGGATGTCGCATGGTGATCGTGTTGATGTGATGCCATCTGGCTTTAAGTTGATGGCGAGCACCGAAAGTTGTCCAATTGCTGGGATGGCGGATGAATCTAAGCATTTCTATGGTATTCAGTTTCACCCAGAAGTCACGCATACAAAGCAAGGTTTGAGAGTTCTTGAGCGTTTTGTAACCCAAATTTGTGGCTGTGAGAAGCTTTGGACAACCGCTAATATTGTAGAAGATAGCATTGCACGTATTCGTGAACAAGTTGGTTCTGATGATGTGTTGCTAGGTCTGTCCGGTGGGGTTGATTCCTCCGTGGTGGCGGCCTTATTACATAAGGCGATTGGTGACCAGTTAACTTGCGTGTTTGTCGATCACGGCTTATTGCGTCACCAAGAAGGCGATCAAGTGATGGCTATGTTTGCGCAAAACATGGGGGTCAAAGTGATTCGTGTGAATGCCGAGAAACGTTTCATGGACAAGCTTGAAGGTGAAGCGGATCCAGAGAAAAAACGAAAAATCATCGGATACACGTTTATTGAAGTATTTGATGAGGAGTCGTCTAAATTAACCAATGTTAAGTGGTTAGCTCAGGGCACGATTTATCCAGACGTAATTGAATCAGCAGGTTCTAAAACCGGTAAAGCAAAAGTGATTAAATCACATCACAATGTGGGTGGTTTGCCTGAAGATATGGCGTTATCTTTACTTGAACCATTACGCGAATTGTTCAAAGATGAAGTTCGGAAAATAGGTGTCGAGTTAGGCTTACCGGTAGACATGGTTTATCGTCATCCGTTCCCAGGTCCAGGTTTAGGTGTGCGTATTCTAGGCGAAGTTAAAAAAGAGTATGCCGATATTCTGCGTTTGGCTGACCATATCTTTATCGAAGAGCTTCGCAAAGCGGATTTGTATGACAAAACTTCGCAAGCTTTTACCGTATTTTTGCCGGTTAAGTCGGTCGGTGTAGTCGGTGATGCGCGTCGTTACGATTATGTGGTTAGTTTGCGTGCTGTTGAAACGATTGACTTTATGACGGCTCGTTGGGCGCATTTGCCATATGATTTTCTAGAAAAAGTGTCTAACCGTATTATTAATGAAATTCCGCGAATTTCACGTGTGACTTACGATATATCAAGTAAGCCACCTGCGACGATTGAATGGGAATAGAGTGGCGTTCAAGCAAGACTTGGTTCCGTCACACTGTCCACCAGGCTTGGTGGCTGAAGAGCGAGATGCTTTTTGGATGCGCCATGCCATCGCTTTAGCTGAACAAGCTGAGGCCTTAGGTGAGGTGCCGGTAGGCGCGATTGTTGTAAAAGACGATGAGTTAATCGCCACCGGTTTTAATCGATCAATCACCTGTCACGATCCGAGCGCTCATGCTGAGATTGTTGCACTTAGAGAAGCGGGTGAAAAGCTTAATAATTATCGGCTACCAGATTGCGAATTATATGTAACTCTAGAGCCATGTGCCATGTGTGCCACAACGATGGTGCATGCGCGATTAAAGCGTCTGGTTTTTGGAGCGTCCGACCCTAAAACAGGTTCGGCTGGTTCGGTCTTAAATTTAGTCAATTACTCGGCTTTTAATCATCAAATTCCTATCAAATCCGGTGTATTGGCATCGGAGTGTTCAGCACTGTTATCTGGGTTTTTCAAAAAAAGACGCGAGCAACATCGGTTACTTAGACAAAATTTACCAATTCAGGATTCTTAAAGTCGACAAATTGGATTAATTGATTCAGAGTATTTAATTTGAATTTTATGATATTTGTTGTTGATCTGATGGCGAGTTGCTGGAATTTATCTTAGTCAAACGGTATTATGGCTATATTTAGTCTTCTAAGAAGTTATAAATTTTATGCAAAGAAGTATTGATCCAGCTGAGGGTATTCCTACCATCAAAATTTTGCCTGGCGAATATTATGTAACACGTCAAGAAGAACGAATTGAAACGGTTTTAGGCTCGTGTATTTCGGCATGTGTTCGCGATCCGGTGTCAGGTATCGGTGGTATGAATCATTTTATGTTGCCGGTGGATAAAAACAATGCGCGAGGTATTGAGCTTTCAGACGCTAACCGCTATGGTAACTATGCGATGGAAAATATGATTAATGCCTTGTTGAGTTCAGGTGCGATGCGTAACCGATTAGAGTTTAAAATTTTTGGTGGCGGTCGCATAATGAGTTCAATGACCAATATTGGTTGGTATAACATAGGGTTTGTGTTTGACTATATTTATACCGAAGGCTTTAAAGTAGTTTCACAAGATATTGGTGATGTGTATCCACGCAAAGTTATTTATTATCCGTTATCTGGACGGGTGCGAGTTCGGCGCTTGAATGCGATGCATAACCAATCGTTGGTTGATCAAGAGAGTCGATACTTTCAAAACATTGAACATAAACCGGTTGAAGGTGATGTTGAGTTGTTTTAATAAGCTACAATGTCTGCATAAATTGTAGTTTTAGCCGGCGTAATTGTTGGAGTCAGGTTTATGACATAACCTGGTTGAATGGTAATTGTTTTCTGAGGAAAAAATCATGGACATGATGGAAACGTTTCGACAAACATATTTAGAGGAAAGCTTTGAAGGCTTAGCAATCATGGAAACCGGTTTGCTCGAATTGCCACCAGGTCGTCCAGACTCAGAAAAAATCAATGAAATTTTTCGTGCAGCTCACTCTATAAAAGGGGGTAGCGGGACTTTTGGCTTTATTGAGATTGCCGGTTTTACGCATGTTTTGGAAACCTTGTTGGATGAAATGCGCGATTACAAGCGTGACGTTACGCAAGAGTCGATAGATGCCATGTTGGCCGCGGTTGATGTGTTACGTGATATGTTGACTAGATTGCAAAACCACGATCAAATTGACGAAGTTCGCGCGTCAGAAGTGCAGGCTAGGCTTGAGGCTATATTGGGTGGTTCAGCTTCAAATATTAATGTACCTGAAGCGGCTGCTACGGATGCTGCCGTAAAAAGTGAGGCGCCTAGTAGCTGGGTTATTCAGCTGAAACCAGAAAAAGGTTTATTGAAAACTGGTAATGAACCAATTCGTATTTTCCGCGAGCTTCAAACTTTGGGTAACCTTGAGGTAACCGCTCATACTAGTAATTTACCGGGTATCGAAAACTTCAATCCAGAAGAGTTACACATCTGTTGGACTTTGCTTTTATCGGGTATGGAAATTGAGTTAGAAGATATTAAAGAAGTGTTTGAATGGATTGATGGCGATGGTGCCGAAGTGATTATCGAGGCACCGATTACCTCTGAATCCTCACCTAGCTCACAGACGTCTCTATCAGAATCAGCTGTCACACAGCAATCTCAAGCTCCAGAAACGGCTGAAAAACTTCCAGAAGTGAGCCGAGCCGCATCTAAAGAACCAGCTAGTGTGCAAAAGAAAGGACCCGCTCCGCAGCAAGATGGTTCAATTCGCGTCAACCTTAGCAAAATAGATCAAATGGTTAACCTCGTTGGGGAACTGGTTATTACCCAATCTATGTTAAGTCAGTTTGGCGATCAAGCCGAACAAAACCCGGATAGTACCGAATGGATTGATAAGTTAAAAGAAGGCTTAACTCACCTTGAACGTCATACTCGTGAGCTACAAGAAAGCGTCATGAATATTCGTATGCTGCCAGTTAGTTTTGCATTTAACCGAATGCCTCGAATTGTGCACGACGTCAGTCAAAAACTTGGTAAGACGATTGAACTGGTTATGGAAGGTGAGTCGACAGAGCTGGATAAAACTATGCTTGAACAGTTAACGGATCCACTTGTTCATATTGTGCGAAACTCAATTGACCACGGTATTGAAGGTCCACAAGATCGTATTGCAGCTGGTAAACCTGAGAAAGGGGTGGTTAAGATGGCTGCTTTTCATCAGGGTGGCAATATCATGATTCAAATTACGGATGATGGTGCCGGTATTAATGTTGACAAGGTTCGTCAAAAAGCAATTGAAAAGGGTGTGATTGATCCGGATATCAACCTTAGTCACGATGAGATTGTGGATCTTATTTTCCATCCTGGTTTTTCAACGGCGGATGTTGTCAGTGATGTGTCGGGGCGTGGCGTTGGCATGGATGTCGTTCGTAGAAACATCCGTGGACTTGGTGGCACCGTTGAGGTTAAAACTAAGCGAGGCGAGGGGAGTGTGTTTACGATTCGATTGCCTCTAACACTTGCGATTTTGGATGGACAGTTGGCGTCTGTCGGTAGTCAAACCTATGTATTCCCATTGGTTTCTATTGTTGAATCTATTCAGGTAGATAAATCATTGGTGAAAGGTATCGCTGGTCAAGCCGAACTATACAAACTAAGAGATCAATATATCCCAGTCATACGTCTGCATAATCGCTTTGGTGTGAATGACGCCAAAAGTGACTTGTCAGAAGGCCTATTGGTCGTAGTAGAAGAGGGTGGTCGCCGAGCTGGTATTTTTGTAGATGACTTACTTGGGCAACAGCAGGTGGTCATTAAAAGCTTAGAAAGTAACTTTATGAAAATAGAAGGTATCGCAGGGGCAACAATTCTAGGTGATGGCAAAGTCGCTTTAATTCTAGATGTAGCTGGTGCGGTTTCAAATCATAAAACGGCCAATGCTGAAAAATTAGCGCAAATTGATGCGGCGGCTTAAAGGTAACCTATGACAGACTTAAATGAGCCAAATTATGTATTAGGCGCTAAAGAAGTCCAACAGACAATTCTGATACTTAACTTATCTATTGCTCAGATAGAGTTGTCGATCACCGAGGGTGACCACTCTGTTAATGCACTGATTGACTCGTTTCGCTTCATGTCTCAGCATATTGAAGAGATTCAATATGCTACAGCTGAAATTGGAACGGTTGAAACGGATAATGCCTTGTTTCACAAACAACACTCTTTATTGTTGAGTCAAACTTCAGATTTATCGCAAAAAATGCAGCAAGCGATCATCGCTTTTCAATTTTACGACAAGCTTAGTCAGCGTTTAGAACATGTTTCGCATGGTTTATCGAGTTTAGCTGAAATTGTATCGCATGAAATGCGAGTGCAAGATGAGCAGGAGTGGGAGAAGTTTAAGCTTTCAGTGCGAAAAGGCACGACGATGCGTGAAGAAGAGGAACTATTTGAACTGATTTTTGATCAAAAAATACCTTCCGCTCAAGCGATTGAAATTATGAAAGCTCGTATGTCTCAACGCATGCATGCCGAGCAAGAAAGTCAGGAAGAAGAGATTGAACTGTTCTAAGAGTTAAGTAACTGAATCAAAGTATTTAGATTAATCTGGAGCCCCTTTTTTGGGGCTTTTTTGCGTTTTAACTCTTGAAAAACTACGAATTAGGCCCTATGACAAGCGGGTTATTAAATACAGTAGTTATCAATAGGAGACATCAAAAAATGAGCACCAATAAAGAAACCCATGTGTTTCAGACAGAAGTTAAGCAGCTTCTGAAGTTAATGATTCATGCACTTTATAGCAATAAAGAAATTTTTTTAAGAGAGTTAATTTCAAATGCTTCGGATGCAATGGATAAATTGCGTTTTGAGACGGTTTCGAATGACGCATTAAGTGAAGGTGAATCTGAGTTAGCGATACAAGTTGAATTTGACGAACAGGCCAAGACCATTACATTGCGTGATAATGGAATCGGTATGACACGTGATGAAGTGATTGAAAACATCGGTACGATTGCCAACTCCGGCACGAAAAAGTTTTTGGAAAAACTAACGGGTGATCAAGCGAAAGATAGCCACTTAATTGGCCAATTTGGGGTTGGCTTTTATTCGGCTTTTATTGTGGCCGATAAAGTAACATTACATACCCGTAAAGCGGGTTCCTCGGTTGAAGAAGGTGTTCAGTGGGAGTCGAATGGCGAAGGTGAATTTACATTAGAAAACTTAGCTAAGCCAAAAAAAGGTACTGAGATTACTTTGCATTTAAAAGAGGGTATGGACGAATTTTTAAACGAATATCGTTTGAAGAACATCATTACAACTTATTCTGACCACATTAACTTCCCGATTCAAATGCGTAAAACCGTTGATACTGATGATTCGAAAGAGCAAGAAAGCTCAGCCGTTGAGTGGGAACAGGTTAACAAAGCGACCGCAATTTGGACGCAACCTAAGTCTGAATTAACCGATGACGACTATGCGAACTTCTACCAAACCTTATCGCATGACTTTGATAAGCCTTTAGCCGTTATGCATAACAAGGTAGAGGGTACCTTAGAGTATACATCTTTACTGTATTTACCTAAAAAAGCACCATTCGACTTGTACGATCGGGATCGTCGATACGGTTTAAAACTTTATGTTAAACGTGTCTTTATTATGGATGATGCAGAGCATCTGATGCCGGCTTATCTGCGCTTTGTGCGAGGAGTTATTGACTCGAACGACTTACCTTTAAATGTCTCACGTGAAATCTTACAAAGTAACCAGGTAGTCGATAAAATTCGCTCGGGCTCAGTCAAACGAGTTCTTGACCAGTTGACTAAGTTAGCCAAATCTGAAGATACTACTGAGTATGATGAATTCTGGGATGCCTTTGGACAAGTATTAAAAGAGGGGATTGTCGAAGACTATGCTAACCGCGAAAAACTGGCTAAATTATTAAGGTTCTCTTCGACACATGATTCGGCTAAACCTCAACGCACATCTCTGGATGATTATGTTGCAAGGATGCCTGAAACGCAGGAGGCGATTTATTACATTGTAGCCGATAACCATTCGGCCGCATTAGGTAGCCCTCATTTAGAAGTTTTTCGAAAGAAGGGTATTGAGGTCTTATTGCTGTCAGATCGTATTGATGAGTGGTTAGTGGCGCATTTAACTGAGTTTGATGGCAAGTCATTGAAGTCAATCACGCAGGGTGATATTAAGGAGCTGGTTGAAGAAGAGGAGCAATCCTTAACAGAGGACGAGAAAAAAGCGCGTAGTGACCTAACGGATAAGGTTAAAAATGCTCTGTCTGACTTGGTTTCAGACGTTAAGATGACGGTACGTTTAACCGATTCTCCAGCTTGCGTGGTTTCAGAAGAAGGTGGAGTGAGTAATCATATGGCACGTTTAATGGAGCAGATGGGTCAAGCACTGCCGAAAACAAAGCCCATTTTGGAGTTAAACCCTAACCATGTATTGGTTAAGCGTTTAGAAGCTATTGAAGATGATAAGCAATTAAAGGACTGGTCTATGTTTTTGCTTGAACAAGCGCAAGTGGCTGAAGGCGATCACTTAGAATCCCCATCTGAGTTTATCAAGCGGGTGAATGCCTTGTTGTCTGTAGGTTTATAGTTGACTGCTTAACTAACTGTTTTATATGGTTAAGTTGTTTTATGTCCCTATAAAAAAATTAGAAAGAAACTATATTAGAAAATCTTGATATTAGTAAACGCTTGTATTAATATAGAGGCTGTTGTTTTCAACAACTCCTCTTGAAGAGCTTTTATTGTCCGAATGGCATAAGCCCGAGCTTAAGAATTTAAGCTCGGGCTTTTTTTTTATTCAGCTGCGGTAGAGATGAAGTGAATTTCAAAGATTAACGTTTGATTTGGTCCAATTACATTGCCTGCTCCACGCATGCCGTAGGCTAAGTGAGCTGGGACAAAGATTTCCCATTTTGAACCTGGTTTCATTAGTTTTAATGCTTCCTGCCAACCTAGGATGACATTATCCATTTTAAATTCGATGGGGGCATTACGGTTGTAAGAACTATCGAACTCCGTACCATCCAGCAAGGTGCCTTTATAATGCGCAATGATTGTGTCATTTTCAGTAGGGTGCGCCCCTTTGCCTTCTTCAATTACACGGTACTGCAAACCTGAGTCCAAAGTTTTAATGTCTGATTTAACCTTGTTTTTGGCTAGAAAGGCCTCCCCCTCTTTTTTATTTTGATCGGCTAAGGCTTGTTGCTCAGCTTGTTGTTTAGCTTCAAGAGAGGCTCTGAAGGCATCAAGTGATTCCCCCATTTGTTCGCTGGTTAACTTTAGTTCATTATCTTTTAGAGAGTCTTCAAGGCCTAATAAAAAAGAGTCGACTTGAATATCTATGCCTTGATTTTGCAGGTTGTTGGCCAGGTCAACACCGATCGCATAACTGGCTTTTTGTTCGGTCGTTGAAAGTGGGGCGGCATGGGCATAACTGAAGGTGAAGGCAAGAGCTGATAGCGTAACTAGCTTGTTTGAAATCATAAGTTATCCTGACTGAATTTAAATGAATTTTGGATTAAAAAAATACATTATCACTTAAGCCAGGTTTAGGCAATCTTGAGTGCTTGGGTTTGCTTATTGTTTATACTCGTAAGGATTGCGATAGCTGTAGGGCTTGGGACCTTCATTGGCCGCCTCTTCTTTCACTTTCGCAAATTCATTAGTGAGTTTTTGTAAGTTAGTATAGATATCGCTCTGACGGTTCTGTAGTGAATCTAGTTGTTTTTTGATATTAGCTAGCTGGGAGCTTAGGGTGTTGTTTGTGTTTTTAACAACAGACGGCTCTGGTTTTTCGTTGGCCACATTCTGTTTAACTGAGCGTTCTAGCCTTTTATTGATTGAGTCAATTTGAGCCGACTGAGCTTGCAATAGATTTTCTATTTTAGCAAGTTGATTGTTTAAAGGTTCAAGATCAACCTTTTGACCGTCCATATTTGAGGTATTAGCCTTAGCGAGGTCTTTTAGGGAAGCTTTATACTCATTCAAGCTCTTAGCTATGCTTTTTTGAATTTCATCAAATTGTGCGGTGGCTGAGGTTTGGCTTTCATTTAAGGGGGTGTTCGTAATATCGGCCGGTTGATTGTTTACATCGATTGACCCTTCAGCCAGTTCTTCACCAGACGACTTTGAGGATTTGCTGTCAGTATTGCTTTCCCCGTTTCTTTGGTAGCTCAGTGCATTTTCAACAACCGAAGCCAACTCATCAATCTTCATGTTAACTTGGCGCTGGTTGAGTGATGATTCAGTCTGAATCATATCCATTAGTTGAGATTGAGATTCAGCTTGATTGTTTTTAGACATCAAAACTAACCAGCTCATTAAGCCAGCTGCGATTAAAGTTAAGATAATCGCACTGGTGAGCATTCCGACAAAAAAACCACGAGATGATTTTATTTCTAAGTTGGCATCCCGAATTGTTTGGCGCCAAGAAATGCCTGCATCGTGCATGCTGTCAATTTGCTGCTGCTGTTGTCCAGCTAACTTTAGGTTGACACTGGCCGACTCTTGGCTGCTGATGGCGGACTCTTGAGCCATTTTAGAAGCTTCCAGCATCAATACCGCTGTCTCCATGGCCGTTTCACCAGTATATTTATTTAGTGTGGCGTTGTTCTTAACAACTTGGTCAACTTGCTCATTGAGTTCTTCGGTAGAGTTCTCAAGGTCTTCTAAGTCATTAATTAGATCATCAGCAATATCTTTCATCAACCTATGCCTATTGCAGTTATTGTTGGCCTGTCATTATAAACAACAGGGTGAATTCTATTTCAGTTTAAGAGCGGCTAAACGTTCTTTTATTTGGCTGCTAGCTTGTTTTAAAGTTTGATTTCGTTCACGAATCGCCTGCAGTTGCTGAGCGAGTTCATCTGCCGATAAGTTTTTATCAAAGTTTTGTTCATTAAGCATGTAACCGGCATTTTTTACAGTTTCGAATGCTTTTTCTGCAGCACTAAAAGTTGCTTCAATAGCCGCTTGCGTTTTTTGAGCTGACTCTTGAGCTTGTCGTGCTGTAGCTAACGCAAGACTGGTTACTTCTTTTGATGTCTCTTTTAGTTCTTCGGCAATGGAATGAATATCTTGATCAATATGGATAGCATCTTCCATTGTATTGACAGACTGTGTAGAGATGTCAGCCGAGTCTTCGATGTCAGCCGAGTCTTCGATGTCAGCCGAGTCTTCGATGTCAGCCGAGTCTTCGATGTCAGCCGAGTCTTCGATGTCAGCCGAGTCTTCGATGTCAGCCGAGTCTTCGATGTCAGCCGAGTCTTCGATGTCAGCCGAGTCTTCGATGTCAGCCGAGTCTTCGATGTCAGCCGAGTCTTCGATGTCTGCTGAGTTTTCGATGTCTGCTGAGTCTTCGATGTCAGTTTCGTCTAAAAGTGATTCGCTAGTTTCTAGGTCAGATGATATGGGATCGGAATCTAGCTCAAGTGAGTCCTCGGGTGTGCTGACCTCAACTGAAGAGTTGTCATCCAGGTTTGAGAGATCGTTCAAAGCATCCAGTAAGTCATCTTCTTTGTTTGATGACTCGGATTCGCCCAGCATTTTTAGCATTTCTTGGTTTGCTAACTCGTCTTTTTCAACATCCGTCATTTTAAACCTCACTTAACATTCTGAGTCAGTATCACTTTGACCTACATGAATTATGAATCCATTTACAAGGACTTACAAATTATTCTAAATATAATCTCAGCATTTTATATGCCAGTTATATCATAGAAACTCTGGAGGACTTTTGATTTTCATTCTTTGATGCGTTTCAGGATGTGAAAACTCAAGCTCTCCAGCGTGTAGCATCAGTCTTGAATAATTTGCAACGCTGAGCGAATCGGCATAGAGATTATCGCCTAGAATAGGGTGGCCAAGTGACTTCATATGGAGTCTTAATTGGTGTGAGCGTCCTGTAATTGGACTGAGCTCGACAGAAAAATAATCGTCAAACTGGATAATTTTCTGCCAGAGTGTTTGAGCTGATCGTCCGTGGATAAAGTCGATCATTTGCTTAGGGCGTCTATCCCAGTCGCATCGCATAGGTAATTGAATGTAACCTTCGTCAGCAAGTAGCTTTCCTGCGCATAATGCATAGTATTTTTTATTCACTTGTCGGTCTTGAAATTGAATGCTGAGCGAACGATGTGCTTGTTTGTTTAGTGCCAGTAGCATAATGCCAGAGGTATCCATATCTAATCGATGAACAATTAGAGCGCTTGGGTGTGTTTGGTGTAAGTGGGTAAGCACGCACTCTTTATTTTGCTCACTTTTTCCAGGTACGGATAAGAGGCCGCTAGGCTTGTTTACAATAACAAGGTGCTCGTCAGCATAAAGTATCCAATCTGTTGGGGGCTGTGTTTTGTTCATGACTTAAGATATGTGTAAAATTAAAAGCCTATTTTAACGAAGGGGAGTTTAATGAAACAGAAAGTTTCGGTTTTATTCGTTTGTATGGGCAATATTTGCCGATCACCTACTGCGCATGCTGTGTTCAGAAAGTTAGTTCGAGATGAAGGACTGGAGGACTGGGTGGTGATTGACTCAGCGGGCACTCATGCTTATCACGTTGGCAATCCGCCAGATAGTCGCTCCATGCAAACAGCGGCCAATCGAGGGATTCAAATGGATGATTTGCGTGCTCGAAAGGTCGATTTTTCTGATTTAATTGAGTTTGATTATGTTTTAACAATGGATGCGGATAATCATCAGAACTTAATGCAGATGGCGCCTAGTGACTTACAGGCTAAGGTAAGGTTGTTTATGGAGTTTGCGCCCGGTTTTGGACAGGATTATGTGCCCGATCCATATTATGGTGGAGCTGATGGGTTTGAGGATGTTTTTGATATGGTAGAAGCGGCTTCAAGAGGTTTGTTAGATCATATAAAGCAGAACCAGTCGAATTCATAAACAGTAGAGACCTAAAAGGCTAAGCCTTTTAGGTTGAAACGTCTGTGATTAAGTTGATGAACTTGAATCGGATTCAGTTTTGTCACTTGTGCCTAGGTTTGCAACACTAATGTTTTCAGCATCTCTAGGTGCGCGTCTGCGGTTTAGTGAACTGCGACTGTTGTATCGACTGCGACGACGCGGGCCTTTCTTGTTGGCATCATCGTTGGTTTGCTGGTCATTCACATTGGTTGATTTTTGATCAACGGCCGACTCGTGAGAAGTATTACTTGGTTTTGTATTTTCTGCATGATTTGGCTTTTGTGGAGTTGACTTGTTAGCCTGCTCATCACGAGAAGATTCTCTTGCACCGTCATTAGACTGGTTGCGCTTTGAGTTATCGTTTCTACTGCGATTTCTTGAGCGTTCTGTCTGCTGATTTGATTTGGTATCTCTTGTTGACTCTACATTGCCCGTGGTCGTGTCATTTTCGTTGTTACGTTTGCGACCATTTCCTCGGCGACGATTGTTGTTCTTACGCGCATTTTGAGAGCGATTTGAAGTTCTTTCAGTTGGCTTGGTTTTTTTGGGGGCCGCAGGTTTTGGTTGTTTAAATAACCAATTCCATAGTTTGGCTAGCAGGCCTGGTTGCGATGGTTTCTCGCCGACTTGAGCGGGTGGAGGCGCAGAAGGTTGTATGTTTTTAATCGCAGGCTCTTCTTTTTGAGAGAGCGGTTTTTCCACGCTAGGTATTTCTTGAGTGATAATAGATTTTGCTTCATAGCTGCTGCTATGAGTGGGCTCTTCACCATTGCGAGTGCGCTCAATCAGGTAGTGTGGGGTTTCTAAATGTTCATTTGGAACAATCAAAATGTGTAAATCATAGCGATCTTCGGTTTTGATGATTTGGCTGCGCTTTTCATTTAGCAAAAAGGTTGCGACATCAACGGGTAATTGAACCGTGACACGACGAGTTCCTTCTTTCATGGCTTCTTCTTCTAGCAACCTCAAGATAGAAAGCGCAAGCGACTCTACACCTCGAATAACGCCAACACCATTACATCTAGGGCAGACGATTTGGCTCGATTCTTCAATAGAAGGGCGTAAGCGTTGACGTGACATTTCAAGCAGGCCAAAACGCGAAATTTTGCCAATTTGTACACGAGCACGGTCATTCACGACGGCATCACGCATTTGGTTCTCAACTTCACGTTGGTGGCGCGATGAATGCATGTCAATAAAGTCAATCACCACTAATCCGCCCAAGTCTCTTAGACGTAGTTGACGAGCAATTTCGCAAGCCGCTTCCATGTTGGTATGGAAAGCCGTTTCCTCAATGTCGCCGCCTTTGGTTGAGCGACTAGAGTTGATGTCAATCGAGGTCAAAGCTTCGGTCATGTCAATTACGATCACGCCGCCAGATGGCAAAATGACTTCTCGCTGGTAAGCCGATTCTATTTGCGATTCTATTTGGAAGCGTGTGAAGAGCGGAATTTTATCCTGATAAGGTTTCACTTTTTGCACGTGCTGGGGCATAACTTGTTGGATGAAGTCGCGAGCGCGGTGAAAAGTGTCCATGTCGTCAATTAGAATTTCACCAATGTCTTGGCGTAAATAATCGCGTATAGCTAAGGTGACAATGTCAGATTCTTGATGAATTAAGAAGGGGGCTGATTTTTCATTAGCCGCTTGTTTAATTGCATCCCAAAGCTGGATTAAATAGTTAATCCCCCATTGAAGCTCTTCTGGGCTTTTGCCTACACCAGCCGTGCGGACAATTAAGCCCATGCCATCAGGGATGTCGATGTCTTTTAAAGTGTCACGCAAGTCAGAACGTTCATCCCCTTCAATTCTGCGAGAAATCCCACCTGATTTTGGGTTGTTCGGCATCATGACGACATAAGGCCCGGCCAAAGTGATTTGAGTGGTTAGAGCTGCACCTTTATTGCCACGTTCTTCTTTTTGAACTTGGATAATCAGCTCTTGGCCTTCTTTTAGGACTTGCTGAATCGACAAGTTGTTGTCGTTGGTATTGTTTGGGTAGTATTCTTCAGCGACTTCTTTGAAAGGAAGGAAGCCGTGACGATCTGCGCCGTAGTCAACAAATGCCGCTTCTAGGCTAGGTTCGATGCGTGTGATAACGCCTTTGTAAATGTTGGCCTTTTTCTTCTTTTGGTGCGGGGTTTCGATGTCTAAGTCGTATAGGGTTTGTCCGTCAACCAGGGCTACGCGTAACTCTTCAGCTTGCGTGGCATTTATAAGCATTCTTTTCATGCTGTTCTCTTTGTCAATGTTAGGGCTTGGGGCTGACGTAGAAGTTGAGATCTAATAGCAGAGGGATGCAGGGGTGAAGGTTAGACTTCTTGAGGAATAAGGTTCTAATGGTTCTCGTCCGGCTAACAACAAAAGTTAACATGAAAATAGGTTCATGATTTGGTTCGAGCGCTGTTAGAGCGTTATTCATCGTTTTTGTCGAGCTTAGCGTTTTGTGCTGCGCTAAGCTCTTAGTCTAAACAAGTATGTTTCACCTTGTTTGCATGTCTTGTTACATATCGTGCTGATAAAGCTGAAGCGTCTTACGTCCATTTGTGTGGGCGGCGCGTTCATATCTTTATGAGCATCAATAGGCGAGTGCGCTTAGGCGGCCTGATATGCTTAGTACTCAATAATGTCTTCTAGATCAACCGCTTGCCGGATGGATAAAAAACTGTTTTGTTTAAATCATCGCGTTTGTGCTTCGCGGAATTTCTGCTTGCCTATGTTATTTACACTAGGCTTGCGCAATATAGCACCCCTTGGGGTCAGGTGCAATGCTTAATACGTGTGTTGGCCATTGTTATGGTTATTAAAGTTAAAAGGCGCGCGAGTTTTTCGGAAAAATGAGCGGCTTTCGGCTAAAATTGCGAGTCATTTTAATTTTTTGGTGGGCGTTATGTCGGGTGTGAGATGGGTTGAAGTGACCGAGGATGAAGCCGGGCAGCGGTTGGATAACTTTTTGCTGAAGCATTTACGAAAAGTGCCTAAGATGCTGATTTACCGCATTATTCGAAAGGGTGAGGTGCGAGTAAATAAAGGGCGATCTCAACCCAATGTGCGTGTCCAGACGGGTGATGTGGTGCGAATTCCTCCGGTTGTAACAGCGGAAGCAGGACAAACTGTCAAGCCACCACGCACGCAGCAGGACAAGATTGCGCAACATATTTTGTATGAGGATTCTGACTTAATTGTTGTAAATAAGCCTTCTGGTATTGCAGTGCATGGCGGAAGTGGCGTTAGCTGGGGATTGATTGAGTTGATCCGTAACTTGCGCCCAGAGGCGCGCCGGATTGAGCTGGTACATCGTTTAGATCGAGATACGTCAGGGGCGATTATCCTGGCTAAAAAAACCTCCATACTAAGAGACCTGCATCGCCAAATTCGAGAAGACCAGGTAGAAAAATATTATCTAGCTTTGGTTGCTGGAGCTTGGCCAAAAGATAAATATAAGGTAGATTTGCCTTTGCTGAAAAATACCTTACGCTCAGGTGAGCGCATGGTTGAAGTTTCGCCGGAAGGTAAGCCTAGTGTGAGTTTCTTTAAAGTGCTAAATCAGTTTAGTGATGCCGCCTTGGTTGAAGTTAAGTTGATTACGGGGCGAACCCATCAGATTCGTGTTCATGCTCAAGCTGTTGGGTGTCCGATTATTGGTGATGATAAATACGGATCAGAAGTCGCTAACGCCAGCTTTAAGAAACTAGGTATGGCGCGCTTGGCTTTGCATGCGCAAAAGCTTGGGTTTACGCACCCAGCAACGGGGGAAAAGTTATTTATAGAGGCTCCCTTGTTTGTCGATTTTAAAAACATAATAAAGACACTTGAGGCTAGATAATGTCCAAAGCACGCCGTTTTGATTTAGTTATTTTTGACTGGGATGGCACTTTGATGAATTCGGAAGCGCGGATTGTTGATGCAATCCAGTCGGCCGCTCAAATTTGTGGTTTACCCGTTTTACCTCGTCACGATTCAAAACAAATAATAGGTTTGAGTCTTGATAATGCCATTCATCAGCTTTATCCAGGGGTTGAGTCAGGCCTGGTGGTCGAAGTGGCAAAAGCTTATACGCAGCATTTTTTGCATGATTCAGTGGTGGACATGCAGCCTTATGAAGGGGCGCAGGAGTTGTTATCCGAGTTACATGGGCGGGGAGTTAAGCTAGCGGTCGCGACAGGTAAAAGCCGAACAGGATTGGATGCGGTATTGGCTTTGACCGGTTTTGAGCCTTACTTTCACATTACACGTACCCCAGTTGAGTCGGCTTCAAAGCCTGATCCGTTAATGCTTAAGCAGATTTTGGAGTTTAGCAATATGGATGTTTCTCAAGCGGTTATGGTGGGTGATACCAGTTTTGATATGCAGATGGCGCAGGCCATTCATATGCCTCGAGTGGCGATGAGTCATGGCGTGCATACTTTAGAACAAATGGCGAGCTTTGAGCCTATGTCGAGTTTTGAGGATTTAGGCGCTCTAGGTCGCTGGTTACTAAGTTAGCGGCTTGGATCTAATGGTAGGCTGAGGCCAGCTTGAGATAGCAGGTTAACCAGCTCAATCAGTGGTAAGCCAATCAATGCATTAGGGTCTTGGTTTTCGATTTTGCTAAAAAGCGTGATACCTAAGCCTTCAGATTTAAAGCTGCCGGCGCAATCATAAGGTTGCTCTGTCAGTAGGTAGTTGCGAATTTGCTGGTCGCTCAGTTCGCGAAAGTGAACCTTGGTGATATCGAGAGCACTCAAGTAAGTTTGATCGTGCGGGTTATAAACCACCAGGCCTGTATAAAAGCAAATGACTTGGCCTTGCTGAGCTTTAAGTTGCTCAAAGGCTTTTTCAAAACTACCTGGTTTGCCCAGGGCTTGATCATTTAAACTGGCGCTTTGGTCGGATGCGATAATGATTTTACTAGGGTGTTGCTGGACGAGAGCTTGCGCTTTTTTTAGGGAAAGTCGTTCAACCATCTCGCGCACAGTTTCGTGTTCATGCGCAGTTTCGTCTATGTCAGGCGATTCACAGTTAAAAGTTAAGCCGAGTTTTTCAAGTAGTTGGCGGCGATAAGGTGAGCTAGAAGCCAGTAAGATTTGAGGTGAATCAAGCGTCATTTTGTTCCTTTAATTTAATAAAAGGTTTTATGCGTAAAAATAGTGCGGTAAGTCTGTGAAAGTTTTGACAGAAACACTTTCTGAGAGTATCATTCCCCGCCATGTTTGAGAAACTTCCCGATTTGATCGATCCCGTTCACTGTGCTGAACATAATATGCGCTTTCAGGCTCGTGTCAACCAGTCTGCGATGAAGCGTTTGCTCGATCAAGTTAGGCAGTCGAATGGTGAGGTTGAAGTTGATATTGTTTTCAGTCGTCATCCTCAATTAAAGACACCTCAGTTCGAGTTGTCGGTGAAAACCGATCTCGTTCTTGAATGTCAGCGAACGCTCGAAGCGTTTGTTTATCCGGTTGATAGACAAACTCAAGGCGTGTACGTTTCGGTCATGTCGATGGCGGAAGACCTTGATGAAGATATCGAGGTTTATGAAATGCCAGAAGGCAAAGTATCGTTGTTAGAATTGGTTGAAGACGAAGTTCTATTAGCGATACCGATGGTGCCTCGACAAGAAGGCGAGATGCTGAGTTGGCAAGATGAGGCGTTCGAAGAAGTAGAGTTATCGCCCGCTGACGATAACCCATTTGCCAAGTTACAAGATTTGAAAAAATAAGGCTCGATCCGCTTTAGCGTTTCATAAGAGTAGAAGTTTTATATTTTGCGTGTTTATTAGGAGAACTTAAATGGCCGTTCAACAAAACAAAAAAAACCCCTTCAAAGCGCGGTATGCGCCGTTCACATGATGCATTAACTGCGGCTTCTTTGACCGTTGATGCTACAACGGGTGAAGTGCATCGTCGTCATCATGTCACTGCTGATGGTTACTACAAAGGTAAGAAAGTAATTCAAGATAAGGAATAATTAGTCTTGAAAATTACACTGTCTATAGATGCAATGGGCGGTGACCATGGTGTAAAGGTCACTGTTCCTGCGGTGATCGAAGCGCTAAAAAAGTTTAAAGATCTGCATATTATTTTAGTGGGCGATGAGACGTTAATTCGTGAACAGCTCACGCTTGCTAATTTCACCTCAGAAAACTTGTCTATTCAACATGCTGAACAAGTGGTTGATATGGATGACTTGCCTTCATTCGCTCTGCGTAATAAAAAACAATCGTCAATGCGTATTGCTTTGAACTTGGTGAAAGATGACCAGGCGCAAGCCTGTGTGAGCGCGGGTAATACTGGAGCGTTAATGGCCACGGCTAAGTTTGTTTTAAAAACTTTACCTGGAATTTATCGCCCTGCGATTTGCACATCTATGCCGACGATCAATGGTCACGTTCATATGCTGGATTTGGGTGCGAATGTGGGCGCGGATGGTGAAAGTCTGGCTCAGTTTGCCATCATGGGTTCGGTTTTAGCGCGCGCAATTGATAATAATCCTAATCCCAGTGTTGGTTTGTTGAACATTGGTGAAGAGGAGATGAAGGGGCATGACCGTATTAAATTGGCGCAGCAGATTCTGCGCCAAACCTCTATTAACTATGCTGGTTATGTAGAGGGAGATGATATTTTCAAAGGTACGGTCGACGTGGTCGCTTGCGACGGTTTTGATGGCAATATTGCCTTAAAAGCTTCGGAAGGTGTAGCTAAGATGATTTCGTTCTATCTTAAACAAGCCTTTAATCGTAACTGGTTAACCAAAATAGTGGGCTTGTTGAGTCTGCCTGTGCTGAAGAGCTTTAAGCAAAAAGTTGACCCGCGTCGCTATAATGGTGCTTCATTTTTAGGTTTGCGTAAGATCGTTATCAAGAGTCACGGTGGAGCTGATAGCTTCTCATTCTTTCACGCGATTGCTGAAGCCCGTTTAGAAGTAATGAATAACGTACCAGAGCGTATCCAAGCCGAAGTTTCGAAGCTATTGGAACAGCAAGCACTGAGTCAGCCAACCCAAGTGGTAAGTGAATGAGTTCAAAAATCTATAGTAAAATTATTGGTACAGGCCGCTATTTGCCTGAAAAAGTGCTGACGAATAAAGATCTCGAAACCATGGTAGATACCAGTGATGAGTGGATTCGTGAAAGAACCGGTATTGAGCAACGTCATATTGCTGCTGACAATCAAACGACGTGTGATTTAGCCGAGCAAGCCTCGCTAAAAGCCATTGAAATGGCTGGAATCAATGCGCAGTCGATTGATATGATTATTGTTGCTACCACCACGCCAGATAAAATTTTCCCGAGTACTGCTTGTCTATTACAGCAGCGCCTTGATATTCATGGCTGTCCGGCGTTTGATGTGCAAGCGGTTTGCACTGGTTTTGTTTACGCAATCAGTGTGGCGGATCAGTTTATTAAAACCGGTATGGCAAAACGTGTATTGGTAGTGGGAGCGGAAACCTTGTCTCGCATTACGAATTGGTCAGATCGTACGACTTGTATTTTGTTTGGTGACGGTGCGGGTGCCGTGGTGCTTGAAGCGTCAAGTGAACCGGGCATTTTATCGACTCATATTCATGCTGATGGTCAATACGAAACATTATTGCACGTACCATCAGGCCCATCTAAATTACCACAAACTGACGATGTCGCTGAACGCACTATGTCGATGAAAGGTAATGAGGTGTTTAAGGTTGCGGTGAATACATTAAGTCGTATTGCCAACGAAACCCTAGAAGCAAATGGCTTAACCAAAGATCAAATTGATTGGTTGGTGCCTCATCAAGCTAACTTACGCATCATCAGTGCGACGGGTAAAAAACTGGGACTGAAAGAAAGTCAGGTGGTTGTGACGGTTAATAAACATGCAAACACATCCAGTGCATCCGTACCTATGGCACTGGATGAAGCCATTCGTGATGGTCGTATCCAGCGTGGGCAGCTTATTCTAATGGAAGCGTTTGGTGGGGGCTTTACCTGGGGATCGGCTTTAATCCGTTATTAAATTTGTTTTAACCTGGCTAAAGCCAACTAGAATATTTGTTTAAAGGTTTATTATGAAATACGCGTTTGTTTTTCCTGGTCAAGGGTCACAATCTATCGGTATGCTTAGTGACTTAGCTGCCAATCACCCCGTCGTTACAGAAGTATTTAATGAAGCTTCCGCTGTTCTGGGCTATGATTTGTGGGATGTGGTTCAAAATGGTCCAGAGGCTCGCTTAAACCAAACAGATGTTACTCAGCCAGCTATGTTGGCTTCTGGCATTGCCGTTTTTCGAGCGATGCAGGCACAAAAACCAGATTTACAGCCTAGCTTTATGGCTGGTCACTCGTTAGGTGAATATACGGCGTTAGTGGCGGCTGGTGTCATGAGTCTAGCGCAAGGTATTGAGTTGGTGGCAGCACGCGGTCAATTAATGCAGTCGGCTGTGCCCGCTGGTAAAGGCGCGATGGCCGCTGTATTAGGTCTGGAGGATCAGCAGGTCGTTGAATTGTGTGCTGATTCAGCGCAAGGTGGTGTCGTAGAAGCTGTAAATTTCAATTCACCAGGCCAGGTTGTCATTGCAGGTGAGGTCGCAGCGGTTGAACGCGCTATGCAGCGTGCCGAAGAGCTAGGTGCTAAAAAAGTCGTCGCCTTGCCGGTTAGCGTACCATCGCATTGTGCTTTGATGAAACCTGCGGCAGAGGCATTAAAATCAAAACTAGATAATATGACATTTGAATCACCAAACGTCTCGGTGCTACATAATGTAGATGTTGAGTGTCATGCGGATCAGGCGCAAATAAAATCAGCTTTAGTTGAGCAGTTATACTGCCCAGTTCAATGGGTTAAAACCGTTGAGAAAATGAAAGCTGAAGGTGTTGAAAAATTATATGAACTGGGCCCAGGTAAAGTGTTGGCCGGTTTAAATCGTCGTATTGACCGTCGCATGGCGGTTGAAACTATTTTCGATTCTGCTACATTAGCCCAAGCAATAGAAGGATTGTAGGAGCCATTATGTTAACTGGAAATATTGCCCTGGTTACAGGCGCGAGTCGCGGGATTGGCAAAGCCATTACCCTGGATTTACTAGCCCAAGGAGCAACCGTGATTGGTACCGCAACCTCGGAATCAGGCGCTCAAGCGATTACGGATTACATCAAGCAGTCCGGCGGTAAAGGTCAAGGTTTAGCACTGAATGTAACCGATGCGGATCAAATTGCCTCAATTATGGATCAGATCACCAAAGAGTTTGGTACACCTACAATTTTGGTCAATAATGCAGGCATTACTCGTGATAACTTGCTCATGCGCATGAAAGATGATGAGTGGGACGATATTATTCAAACAAATTTAAGCTCTGTGTACCGTATGAGTAAAGCCTGTTTGCGTGGCATGATGAAAGCCAAACAAGGTCGTATTATTAATATTGCATCGGTGGTTGGCGTGATGGGAAATGCCGGTCAAACTAACTATGCGGCGGCTAAAGCTGGGATTATCGGCTTTGGCAAGTCTTTAGCACGTGAGGTTGGCTCACGCGGCATTACTGTTAATACGGTTGCACCAGGGTTTATTGATACTGACATGACGCGTTCGCTACCCGAAGAACAGAGAAAAGCGCTAACTGAACAAATTCCTTTGAGCCGTTTGGGCTCGCCGGAAGATATCGCGAAAGCGGTCACTTTCTTAGCGTCAGAAGGCGGAGCTTACATTACTGGGCAGACGATTAATGTCAACGGTGGTATGGTCATGGTGTGACCGAATATCAAAAAATTCGATTTTTTAGGCTTTTATTTCATTAAAAAGCTTGAAAATTTAGTTCCCTGAGTACAAAATACATTAAATTTTTTTCATCATTAAAGTAAGAGTTGGAGATTATCCATGAGCAGTATTGAAGATCGCGTTAAAAAAATCGTAGTTGAGCAGCTAGGTGTAGAGGAAGCGCAAGTTACACCTGACGCTTCTTTCGTTGATGATTTGGGCGCGGACTCACTAGACACCGTTGAATTAGTTATGGCTTTGGAAGAAGAGTTTGATTGCGAAATTCCTGACGAAGAAGCAGAGAAAATCTCTACGCTAGCGCAAGCCGTTTCTTACATCAACGCTAACATGGAATAATTTTCCACGTTACGTGATCAAAAAAAGCCGTGTAAACGGCTTTTTTTATATCTGGATTAAGATTTAGTGTTTGGTGAAAGCGTTTGCATTAAGTTGGTGACGAGTTTAGGAGGATTTTACTTTGTCAAAGCGTCGAGTGGTTATTACAGGTCTAGGTTTGCTAACTCCTGTTGGGCTTAATGTTCAGCAAACTTGGGAAAATATCAAAGCTGGCAAAAGTGGCATCACGCCTATCTCTAGATTCGATACGGAGAAGTTTTCAGTTAAGTTTGCCGGTACGATTGCAGATTTTGATGTGAATACTTATATTTCACCTAAAGAAGCCAAAAAAATGGATCCGTTTATTCATTACGGGATTGCCGTTGGTATTCAAGCTTTTGAAGATTCAGGTATAGAAGTCACTGAAGAAAATGCCACGCGAATTGGTGTATCAATTGGTTCTGGTATTGGTGGCATTGGCACGATTGAAGCCCAACACGCTGTATGCCAAGCGGGGGGGCCTAGAAAGGTTTCTCCCTTCTTTGTTCCGAGCGCAATTATCAATATGATCTCGGGCCATGTCTCAATTAAGTATGGTTTGAAGGGCCCGAATTTAGCCTTGGTAACGGCTTGTGCAACAGGTACACACAGTATCGGTGATGCAGCCCGCTTAATAGAATACGGCGATGCCGACGTGATGGTCGCGGGTGGAGCAGAATACTCTACAACCGAATTAGGCTTGGCTGGTTTTGCGGCCGCTCGTGCGCTTTCAACGCGCAACGATGACCCACAAGCGGCAAGTCGCCCTTGGGATAAAGATCGTGATGGTTTTGTATTGGCCGATGGCGCAGGTGCGGTTGTGCTAGAGGAATATGAACATGCAAAAGCACGTGGTGCTAAAATTTACGGTGAAGTACTGGGCTTTGGCATGAGTGGTGACGCTTATCACATGACTCTGCCAGCTCAAGGTGGCGAAGGCGCGGCTCGTTGTATGACAAATGCGTTGCGTAATGCGGGCTTGGACAAGTCAAAAATAGGCTATATCAATGCACATGGCACGTCTACACCAGCTGGTGATGTATGTGAAAACGCAGCGGTTAAATCGACCTTTGGCGATCATGCTTATAAACTAGCGATGAGTTCAACTAAGTCTATGATTGGACACTCGTTAGGTGCCGCCGGTGCGATTGAAGCGATTTTCTCGACTTTGGCATTATATGACCAAGTTTTGCCACCTACTATCAATCTAGACAACCCAGATGAAGGGTGTGATTTAGATTATGTGCCTCACGAAGCACGTGATGCCAATATTGATTATGCGCTGTCTAATTCATTTGGCTTTGGTGGAACCAATGCCAGTTTGGTATTAGGGCGAGTAAAATAATCAGGCATTATGCGTGACTTATCGCAAACCACTCGGGCTGTCATTCGACAGCCCTTAGTTTTTTCTGATCTGACGTTATTGTCAGAGCATCTTCCAGAGCGCTACCCGCATTTATTGGAAAGTGTTGCCAAAGGCGACCCTAATCAAGCGGATAGTTTAGGCCGGTTTGAAATCTTGTTCGCCTTTCCTCAGCAGACCCATGTATTACAAGATCTGAATTCTGCCACGAGCTTTGTTGAACAATTTGAAACCGAGTTCTCCAGTTTAGAACAAACACCAGGCCTGGTGGATGATTTGCCTTTTAGTGGGGGGTGGTTTGGTTATTTTTCGTACGAATATGCGCAGGTGGTTGAGCCCTGCTTAAACTTGGCCGAATCAACTTTACCCTTGGCTGTTTTACAACGATTTCCTGCGGCAATTATTGTTGATCATCATCTACAGCAAGTCTGCTTTGTGGCCGAGCCTGAATACGCAGATTGTGTTGAACATATGCAACGCGATTACGCGCAGTTTGTTCAGCCACCACAAGCTGAAAGGGCGAGTTTTGCAATTGAGGTGGCAGGCGTAAGTGAAGAAGCTGAACCTTCATTTTTGCAGGGTGTAGAGGGCATAAAAAACTATATTTTGGCTGGGGATGTCTTTCAGGTGAACTTGTCGCGTGAATGGCAAATTGACCTAGCTAAAAAGTCAAGACCAATTGATGTCTATCGTCAATTACGTCAACATAATCCAGCCCCATTTGCTTGTTTGGTTCAGTTCTCACAGCCTGCTGGAAATTTTCCAGACCCCTGGGCAATTATTAGTTCATCACCGGAGCGTTTAGTGCGTTACAGCGCGCAAACACAGTGTGTAGATACACGTCCGATTGCGGGTACACGCAAGCGCAGTGATTCACTAGTGCAGGATCAAGCCTTAATGGAAGAATTAATTTCGCATCCTAAAGAACGCGCAGAACATATTATGTTGATTGATCTTGAACGTAATGACTTGGGGCGTATTTGCGAGCCGGGTAGCGTTGAGGTGAATGAGCTGATGGTGATCGAAACCTATGAACATGTCCATCATATTGTTTCGAATGTCCGCGGCCAACTTAAACGTGGCATTAGTCCTCTCCAAGTAGTTCACGCTTTGTTCCCCGGAGGGACGATTACTGGCTGTCCCAAAATTCGCTGTATGCAAATTATTTCTGAATTGGAAAGCGGGCCTAGGGATGCTTATACTGGCTCAGTCGGTTACATTAATCGCGATGGCTCAATGGACTTTAATATTTTAATTCGTAGTTTTATTCAACAACAAGACCAATTGCGTTTTCGTGCGGGTGCTGGCATTGTGGCGGATTCAGTTGCGTCGGGTGAGCTTAAAGAAACTCGGCATAAGGCCAAAGGTTTATTGCGCGCATTGGGTTGCGAGACGAACGAGACAACTATCTCATGAACCAACAGGCCTGGTTAAACGGGGAGCCGACTGAGCAGTTGCTCGCCTATGACAGGGGATTGGCTTATGGTGATGGTTTTTTTACCACCATCCTGTGTTATCAGAAAAAACCACTTAATTGGTTGGGCCACTGGCAGCGTATTCAAGAGAGTTTGCAAACGTTACGACTCGGTGAAATAGATAAAAACCAACTGATAAATGAATTACAAACGGCTTTATACGAGTCAGCGAGTGACGGCTTTTGTATACTGAAGTTGATTGTGACACGAGGTACGGGTGGACGTGGTTATGCGCCACCTAAACCTTCAAATTTACATCGTTTAATTTATGTGATGCCGACTCCTTTTCAACCAACGGATGTTGCCCCAAGCTTGGTTGAGCTCAGCGCAATGATTTGTCAAACTGCCGCGTCAATTAACCCAAGCATGGCTGGTTTAAAACATTTAAACCGGCTAGAAAACGTATTGGCACGAAATGAAGTGGTTGACAATGAATTCGATGAAGGCCTAATGTTCAATGAATTCGGTCATTTAGTAGGTGGCACTCAGTCAAATATTGTATTAATTAACCAAACCTCGCATGGCCGCCAAGCTTTGACGCCTAAGTTGGATTTAAGTGGTGTAAAAGGTACCTGTTTGTCAGCCTTAAAGAATTTAAGCTTGGATTTAAATTGGCAAGAAAAAACCATTTCATTGAGTGAATTGAGAACTGCTGAAGCCGTATTCGTTTGCAATGCAGTTCGCGGTGTTCAAGCGATTAAACAACTTATAATAAGCGACAAGGTTGCGATTGATTATGCTATCGAGCCTGTTCAGATGATTCACCAGGCCTGGTGGTTATGGAATTTAAACCAGCCAGGATTTGATTAATTTTAACGCAACTAGAAAGTCGAGGGTTATGCCTAAGTCACGTCAATCTCAACACAAAGGTTCGGTTACCAAAACCCAACAATTATCTAGCCAAGTGGCTCGACTAAGTCGTCTGTTGTTTGTGACGCGCATCGGACTTATCAGCCTATTCAGTCTGTTAGTTCTTCTGATCGCTGGATTGGCTTGGGCTTATCACATATCTCATAGTCCCATATCAAGTTCTGCTCAACCACAAATTGTTGAATTGCCCAAAGGTGCTTCTGCAAAAGCCATGGCGAGACAACTTAATCAGGCCGGTATGTTGAAAAATCCAGAGGCGTTTGTTTGGTATTTACGTCTTAATCAGCAAGCCAACAATCTCAAACCTGGCGAATTTATGATTCAACCAGCGTGGGACTTTCGAGCTTTAATGCAAGCCTTGGTTTCAGGGCGAAATGTAAGTTATCCTTTTGCGATTATTCCGGGTGATAGTTTGGCGGAAGTAAAACAAAAACTACAGCAACTACCAAAGCTTAATCAGGTCATGCAAGCATCAGATTGGCAAACACTTGGCGAAAAAATGGGAGTGACCGAGCATCTTGAGGGTTGGTTGTTACCTGAGACTTATCATTATCATAAAGGTGAAACCGATCTTGAACTGGTTAAGCGCGCGATCGCAGCCATGAAGCAAACTTTAGAAGCCGAATGGTCGACACGTGATGGTGGTTTACCGTTAAAAACACCTTATGAAGCTTTAACCTTAGCTTCGATCATTGAAAAAGAAACCGGCGTCGCGCATGAGCGTCATCAGGTTGCAGGGGTCTTTATTAGGCGTTTGCAAAAAGGCATGCGTTTACAAACCGATCCAACCGTTATTTATGGCATGGGTGAACGTTATCAAGGTCATATTGGTCGCGAAGGCTTAGATACGGTAACACCTTATAACACCTATCGTATCCGAGGCTTAACGCCGACCCCAATTGCGATGCCAAGTCGTGAATCAATTCGTGCCGCTTTGCGCCCAGATGCATCGGATGCGCTTTATTTTGTCTCAAAAGGCAATGGCGAACATTACTTTTCGAGCACGCTAGAAGAACATAATCGAGCCGTTAGACGTTATATTTTGAATAAACCTTAGGGTATCGAGTGGCCTATTTATAAGTCGTCACGAAAAAAGGAATCACATGGCGGGAAAATTTATTACCTTAGAGGGTGGAGAGGGCGCAGGAAAGTCTACCAACTTGGCCTTTATTAAAGACTGGTTAGAAGCTCATGATATTCCGTTTGTTGTGACACGTGAGCCCGGCGGCACCAAGTTAAGTGAAAAAATCCGCGAACTATTGCTGGATAAATCCAATAGCAATATGACGACTGAATGTGAGTTATTATTGGTGTTTGCAGCGCGTGCTCAGCATATTGATGAAGTGATAAAACCCGCTTTGGCTGAGGGTAAATGGGTCGTATCCGATCGCTTTACCGATGCAACTTATGCCTATCAAGGTGCCGCTCGTGGTTTAGGGTTTGACCGCATCAAGTTAATTGAGGACTGGGTGCAGCAAGGGTTTGCGCCCAACCAAACCTTTGTATTTGATTTGCCTGTCGAAGTCGGTATGCAGCGTGTTCGTAACCGTGGTGCCGAAATAGACCGGTTTGAACAAGAAAAGGTCGAGTTTTTTGAGCAGGTTCGCCAAGCTTATTTAACTCGCGCATCTCAAGTCCCGGAGCGTTACTGTGTGTTGGACGCCGCTCAATCTTTAGATCAGGTTCAGGCTCACATTCAATACCAACTTGACGTCTTGGTGAACACATGACTTTTCCTTGGCAGCAAACCCAGTGGGACTTTTGGCAGTCTCAGCTTAATCGAGTAGGACATGCTTATCTCCTATCAGGTGCAAGTGGTTTAGGATTAACCGAATTTGCGCGTCAAATGGCCAAAAGCATGTTTTGCCAATCAGATCACACCAAGCCTTGCGGACAGTGTGCGGGGTGCATTCAATTTGATGAGTCTACGCATGCCGACTTTGTACAACTTGAAGTGCTAGAAGGTAAAAAAGAAGTTGGGGTTGAGCAAATTCGGCAGCTTACTCAGCGTTTAATGCAAACCGCCCACCAAGGTGGTTACAAGGTGGCGATTTTGCAAGAAGTCGAATGGCTAAACGCCTCCGCGTTTAATGCCTTGCTTAAAACACTAGAAGAACCACCTGAGCGAACCTTATTAATCTTAACCACTTATCAGGTTAGCCGATTACCCGCGACAATTATTAGTCGTTGTCAAAAAATGAGTTTTACGGCACCACCCATTAAAGAAAGCCAAGCATGGCTGGCCCAACAGGGCGCCGATGAGCAATTGGTGAAACGTGCCTTACGTTTAAACTGGGGTGCGCCCTTAGCGGCTTTGAAGTGGTTAGAACAAAAGGGCTGGGAGCAGGACGAGAGTTGGCAAAATAATATGCGAGGCTTGCAAACCGGCACGGAATCGGTATCACAAGTGGTGGCGGCTTGGCTTAAATGGCCAGAACCCGAGCGAGTATTTGATCAATTTTATTTAACCAGTGTGACCGAAATACGGCGCGCGTTTTATCAACAAGCCGAATTGAATAACAACTGGTTTCAATTTCAACAAGCTTTGTTGCAAGCCAAACAAGACTGGCGACAGAATGCCAACAAAGAATTATTATTAGAAAGTTTGTGCTTGTTATTTTTACAAGCCAATCAAGCAAATGTTCCGTTAGCGGAGGTTTTTCAAGGCGAATGGATACGAGGGAGATGGGCATGATTATTGATTCACATTGCCACTTAAATATTTTACCGGAAGACAAGGTAGGCAACACCGAAAAAGTGCTTCAACAGGCCAAAGAACATGGGGTTGAGCGCATGATGTGCGTGGCGATTGATCCATCTAAATGGCCAGAAGTTTTAGACTTGGCAGATCGTTACGAAAGTGTGTATGCCAGTATCGGCATTCACCCATGCAGCGATGACACGATTACCGCCACCGATGACGAGATTATTCAAGCCGCCAGTCACCCCAAGGTGTTGGCGATTGGTGAGGTTGGTTTAGATTACTTTCATCAAAGCCCAAGTGAGGTAGATTTAAGTTTTCAACATGATCGTTTTCGCCAACATATACGGATTGCGAAACAATTAAACAAGCCTTTAGTAATTCATACCCGCGCCTCGACGCCAGATGTACTGCAGATTCTACGCGAAGAGGGTGCGGATCAGGTTGGCGGTATTATGCACTGTTTCGTGGAAGATTTAGATACCGCCCAGCAAGCCATGGATTTAGGTTTTTATATTTCTTTCTCGGGGATTGTAACCTTCAAAAACGCGACGGACTTAAAAGCGGTAGCGAAGGCGATGCCTTTAGATCGGATTTTAGTCGAAACCGACTCACCTTATTTGGCTCCAGTTCCTTATCGTGGAAAGACTAATCAACCCGCTTATACACGCTATGTGGTGGAAGAAATTGCTCAATTGCGCGGTTTAGAGTTTTCTGAGGTGGCGGCGGCGACTTCAGCAAATTTTGAACGCTTGTTTGGATTAAATTCTTAAATGTCAGACCATCAACTACCAGGCCTGGTGGAAGGCGAAGCTTATAGCTGGCAACGTATTTTTGACTTGGTTGTGCAACATAAATCTTTGTTAATCAAAGCGCATATTATTGCTTTGCTTGCGACCCTGGCAACCGTGCCTTTACCACTTTTATTGCCCTTGTTGGTGGATGAGGTCTTGCTCGATCAGCCAGCTTGGATTGTCGCCAGTTTACAAGCCATAGCGCCCGAAAACTGGTACAGCCCGCTTTATTATATTGCTGCGATGACGTTGTTAACTATTGTGTTACGTGCAACAGGAGTCGGATTTGGCGTTTGGCAGATGCAACAATTTACCGTGATTTCGAAAGATGTTACTTATCGAATTCGGCGAGATTTGTTAGCGCGGGTGCAAGGCGTGTCGATGGCTCAATATGAAACTTTGGGTACTGGGTCGGTCAATGCGACCTTGGTAAACGATGTTAATACTATTGATACGTTTTTAGGCACGACAGTCGGCAAGTTAATTATCGCGGTTTTTAGCTTAATTGGTATGACCCTGATTTTGCTTTGGTTGCATTGGCAGTTGGCTCTGTTTATTTTGCTAATGAACCCTTTGGTGGTGTATTTCACCATGCGTATGGGACGTAAAGTTAAAACGCTTAAAAAGTCTGAAAACAGTGCATTGGACGCGTTCCAACAAGCTTTAAGTGAAACCTTAGAAGCTTTGTTGCAAGTACGTGCTTCAAATCAAGATAAATCATTTTTCCAGCGTATTAATCGTACCGCGTTTGATGTAAAGCGACATTCGGAAAGTTTTACCTGGAAAAGTGATGCCGCTAGCCGAATTTCATTTTTAATTTTTTTAGTTGGGTTTGATGTCTTTCGCGGTGTCAGTATGTTGATGGTGGTGTTTTCAGGACTTAGTATTGGCGAAATGATGGCGGTGTTTGGTTATCTCTGGTTCATGATGGGGCCGGTACAAGAACTGCTGGCGATTCAATATAGCTATAATGCCGCTACAGCCGGCTTACAGCGTATAAATAGTGTGTTGGATTTAAAGCAAGAGCCATATTACTCCTCAAAAGTGAATCCGTTTAAGTCTAATCAAGCCGTTTCCGTCAGTGTTCAAAACCTCAAGTTTCATTATCCCGGTAAAACCGAGTATGTTTTGGATGGTTTGAGTTTTGAAATTCAAGCCGGCGAAAAGCTCGCCCTAGTGGGTGCAAGTGGTGGTGGTAAAACGACGCTTGTGCAAATGCTGCTAGGCTTTTATCGCCCCGATTCCGGTGGCGTTTTTTTCAATCAGCAACCCATTGAACGAATTGGATATGATGTCGTACGTGAGCATGTTGCCACGGTGTTGCAAACACCGATGCTGTTTAATCAAACGGTGCGCTTTAATTTAACCTTAGGTCGAGATCTCAGCGAATCACAGCTTTGGCGCGCTCTAGAAATGGCGCAACTGGATGAAACTATTAAGGCCTTGGAGCATCAACTGGATACACAGGTCGGTCGTAGCGGGATTAAGTTATCCGGGGGGCAGCGACAACGTTTAGCGATTGCACGTATGATTTTACAAGACCCTAAGGTGGTGATTATGGATGAAGCTACCTCCGCATTAGATATGGAAACCGAGCGTAAGCTATACGAAGATCTAGCCCCTTTCTTTGAAGGTCGCACCACCTTAATTGTGGCGCACCGTTTAAGTTCGATTCGTCAGGCAGACCGTATTTTGGTATTTGAAGATGGTCGAATTATTGAAAGTGGGCATCATGAAGAACTACTTCAAATGCAGGGAACCTATCACCGTTTGTATCGTTAGTCGCTTTTAACTGGGAGTAAAAAAATGCTAAGTAAGTTGAAGTTTGTGGTTCTGGTAATGTTGAGTGTTTGGAGTCTGTCGGCCCAAGCGGATCGTTCATTTAACTTGGCCACGCCTGTTGTGATACTAATGCCATATGTTCTGCCCAATGCCGAATTGCTTGAAATTACCCCGGATCAAGCTCAGAAAGTACGTGAGATATCGTCAAATGTAAATCCCGAGCGAGAGGATAATGAGTTGTACAGTAAGGAGTTACGCAAAGAGTTGTGGGAGCTGTTATCAAGTTCGAAAGAACCTGAACAAGATGATTTGAAGGAGTTGATTCAGTTGATTTCCAAAGCTGAACAGCGACGAGTGGCCATGAGTGTTGAGTGTGCGACGCAACTGCGTGCTATTTTGACACCATCGCAATGGGACTTGCTTGTGGGTTTAGCGGCCGATGTTCAATAGCCCTAGGCGTTATAAACGCCTTAGGACTTAAGAGTTAGCCTTATTGTGATTTGGCGACTTGCAAGGTGTTTTCTAAGAGGGTGGCAATAGTCATGGGACCAACGCCACCTGGAACCGGAGTAATCCAGCTAGCCCGTTGTTGAGCGGTCGCAAACTCGACATCACCGCATAAACGGCCATCGTCCATGCGGTTAATGCCCACATCAATAACAATCGCGCCAGGCTTAATCCATTCGCCTTTCACCATTTCAGGAATTCCAACACCTACGACCACCAAATCAGCTTCGGATACCATCTTTGGCAAGTCTTTAGTAGCACTGTGGCAAACTGTTACGGTAGCCCGCGCGTTTAATAGTTCCAAAGTCATCGGTACACCAACAATATTAGATGCACCTACTACAACCGCATTTAAACCACGCAACTCAATCCCTGTCTTAGAAAGCATGGTCATGACGCCATGCGGGGTGCAAGGAGCTAACTTCGTCATACGAGTCGCTAAACGGCCAACGTTGTATGGATGAAAGCCATCTACGTCCTTAGATGGTGTAATGCTCTCAATTACCGTTTCAGGATCAATGTGATCGGGCAGGGGAAGCTGTACGAGGATACCGTGTACATCATTGCGATCATTTAACTCATCAATTAACGTTAATAAGTCTGCTTGGCTAGTTGTAGCCGGTAAATCATAAGCAAAATCATTAAAGCCGGCTTCTTTACAGGCATTCTTTTTATTGCGCACATACACTTGAGAAGCTGGGTTTTCGCCCACTAGGATGACCGCCAGGCCTGGTCGTTGTTTGCCTTGGCTAATTAATTGATCTACTTCTGTTTTAATACTCGCACGCAGTTCAGCAGCAATGGCTTTTCCGTCTAAAATTTTAGCAGACATAATGTTCCCTTAATATTAAGCAGGTTTAATTGTCGACAATAATAACCGATTTGACGATAAAATATTATTGTAAAATGTTTGATAACGCAGTTGACAGGCGGCGGGGCGCTCTATACAATACGCGCATCTTTTAACGCACTGGCAGATCTAATCTAACATGCGTTGGTCGATACTCGGAGTGTAGCGCAGCCTGGCTAGCGCACCTGTTTTGGGTACAGGTGGTCGGGGGTTCGAATCCCTCCACTCCGACCAGATTTCACTTTCTGACATCTTGTCAGAAAGTACCCTTGGTTCGAATGAGCGCCCATAGCTCAACTGGATAGAGCATCGCCCTTCTAAGGCGAGGGTTGCAGGTTCGAGTCCTGCTGGGCGTACCAATTCAACATACGCTTTATTTACAATATGGTGACCGTAGCTCAGTTGGTAGAGCCCAGGATTGTGATTCCTGTTGTCGCGGGTTCGATCCCCGTCGGTCACCCCATCTTTACCCCATCTTTTTCCTTTTATTACAATTCCTTATCTTTTTTATTTATTTTGTGTTAGTCGCAATTTCCACCTAAAAGCTCATTTTGTCGCTTCTATTATTACCCCTAGTGTACTGATTATAGGAACATGGAAAGGCTTGGCGTGAAATTTTTTAGAGTTTGCTTGTTTATATGTTAAGAAAAGCCAAATATATATTAGCGAAGTCATTAGGCGGCTTATGCTTTTTTATAGAAAGTGAAGATGTTTTCTAAAAACGAGATTGGTGTTATGTTGTTTTTTTTAGACTGGATTGAATAATTCATTGAATTTTTGTAAAAATTGGTCGGGACAGAAGGATTTGAACCTTCGACCCCCGCCACCCCATGACGGTGCTCTACCAGGCTGAGCCATGCCCCGAACAAGCTGTAGATTATAGCGGTTTTTGAAGTTGAAGCAAGCAGCTTGAGAGGCTTAATTGTGTTTATTTTATAAATTGTTAGTAGGGGGTGTCGTGGGGGAGTTGTTAGGTAGAGACTTGCCACTTAACTGGTAAGCGAACACTAAAACTTGCGCAACGGCTTCATATAGAGCAGGCGGCACCTGTTCATTCAATTCAACTTGACTGAGTAGTTCGGTAAGCTCGGCATTTTGAGTAATAGGAATGTTGTGTTGCTTGGCGAGATCTACGATTTGTTGGGCTAAGTGCCCAGCTCCTTTTGCCGTAACTCGAGGCGCACTGTCACCGGAATACTCCAGGCTGACAGCAAAAGTGTCTTTTAAACTGCGTTTATCCGACACCGTCCTTCCTTAAGTATTATTGCAGCTGAAGCTGGGAAACTAGGCCGATGTTAAGGGCGTTATCTTTAAGAGTGTTGTTGACGTTTTGCCAGTCAAATGGCACTTGGCGAGACTTTAAGTTTTCTACCAAGGCTAGCAACATTTGTAAGCCGGAGGTATCAATCGAATCAATTTGGCCTGCATCAAATACCACGCTCTCATTTTCAGAGACCACACTTTGCTTAAGTTCGGCAAAGTGGTCATTAATGTGATGAATCGTTAGATTTTCTGGAAGAGTAACTTGGCTGCTCATAATACAGGCTCCTTAATGCTTAATTGCAATAATGTTTATAGTACGCGACCAATCACAGATAGCAATTTTTCAGGACTGAAAGGTTTCACAATCCAGCCAGTTGCGCCCGCATCTTTGCCTTTTGTTTTCATGTCACCGGATGACTCGGTGGTTAGACACAAGATAGGGGTAAACTTGTAGTTTGGCATGGCTCTTAGCTCACCAATGAGTTCAATACCATTCATGTTTGGCATGTTGATGTCGGTGACAACTAAATCGAACTGTTCGCGTTTAGCGATATCCAATGCAACCGCACCATCCTCCGCTTCAGTAACATCGTGGCCGGCTGATTTAAGAGACATACTAACCATTTGACGCATTGATTTAGAATCGTCAACTGCTAAGATTTTTGACATTGTCTTTCTCTCTATTCTTTAAAGTTTGAAATTAATTGTGAGTGATTTTACGCGTAATTATAGCGGCTGTAAAATGGATATGTTTAAAAGCCGCTTATTCCTATTATCTTAAATGCTCGTCTTAAGCACTGAAAACTCCGCTGAGGCTAGCTTTTTTGCTAGCTTTTATTAAACTTTAATGTCGATCAAACCGACTTGTTGGGTGTTTGCGCTAAAGCTAGGTTTTACAATACTTAACTCAAGCAGGTTTAATGCCAATCCGGCTTGGTTAAACATTTCTCGCAAAGTAGGAAAGGCTTGTTGTATTTGGTTGGCAAGCATTTTGTACTCTGTATGGAAGTAACAGTCGAGTTGATCGTCATTTTTAAGGCTTAATTTGCAAGTCACGTCGTCTGCTTCTTGCACTGAAATTTGCAAGATGACTTCCCAGTGAGACTTTTCTTTGTCTACTTTGTTTCTAATTTCTAGTGTGATGGCACCAACTTGGTGAGGCAGTTGTAAGGGAAGGTTGGTTAATATTGACGCATTGTCGAGAAAGTGCAGTTGATTTAGTGTGATTTTATTAATGCTTTGATTAACTAGCGTAAGTGCTTGCGTAATGTTTGGGTTTTTGGATTGAGCTGCGAGCGGTTGTAGGCTTTGTTGCAGTTTAATCAATTGACCTTTAAGATCGGATTGGGTTGACTGAAAAGAGTTATTTTTTGAACTGAGTTTGTTTTCAAGTAAGATTCCGCTATTTATCAGTGCTTGTTGAATGTTTTTAGCATTGAAATGGCTGTTAGGTTTTAATAGTTGGTCTAAGATAGCGCTGATTTGACCTTGAATAATGGGCGGCAATTGTTGAAGAAACTGTGGCTGTGACAGAAAGTTTAGGGTCTGTTGAATAGGGCTTTGTTGTGGTAGCAGTTGGCGTAAATGCGTTTTACTAAGGTCGACTGCGTTATTATTAGATTGAATTTGCAGGCGTATCTGGCCTTGATGCTCTTGTACGTTGACACGTAATTGGTCGTTGGGTTTTAGGTTCAGTTGGGTTTGAGCCTGTAAGGTTTGCCCTCCCAGATTTAAGCTAACATGATCTGAGCTTACCTTAATAACTTGCACGCTCACCGTTTGACCAATTAGTGGCTTTAAAAGATTTAAAGCCACTGGTGTTGAGGCGTTAAGCTTTAAACTAGAGCTTGGGGGCAAATTGCCTTGAATTTTGGACATAGTCTAAGCTGCGTTTGGTTTAAAATATAATTATGAATACAGCGTGGTTAGTTTTACGCTGAAACTTATGGACTCTTTACGAAGGAATACTCGGCTATGAGCGTAAATGAATTTGACTTTAGTGACAAGGATTTTAAACGCGTTAAGTCAATGGTTTATGACTTTGCGGGTATTGATTTAAATGAGTCTAAAAAGAATTTGGTATACAACCGATTAGCTAAGCGTATTCGGTTTTTACAAATGAACCGTTTCAGTGAATATTTAGATTATGTTGAAGAAGTGGGTGAGGAAGAATTCGTTAATTTGATTAACGCCATCACAACGAACCTAACCTTCTTTTTTAGAGAAAACCATCACTTTGAATATTTGGCAAATAATGTTATTCCGCATTTATTGGCAAAAAACAAGGCCAGCAAAAAAATTCGTATTTGGTCGGCAGGTTGTTCCACTGGTGAGGAACCCTATTCATTAGCTGTTGTGTTGAAAGAGACTGTGCCGGCGGGCTGGGATGCTCGTGTTTTGGCAACGGATTTGGATACCACGGTTGTTGAAACCGCACAACGAGGTGTATACAACATTGAACGTTTAAAAGGCGTATCGGAAGCAAGAAAAAAACGTTGGTTTTTAAAAGGCAGTGGTGAGCGATCGGGATTTGTAAAAGTAAAGCCTGAGTTGCAACAAATTATTGATTTTGGTCAGATAAATTTAATGAATGAATGGCCTATTCGTGACAAGATTGATGTTATTTTTTGCCGAAATGTGGTGATTTATTTTGATAAACCTACGCAGAGTAAGCTCTTTAATCGTTACGCGGACTTGCTACAAGAAGAAGGTCATTTGTTTATTGGGCACTCAGAGTCTTTGTATAAGGTATGTGATCGCTTTGAATTACTTGGCCAAACGGTTTACCGAAAACTGCGTTGAACTATGTCTTATGAACTAGAGTTAAGCGTGGCGTAAAAGGAAAGTAAAGTTATGGAAAGGATAAAAGTACTAATTGTTGATGATTCGGCTTTAGTTCGTCAGATGTTGCAAGCCATGCTAGAAAGTGATTCGGCTATTGAGGTTGTGGGTGCCGCGTCTGATCCTTATGTGGCTAGAGATATGATTAAAGAGCACCGTCCGGATGTTTTAACACTGGATGTTGAGATGCCGCGTATGGATGGTGTGAGCTTTTTACGCAATTTAATGCGCTTGCACCCCATGCCGGTAGTGATGGTGTCATCGCTTACAGAGAAAGGGGCCGATGTTACCTTGCAGGCGATGGAATTGGGAGCAATTGATTTTGTTACCAAGCCTAAAATAGATTTGGCGCATACGTTTGAACAATATGGTGAAGAAATTTGTCAAAAGGTGAAAGCGGCCGCAAGAGTGTCTCGATCCAGTTTAGAGCGTCAATATGCCCGATATGTGGCGAATCAGCAATCCCACCCTAAGGTTGAAGTTCTTCCTGCTTCTCGCCCTAGTGAAAAATATAGTGCCGATGCGATTATCAAACCACTTTCTTCACCGGCACGTCATTTTAAAACGACGGAGAAGATTATTGCGATAGGTGCGTCTACTGGTGGTACAGAGGCGATTAAAGAAGTTCTAATGCGCATGCCGGCTTCTTGCCCTGGCATTGTTATTTCACAGCATATTCCGGCCGCATTTAGTGGCCCGTTTGCAGTTCGTATGGATTCAGTTTCGCAAATGACGGTGATGGAAGCCAAAGACCGCCAGCAAATATTGCCGGGTCATGTTTATGTTGCACCTGGAGGAAAGCATTTACTGGTTGAGCGTGATGGCGCGCGTTATATATGTCGATTAAACGACGGGTCTCCGGTTAATCGACATAAGCCATCGGTGGATGTTATGTTCCGTTCGGTCGCGCAAAATGTGGGTATCAATGCGGTTGGAGTTATATTGACAGGTATGGGGGCCGATGGTGCCCTCGGTCTTCAGGAAATTCAACAATCGGGTTCGCCAACCATTGCTCAGGATCAAAAAACCAGTGTTGTATGGGGCATGCCGGGCGAAGCCGTTAAGTTAGGAGCGGCCGATCAAATCTTGCCTTTGGACAAAATCGCTAAAGTTATTTTAGACCTCGTAACGAAATAAATGGCACAAAGCGTGCTTATATCCACTACAATTCAACACCAAATGCAATAAGCGGAAGGAATTCATCGCATGTTTCAAATTATCAAACTTTATTGGCCAGCTTGGCTAGTCACTCTAGTAGGCATTAGCTTAATGTGGCTTGATATCCCATATATGCCGATGATTGTTGCGCTGATTATTTCATTGGTTTGGACGCGCTTAATATTAACTAATACACGAAATGTTTCAGATTCAGGTATTGCAAAAATTCAGGCACGTCAGCAGGCTGAGCCGATGGTCAGTGTGCGTGAATCCGGTGGTTCGTTGCAGTTGATTATGAGTGACGTGGACGCTGTAATTGATGAAGAAGTAGATGTAGTACGGACTGAATTGTTGCAAGTAAAAGATTTGGTAGCAGAAGCGATTGATACCTTAAACACCAGTTTCACCGGACTGCACTCTCAAACGAATGAACAGTATCAACTTGTATTATCTTTGTTGGCCAACTTAGGCGGCACAGGTGAGGGTATGAGTATCGAGAAGTTCTCAGGCGAAACTAAGCAGGTTTTACAACAGTTGATTGATATGATTACTAACGGCAGTAAGCGTAGTAATCAAACCATGACCAAAATTGATGACATGGTGGCGCAAATCGAAGCCATTTTCACCTTGCTGGAAGATGTCAAAGGTATTGCGGATCAAACCAACCTATTGGCATTGAATGCCGCGATTGAAGCGGCTCGAGCAGGTGAAGCTGGTCGAGGATTTGCAGTGGTTGCGGACGAGGTGCGTAAGTTATCACTAAACTCTAATCAGTTAAACGAACAGATTCGTCTGAAGGCTCAAAAAGCACGTCATACGGTTGACCAGGTGCGCGGAATTGTAAGTGAAATGGCAAGTAAAGACATGGAGCAAGCTTCTACCTCACAAGCGCGTGTGAATGACATGCTGGGTGATCTTGAGTCTATGAATAAAACAATTTCGACTAAGTTAAGTGATGTGTCCGGAATTATCAGTGGGATTGAGCATAGCGTCTCAAATGCCGTGCGTTCGTTGCAATTTGAAGACATCGTGCGTCAGTTGGTTGAACAGGTTATGAACCACCTAGAAAACTTAAGCAGTTTCTCGCGTCAAATTAACCAGTACCTAGAAGAAAGTAAAGAAAATCCAGCTTCTTCAGCGCATGAGTATAAAGAACGTTTAGAAGAGTTTAGACAGACCATGCATGCCGAACGTCAAGAAATTGAAGGCAAGCGTATGCGTCGAGTAAGTACCGGCACGATGGACGAAGGTGAGATCGAAATGTTCTAACCTACCAGGCCTGGTGGTTAAAAAAAGAAAAGCCCCGAATGAAAAGTTACGATGTAATCGCAGCCATTCATGATCGGGGCTTTTTTATGACTCATTTAAAAGTCAAAAAACGTTTTAAATCATGCCGCCCATTTGGTGATTCCAGAGGCTGCCAAAAATTAAGCTGAATAAAATGCCCGTACCAAAGGTGATATACCATAGTCGACGCATTTTTTTCTCTGCCAAGGCTTCAGCTGACTCGGCTTCAAAATCTGGGCGGTCTTTAAAGAACACCAGCATCAAACCAACCGCACCAATAAAGCCGGCAATGTTTGCATAATAAACAACCCCTGTTGTATAAGAGGCAATACCTAGCAGTAAGATTACAAAATATGTAATCAGTAATTTTTTCATAGCCGTTAATTTCATAGAACACCTTTGATTTAATATCGAGGTTATTTTAGTGAAGTTTCTGCACTAAAAGGCAGGTTTTTATGTATAAGTTAATCTTTTTTGTACCCGAGTCGACGGTAGAGCCTGTAAAAGCGGCCATATTTAAAGCAGGAGCGGGTCATCAAGGCGATTACGATCAATGTGCTTGGCAAGCGAAGGGTGAAGGTCAGTTTAGACCATTAAAGGGCAGTCAGCCTTATATTGGTAAACAAAATCAGTTGGAAAGGGTGGTGGAATATCGCGTTGAGACTTTGGTCGATTCAGAATGTGTGATGGCCGTGATTGAAGCATTAAAGCAGGCTCATCCGTATGAAGAGCCTGCTTATGAAGTGATTAAGCTAGAGGCATTTTAATTACATGTTTTTCATGCCGTGGCCCATGCCTTTATGTTGACCCATGCCCATGATTTTACGTACCGGCGCGATAATTTCTTGTTCGGAACCGTCTTTTAAGGTCACCACAATGCGAACCTCGTCACCTTCTTTTAAAGCACGAGTTGGGTTGATTAGCATAATGTGTAATCCGCCTGGTTTTAGCTCGGCTTGTCCCATCGCGGGCACTAGAATTTTTGGGATTTCACGCATGCGCATAACACCATTATCGTGCGTATGAGTGTGCAACTCGACTGTTTTAGCCGCGTCTGACTTTGCGCTGACAATGGCAATATCCTGATCTGAGCTATTAATCATCGTCATAAACGCACCAGTAGCAGGAGCCGTTGGTGGCATTTCACGTACGAATGGGTTTTCAATTTCAAGGTCAGCCGCTTGGTTTGCCATGGCGTTAAAGCCGATTAGGCTGCTGAGTAGAGCGATAGCTAAAATTGTGTGGCGTTTAAACATAAATATCTCCATTTAAAGTGAATAGCGGTTAAGAGCTTCAATAAACTGTTGAGGATCACTTGCATGCGGTAATTGCTGCTTGAGTTCACCATTTGGTGCAATTACATAAGTAAAGGCCGAATGATCAACCGCATAGTTTTCTACATCGCCCTCGACTTTTTGGTACACAACTCCATAACGTTGTGCAATTTCGTCAATTTTTTGTTTCGAACCGGTTAAACCAATCATGTTGGCATCAAAATAATTGACATATTCTTGTAAACGTTCCGGCGTATCACGTTCAGGATCGACCGAGACGAACAAAATTTGTAAGTTTTGTTTTTGTTCATCCGATAGTTGACGATAAGCCATCGAAATCTGTGCCAAATTGGTAGGGCAAATATCGGGACAGAAGGTATAACCGAAATACACAAATACCACTTTTCCGTTAAAGTCTGATAACGCCACCTCACCATTTAGCGAGGTTAGCCTAAAATCACCGCCAGTGGGCGCTTCCATCGGAATTTGGTTGGCACTGGAGTGAGTGTTGTCAGGTTTGAGTGTATAAACTAACGCGTAACTGCCCGCCAAAAATACGCCAAAGGCTAAGAGCAAAATTAAAAAGGCTCGATTGAGCTTAGTTTGATTCATGGTTCTCTCCACGCAAAAGCCCGCTTTTGCGGGCTCATTAAAATAATAGTCGCTTTATTAAGCTATTCTACTAAAACTTCGCGGCCACGCGAGCCCAAATGTTACGGCCTGGTTCCATAACTTTGTAGCTTTCTCCGGTAAAGGAGTCGGTCCGGTTAACATGGGTGAAATAGGCGTGGTCAAGTAGGTTATCTACGCCAGCTTGTATCTGGAAGGTTTTATTTAGGCTGTAGCCACCAAACACATCTAAGGTACTCCAAGCCGGCGCCTTTTCTTCAGCATAAAGGGTATTTACTTCTGTTTGCTCGCTGGCAAAATTAAAGCGCGAACCGGCATACCAAACTTCACGTTCATAGCGCGCATTAATTTGACCGTTAACTGGCGCCATATTGCTTAGGTTGCGATCATCCGTGGTATTGCGACCTTTGGCTAAGGCCAGGTTGCCGCCTAATAACCAGGCCTGGTTAAGCTGATAACCCCAGTCGAATTCGGCACCATAAATCACCGCATCGACATTGACGTAACCTTCACCAGAATTGGTGATTTCTGTTTGATTTGCCGCTTTATCTCTCAAGATATAATCGGTTACCTGGTCATAATAAATATTGGCTGACCAATTAAAAGCATGAGCTTGCTGACTTAGACCTAGATCGATTTGCATGTGTTTTTCTGGGTTTAAGTCTGGGTTACCTGTCCAGGTATCGCGCGCCATAAAACGTTCGGTTTCATCCGCGGTGCGAGTGGTGAGGCTTAAGCCACCAAACCAAGCTAATGAAGAGCTGAGTGTTTGTTCATAACGAATCAAGCCATTCCAATTGGTTTCATCAATTTTAGTATCACCTGAGTAATCAGCATAAGCGGCATCATATAGATCAATGGGCGTACGTGGCTGAGGTGCCATCATTGTGTTATCCGGTGCTTGATTAGCATCTTTAGCCTGTGCGGTCACTTGATCAATGCGCACGCCATACATTAAGTTTTGGCTATTGGATAACGCCGTATTGGCCTCGGCAAATAGGCTGTTCTGCTCAGTTAAGGTGTTGGGCCACATTAAATACTGAGAGTTATTGTATTGGGGTGAAGTCGGCGCACGATTATAAAGTATCGCATCTTTTTCCATGGTTTGTAGCATCAAGCCATAATCTAAACGGGTTTGGTTGAGGTTAGAGGTGAGCTTTATCTTGGCGCCCTGAGTATTAACCTCAGTTGGGGTTTCCATCCACATTGTGGCGGAAGGGGCCGTACGCAAACTAAAGTTATCCATCACGTGTTCGACTTTCGATTGATACGCCGATACTGCGACTTCATTCACTGGGCCGCTAAAGTTTTTTCCCTCATAACTTAAGCGCGTCATGCTTCCGTTAGATTTAGGCGCATCCATGCTCGAACCTTGATATAAGGCATCTTGGGTATTTGATGTTTCATGCGAAAGTTTGACATGATGATCTTCAGACGGGGTCCAACCTAAATCAATATGACCTTGTTGGGTTTCGTAGCTGGCTCGCACATCATCGCCATTGCCATCTTTATAATCATCAGCGGATTTATTCGAGCCTTGTAATACCATGTACATTTGGTCGTTGCCAACTGCTACTTCGGCGCCGACATCTTGTGTCAAACCGTTCGAGTTGGTCGCGGCATAGACTTCACCCTTGTAGGCTTTGCCGTCTTCAAACTCTGGCTTGTCACGTTCCAATAACAAGGTACCCGCGGTACCACCGACACCATATTGTAAAGATTGCACGCCCTTTAGAACCGTAATTTTGTCGAAGCTCGATAGTTCGGTGTAATGAGTTGGCGGGTCCATGCGATTCGGACAGCCACCTTCAATTTTACCGCCATCAATTAAAATATTGACGGCCGATTGGCCTTGTCCGCGAATCAGGATATCCAAGCCAATGCCGCCTAATCGCTGAGCTTCTACACCTGAAAATTGACGAAGCACCGAACCGGCTTCCGTATTACCCGATTGTTTCAAGCTCTCAGAAAGTTCAACGGTTTCAGACTGAACATCCGCTTTAACTTGAATAGGCATTAAAGTCGCGGCGTGAGCTTGATAAGACAGTGCCGATAATACGGCTAATGTAACGAGACGTTGTTTCATTATTATCCTTTGAGATGACAATTAAAATAGTGCGTCTATTCTAGAAAGCTTAAAAATAAAGAGTATTGAAACAGTCTTGAGATAATTGTTTGGTTTTACGTGGTTTAGGGAATTAAGTTGTGTAGGTGAAGAGCTTATAATTTTTGTTCTAAACCAACCACCAGGCCTGGTGGTTGGCTAAAACTTAATGTCCTCGAGGAATCATGGCCCGTAGTACGACTAGATATAGGTAGAACCAGATCATTGAGCCGCTAATCATAAATATAACCAAGCGCTTTGGTCCGTTTAAGGCAAGCATCCCTAAACGTTTATGCAGAATAAACATGGCCCAAACCACCGCGACATAGTTAAACAATCCAAATAGGTGCACCCAACCATCACGAAAGCTGGCAAGCGGTTGCATTTGGTCGAACGAGCCGATTAGCCAATACCACGCATTGCCGACATCTGAGGCATAGTGTAAGAAGAAAAAACTCCCAACATGGCTTAACCCACCAATTAACATTAAGGGGGCTAACATTTGACCCACCGACTGGAAGTATTCCGTAAAAGGTTTATTAATCAGTTTTGCGCTTAATGCGAAGCTGGCATAGACGATCGCAAAAGTGATAGCCACCGCCATACCCAACGCAATCGCGCCAATCCAATCAAACATTGGCATCGGCCAGGCCTGGTTCATCCAAGTTCCGGCTTGTACCCAAGGCAGTTGTTCTTTGATGGAAGAGTGACCTAACGAGTGATGGAAACGCATGGTAATGGAGATCACCGCTAGCAACCAAACATACACCCAAACATTCATAGGCTCTTTGGCTTTTGAGGGCTTCCAAAGTTGAATAGACGGCTTGGATAGCTTGAATTCGACCGCATTACAGGCTTTGGTGCAATCCATGCATAGGGTGCAGTCGCCCATCGAATTTTTTTGTTCAAAAAGGTAAGGCTTAAGGTTCCATTGGCAGGCTTTCATACAGTCAAATGTACGGCAACTTGTGCAGTGGTCTTGGTCGCTAGTTAGCTTGGCAAAGCCGACTTTACCAAAAGCACTGGTCACTGATCCGATAGGGCATAGGTTTGAACAATAGGCCATGTTTCTAAATAAATAAAAGCTAACCCAGGCAAAAATGGTTAATACCAAAAAGAACAAAGCGGTAATCCAAGGCGTTTTAAGTAGGTCAGGAAAGGCGTAAATAGGAACCCAATAAGCCGCCAGTAAAAGCCCGAATCCGATCCAACGCTTTTTTAGCCAAGCCGGGATCGGTTTTTGTGGTCCGATTTTGTTGAGGTATTTTCCGACAAAACTGTGCGGGCAAATGCCGCAAAAAATCGGGCCTAAGGTCGCCATGCTGACAATCAGAAAGAACGGCCAAAACAGCGACCAAAAAATCGCTCCGGTGTATGGGTTGAGGTCTTCGGTTGGATAAACCAAACCGAAATAAATCGCGCTGACCATCATTGCCAATACGATAACTCGCATGACTTGCATGGTCGGCGTGTGATTAAAAAACCAGCCGATGACCGGCCAGCGTAATAGATTCAAACGACTCGATTGGCGTTCAACTACTTTCATATCCGGCTCCTAGTATTTATATTGATAGGTCAGCATCAGGCTTCTTGGCGCGCCCGGGGTATAGAGGTTTCCACCGTAGGATGCCGAAACTTCTTGAGCATAGCGTTTGTCTAATAGATTACGCACACTTAGGTTTACAAGATGGGATTGTTTGCTGTAACCAAGCATTAAATTGAATACCCCGTCATACCCTTGATCACGTTCCGTATTGGCATCATCAATATAGTAGGGACCAAAGCCAATTGCTTCGACTCGAGCGGAATACGCCTGTTTATGCCAATTGGCAAATAGAGCATATTGATAGTCAGGAATAAAACGAGGGCGGTTATTAGAGTAATCTGTGCCTGAGCTGACATAGTCGATATATCTATAATCCATCGCGCTCGCATTAGCGCCAAGGCTGAGATCTGATGTGGTTTGGTATTGTGCGCTTAATTCAATGCCTTTGCGTTCACTTTTACCGGCATTTTCATAGTAAGTATAAAGGTTTGGAAAGCTGCCGCCTTTTACCGAAACGATTTCATCAACCAGTTGGGTGTAGTAGACATTTAAATCCGCACTGAGTTTATGACCACGCTGTTTTAAGCCAAATTCAAAATTGCTTGAGGTCGAACCTTTTAGGTCGCCCTTGTCGTAAGTTTGATTGGCTTGCATCTCACTCACAGTTGGTGCCTGGTTGGCCGAAACGGCAATCGCAAACACATTCAGTGTGTCAGTTAAAGCATAACTAGCGCCAATTTTTGGGGAGATGAGTTGATAGGATTCTTGATATTTAAAATCACCATCGCCTGCTTCATATACACCAGTTGAAAAGTTGTAACTTGAATATTCGGTGCCTTTGATGTTCATGTTCAAAATATCGGTGCGAATACCTAGGTCTATGACCCACTTTGAACTCGGTGTGAAAGACTCTTGAAAGTAGGCGCTATAAATTTGGCTGTCGCTGTCTTCAATATTGGCTAAATTGCCTTTTTCATCTGAGTTAACTTGAGTGATGCGTCCGCCAAATCCGGTGGTAATATCCGCGTATTCGTATTTCTTGGCATCGTTTTGAATATCAGCACGCAAGCCTAGTCCGAAAATCTGTTCAGAAGGCATGTTGAAAAAATCGTGACTACGGCTCCAGGATAGATCGGTACCAATAACGGTATTGTCTTGTGAGTCGTTAATCATGCCGGTAACTGGGTGAAAATGATCCCAGCGAGTCATATATACTTGGGGTTTAAAGTCGAATTCACCCATCGTGGTTTCATAGCGGCTGTTAATAAACAAGGTATTAGAATAGCGACCACTCTTTTGCCAGGCGCTGCTGGTGTTGGTGGTTTCGCCGGTATCTTTATAAGCTTCAAACTCTGCAGCACTCAAGGATTGAGGTAGTTGCAGGTTGGCTTGGGTGTAAGCAATCTCGGTTTCAAGCACCGAGTCATCGTCAAAAAAGTGACCGTGTTTAATACTGAACTGGGATGTGTCAAATTTATTCCAATCGCGCCAGCTGTTTTCTGACTGGCGATGTGAGACGTTGATCGAAATATTATCTGTATCAGACAGTTGTAGTGATTTTTTGGCATTCAGTTTGACGGTGTTAAAGCTGCCATAGCCGACTTTTACACGATCCTGTTGGTCGTCAAACACGGATTTTGATTGGATAAATACCACGCCACCGGTGGCATTACTGGCGAAAATTGAACCCGGCCCTTTATACACTTCGACCGATTCAATATCATCAATATCAATGACATCAAAACGGGTGAAGCTGTCCGGATCGGTCATCGGTACGCCATCACGAATCACCATGATCTCACGCACGCCATAAGGAGCCTTTAATCCAGCACCTCGGATAATGAGTCGAGAATCATAGCCATTGTTCTTACTGACGGCGGTGACGCCGGGAATATTGCTGATCACTTCATTAATGCTGGTGGCATTTTCAGTTTCAATTTGCTTTTCATCAATGACGTATACGCTTTGTGGAACGGTTTTAGATTCACGTTCTATTTTTGTAGCGGTGATACTAATAGTATCCAGTTGGTTTTCCGCCATAACGCAGGTGGGGGCAAAGAGTAAGGTCGTTAGGGCTAAATATAGACGTTTATGCTGCATCGGATCATCCTTGTAATTTTAGGTGAGGCTATTTTATCCACAATATAAATAAGGACTATTGAGAAACTATTGAGAAGTTTTGATCGACTGAATCTAAGTTTGAATGGTAAGTAGCAGGCCTGGTTGCGAATTTTCTCGAATAGCGTTGCGCCTTGGTATAATGCCTGCATTATCACAAAGGGGAATCTCATGCCCGAACAAGTTTTAAAACGAGTCTTAACCGTGCCGGTTTACGACGTAGCCGATGAAACGCCGCTTGAAATGGCACCGCTTTTGTCTCAGCGTATGCAAAACAAAGTTTGGTTAAAACGTGAAGATTTGCAGCCGGTATTTTCGTTTAAATTGCGTGGCGCCTACGCCTGCATGGTGAAACTGACAGACGAGCAAAAACAAGCCGGTGTGATTGCCGCTTCGGCTGGCAATCATGCACAGGGTGTCGCACTAGCCGCTAATAAAATGGGCATAAAGGCCACGATTGTGATGCCAAAAACCACACCACCAATCAAAGTAAATGCTGTTAAACGCTTAGGTGCGGAGGTGGTGCTGCATGGTGATGCGTTTGATGAAGCTTCGGTACACGCCAATCAGTTGATGCGTGAGCATCATTACACCTTTATTCATCCTTATGACGATTATGATGTGATTGCCGGCCAAGGTACGGTGGCATTGGAAATGTTACGTCAGCATCCGAAACCTTTGGATGTTGTGTTTGTTTGTGTGGGCGGTGGTGGACTGATTGCGGGTATCGCTGCGGTATTGAAACAAGTCTGGCCAAGTACGCGTGTTGTGGGCGTTGAACCCGAAGATTCAGCGTGTATGACCGAAGCACTTAAAGCTAATGAACGTGTAGTATTAAAGCAAGTCGGGTTATTTGCCGACGGTGTGGCCGTGGCGCAAGTGGGGGAGATTCCGTTCCGCATTGCTCAAACCTGCGTGGATGAAATGATTACCGTCAGCACCGATGAAATCTGCGCGGCGATTAAAGACGTGTTTGAAGATACCCGTGCGATTGCTGAACCGGCTGGTGCGCTAGCCGTGGCCGGTTTGAAAAAATTTGTCGCCCAGCGTGAAGTGGCTGGTTTGGAAATGGCGGCGATCGTTAGTGGCGCGAATATGAATTTTGATCGTTTGCATCATATTGCTGAGCGCACCGAGTTTGGTGAGAAACGCGAAGCTATTTTTGCGGTAAAAATCAAAGAAGAGCCGGGTAGCTTTAAACAGTTCTGTGAGGACCTAGGCGCACGCCGAGCTATTACTGAGTTTAACTATCGTTATGCCGATTCTAAACAAGCAATTGTATTTGTTGGCGTGCGGACCGAAGGCGGACGAGCCGAGCAGCATCAGCTAATTGATAGTTTGCGTGGAAAAGGTTATGAAGTTGAAGATATGTCAGAAAACGAAATGGCCAAACTGCACCTGCGCCATATGATAGGTGGCAAGGCCGAAGGTTTGCAAAACGAAACCTTATATCGTTTTGAGTTTCCTGAACGCCCGGGGGCTTTGCTCAACTTTTTAAGTCGAATGAGCGAGGAGTGGAACATCAGCTTGTTCCATTATCGAAACCATAGCGATGCGTATGGAAGAGTATTGGTAGGTGTGCAGGTGCCACCGGTGCAAAAGGATGCATTTGAAATCTATTTAAATGAGCTGAAATATCCGTTTATCTGCGAGCAGGATAATCCGGGTTACCACTTATTTTTAAACACTCACTAACAACGAAGCCCTCAAGCACCAGGCCTGGTGCTTGAGGGCTTCGGCCTCCACCTTCTTAAAATCCTTAAATTAGCTATCGGCTTGCAGTTGTTGTAATAACTGTTTTGGCGTCTGCTTTAGCGAACGTCGTTGAGTTAGCCAGCCAATCATCAATAATAGCAAACTACTCATACCTACTGAGATCAGCCATAATGTTGGATTCAGTTGTGGTGTCATATCCAACCAGAAAAACGCAATCATACCACTGGTGATTTGCCCGAGAAAGGCGGCAAACACACCGGCTAATAAACCAATTAATACAAACTCGGTTAAACCAATTTTGACGATGTCGGTTTGGCGTGCGCCTAATGTTCGAAGCAACAACCAGCTACGCAAGCGTCCAAGTTGCGAGGCTTGAGTAGCCGTAAAAATAACAATCAAACTCGACACTAAGGTAAACACATACAGTAAACTCACCGCCATTGAGGCTTGTTGCATAATTTGCTGAATTTGACCAATCATATCTCGCGCATCAATCCACAACACGCCTGGAACTTCATTATTGATCGCTTTGCGTAAACCTGCGGTTTCCGCTTTTGATAAATCGGATTTAAAGTTAGTGATGTAACTGATCGGTAAGTTTTGGTCGGCTACCGGTTCTAAGATAAAAAAGAAATTAAGCCGGAAACTTTGCCATTCTACCTCTCGTAGGCTCACCAGTTGATAACTGAAACGCTGACCAATCAAATCAAAGGTTAAGCGATCACCTAATTTTAAATTCAATAACTCCGCAATTTCGGCTTCCACTGACACGCCGGGTAAATCCGAACGCTGGTCAGCGCTTAACTGTTGTGTGATGCGATTGTAGCCGGGTGGGTTTTCTAATAACGCTATATTGGCTTCGCGCTCCAATAAACGTTGCGCGCGGCCTTCGTCTTGATCTTGTATGCGTAAGGTCTGCTCGTTTAGTGCAACCAATCGACCGCGTACCATGGGTACTAAGTCAGCTTGTAGTTGTTTACTTTGTAACAGCTGGTTCACTGATCCAGCTTGATTCGGTTGAATATTCATCATAAAGGTATTAGGGGTGTTTTCTGGTAAGGAAGCTTGCCAGTTTTGCAATAAGTCTTGGCGCACAAACGTCATGAGCACCAAAATGAACACCACTAAGCCTAACGAGATTAACTGCAAAGTCACCAGGCCTGGTTCACGGGCTAAGGCGGCTAAAGACAAACGCAACCAACCTGAGCTAAAAGGCTGCAGTTTACTAATCAACCAAAGCAAGCCTTGTGCTACGCCGTACAACAAGGCTGCGCTGATTAACAACACCGGAACGGCCCATAAAATAACTTGCGTGCTGAGTAAAAGCCACATTAAACCAACTAACAACAATAAGCTGACTAATAACATCGCAGTGGCGCTGTAACGTGTATCTCCCATTCGCAGGACTTGTAAAGGTGAGACGCGTGTGGCTTGTCGAAATGCCGGCCAAGCAAAGGTCCAAAGCGCTAATGTACCACTTAACAGACCTAAGCCGATGGCACGTCCATAACCGGTAATGACTAATGGGTCGAAGTAATTATCCAATATGGGCCGCAGCAGTTGAAATAAGCCTTGGCCAATCAAAACCCCAATCACGCTGCCGATCAGCGCGAGCAACATGAGTTGAATCGCAAATAAACCGGTTAATTGAAGATTGGATGCACCACTGGCGCGCATCAGCGCCATCGAAGCCGTCCAACGCTGTAAATAGAATCGACTGGCGATTAGAATCGCAAGCCCGGCAATGAGTACGGTTGCCAAGGCGGATAAGTCTAAAAACAACCAAGCCGTATCTAAGGATTTTTCTAAATCCGGTGTCGGTGCCCGTGCGTTAATAATTTGCCAATGCGCTTGAGCTTCATTTTCTAACTGTTTCTGCCAGCGTGCGAGAGTAGCCGGGTCGCCACTAAAACCCAATTCGTAATTAACCCGGCTGCCCGGGCCAATTAAACCTAAGCCATCAAGTTGATTGAGCGGCAAAATCACTTGCGGCGCGAATTGCGAAAAAGTAGCTTGAAATACGTCCTGTCCACTTAACCAATCTCGCACCTTAAATTCTTTACGCCCTAAAGTGAGTGTGTCGCCTAGCTTTAAATCAATTAACCCGTTGAGTTGTGGGTCGGCCAATATTTGATCGCTTTGCACCTGACTAAGCGAAGTTTGTTGTTTCGTTTGCAATGCACCACGCAGTGGGTAGTTAGCCTCGATACCTTTTAGTTGCACCATTTGAAACTGATCGTTAAACATGGCCATGGTTGTGAGGGTGATGTTTGCACTGGTGTCCAGACCATCTGCTTGAGCCTGCTTGGCCCAAGTCGGTTCGATCGGACGGCTGGAACGAATCACCAAGTCCGCGGACAAGGATTCGGCCGATTTTGCTAGCATGCTTTGATGAACGGTGTGAGCCAATTGTTCAACCAGGGTCACACTCGAACTGGCGACCACCACCGCCAGCCATAACCAAAGCCAGTCTCCACGCCTAAATCCGCGCATAAACCACAAGCTAGCCGCTTTAAAACTAGAGACTATTCCGGTGTTGGCGCGCATTATAAGCCGTCCTCAAGTTGACCGTGTTGCAGGGTAACTTG